>JAABSU010000001.1 GCA_011390265.1 Spirulina sp.
GATCGCGCCCTGATCCTGAACCGACGGCGGGATATGGCCCTGGGCATTGTTGACGGTTTGGAGGCTTGGAGTCGGGAAGTTACCGGCACGGCTCCCTCGGTGGAGCAGAGCCATCCCGTGATTAATATCCGGATCAACGGCCAGGACTACGGCGAACAGGGGATTTTAATTAATAACAATGCCTTTATCCCGATTGACCTGATCGATCGCCTCGGGGTTGATCTAAGCCAAAACCCCGAAACCCGCCTCGTCCAGTATCGCGGTGTCGTCTATGCCAAGGCGATCGAACTGCGGGAGTTCACGATTAATGTCGGTTGGGATAATCCCACCCGTACCGTGGTGCTGCGATCGATTACCCAAATTTGCCCCGGTATGTTCGATCGCATCATCGGCCATGGCAACACCTCTGAGGTGCAGTTGATCATGTTCCTCAAGGCCAACAATGAAAACGCTCTCGCGGAATTCCCCGATCTGCCCAAACTTTATCGGGAAGAAGCCACCGTCGAAGGGATTAATTATGATATTGCCTTCTGTCAAATGTGCCTGGCTACCAACTTCCTGCGGTTTGGCGGGGAAGTGAAACCGGCTCAGAATAATTTTGCCGATTTAGGGGCCGTTGGCGGCGGAGCGCAGGGGGCGACGTTCCCCAGCGCCCAAATCGGGGTACGGGCGCACATCCAACACCTGAAGGCCTATGCCAATTTAGAACCCCTCGTGCAGGATGTTGTCGATCCCCGGTTCCGATTTGTGACCCGTGGGATTGCGCCCTTGGTGGAGCAGTTATCGGGGCGGTGGTCTTCGGATTTGGAGTATGGCAAGAAGATCCTGGCCATCCTGCGTCGTCTCTATGAATCGGCGGATTTAATTTAATCGTGCCCCTCATCCGCTGATAACGACTGGAGAGGGATCCCCCCCTGCCCCCCCTTAAAAAGGGGGGGTTCTACACTTAGGCCCCTTTTTGGGGGAGGTTCTGCAATTAAGCCCCCTTTTTAAGGGGGCCGGCGTAGCCGGGGGGATCATCGGCATCAGGGGAAGGAAGAGATGGCCCCTTCTTCCCAGCAGGAAGAAGGGGAGCAAAATGTAATGGCAAGGCGGAGGTGGGCACTGCCCACCCTACATCTATTGGCTTAGGCTATTGCGCTGGGGCAGAGGTCAGCGAGGGCGCATTGCTCACAATTGGGCTGACGGGCTTTGCACAAGGCTCGGCCGTGGTAGATGAGACGAATTGACCAGTTTTCCCATTCCGGTTGGGGCAAGAGTTTCATTAAATCCCGCTCAATTTTGACGGGATCGCTGTGGGTGGTGAGGCCGAGGCGGTTGCTAAGGCGTTTAACGTGGGTATCAACGGTTACGCCTTGGTTGATGCCGAAGCCGTGGGCGAGGACGACGTTGGCGGTTTTGCGGGCTACGCCGGGGAGCGTGAGGAGTTCGGCCATGGTGTGGGGGACTTCGCCGCCAAAGTCGGTGATGATTTTTTGACAAGCCCCCTGGATGTGCTTGGCTTTGTTGCGGTAGAAGCCGGTGGAGCGGATTAGGGTTTCGATTTCAAGGCGATCGCCCCCCGCAAAGGCGATCGCATCAGGAAACCGCGCAAATAGGGCCGGCGTAACCTGATTCACCCGCTCATCGGTGCATTGGGCAGAAAGAATCGTCGCCACCATAAGCTGAAGGATTGAACCATAATTCAGGCTACAGGTGGCATCGGGATAGAGGCGATGTAACCGCAACAGCAGTTCCGTCGCCCGTTGCTTCTGGCTCGCTTTAACCATCTAGGGACGTTCTTGGAACAGGTCTTGGATCACCGCGAGGTTGGCGGTATCGCGGATGATTAAAAACGCCCCCAAGCCCATCAACAGGACAATCCCGGTTTGCATAATCCCATCCTGAATCCGACCCGGCACCGGCTTACCCCGCAACCCTTCGATGATCAAAAAAGCTAACTGACCGCCATCAAGGGCCGGCAAGGGCAAAATATTCAAAATCGCCAGGTTAATACTGATCAACGCCCCAAACTGAAATAAATTGCTCAGATCGGAATTGGCCAATGTGGCCCCAATTTCAACAATTTTCACCGGACTAGCCACCTGGCCCGCCGTTTCTTGGAAATTGAGGAATAGGGAACCAAAACCCCGGAACACAAGACCCGTCAGCCGTTGAAATTCCGTTGCGCCACTGGTGACGGCGGTGAGGAGACTGGCGGGGGTGCGGGTGACGGTTTGGTTGGGGGAAAGGGTTACGCCAATTTTGCCCGCGCCATCGGCTCCCGGTTGGGGGGTGATTTTGAGGTTGAGGGTTTCGAGGTTGTGTTTAACGGTGAGGGTGAGGGGTTGATTGGGGGAGGCTTGGATCCGCTCCATTAGCGTGCGTACTGCTTCGCTGGAGGCCTCTAGGGGTTCTTGATTGACGGCAAGGATAATATCACCGGATTGCAAACCTGCCATTTGAGCAGCATTGACTTCGCCATTGACCATGACCTCAGGAATGACTACGCCGGGATCGTAATGGACTTGGGGAATGCCGACGGTGGCCATTTGGGTGACGATTAGCAAATAGGCGAGGATGAAGTTGGCAATTACACCGGCAGACATGACGATCGCCCGATCCAGAATGGGGCGATTCCGCAGTAGGTTCGGGTCATCCGGCTCAATTTCACTATCGGGGTCATCGTCGGGAAACCCCACAAATCCCCCCAGGGGTAGAGCACGCAGGGAATATTCCGTGACCGGCCCCTGGTAACGCAACAGCACGGGGCCAAAACCAATGGCAAAGCGGTTGACATGGATATTTTGCAGCCGGGCGGCGGCAAAGTGGCCAAATTCATGAACCACAATAAGCAAACCCAAAACGGCGATCGCAGCCAAAACGGACATAGGTTAAATCTTTAAATCTGTGAATCTGTGCAAAAACGGGAATTAGGGCAAACCTGATTTTCATTGTGACACATCTTCACAAATTGTAACGGTAGCGTTGCAGCCCTCTCTCCCCCAGTCAGTTTGAGGATGATTTTGGCATCGCTGTCCGTATCGATTTAAACCATTTTTTCAAAAATGGTAACAAACAATACAATTTAGCCCCAAAATTATTTACACTAGAAGGAAGCAATCCACAGGAGGGACTGAAACCATGCTGCACACCTATGCAAAATTTGAACGCCAAACCCCCAACCGTCGCACCCCCCTAGAATGGGCGGCGATCGCCTGTGGTGGTGGCATTGTTGCCCTCTTAGTTCTGCTCCCTCTCACCCAAGTGGCCACCAATGGCAGTCCCAACCACGAAGCCAGCGAATGGCAACCTACCCTCATGATTCGCGGCGGCCGTTAATTCATCGGCAATCCGGATACAGCATTGATAGATTCGCGATTCTCCTGCGGAGACGGTGTGCGATCGCGAATCGGCGTGGGGGCGTTGGCATCAGCCTGCCGGAGGCACAAAAATTTTTCGCCCCTACTTCCTAATCCCGATTTAACGCCGTAATCATCGCCTGCTGGCGAATTTGCCCATAGGCTTCTAGGAGCGCACTGTGGAGTAAACGGGCTTCAGAGGTGGGCAGGGGGATGGGGCCGAGGCGATCGAGGAGCGTCTGTTGGTCTTCGGGAGGGGCGATGGCCACCAAAGAGGCATCTAAGGGTTCTTGATAAGACCAAAACCGCCGCATCACGAGGGGGATTTGGTTGTATTGGCTATTGCCTTTTTTGGTATTTTTCTTCGCTTTACGCCCTTCGCCGCTACCCTTCCCCCGCAACTGGCGTAGGGCTTCGAGGATCTGCGTTTTCGTGCGGCCCCGCAGTTGAAACAGCACAAAGGGATCTTCACTGAAGCGATCGCCCAACTGATAATAAACCGCGCCAATATGTTTGCAAGGATTGGCCTTATCGGGACAGGTGCAACGGGAATGAATTTCCGACAGCGTAAAGGGAAACAGGCTTAACCCATTGGCGGTAAACACATCCTCAATTTCAGCGGGCATCTCCCCCGCCAACAATTGCGCTGAATAGAGAGCTTTTTCCGCCATCGTCGTAATCACATAGCGCCAATCTTCATTACTAAAGGGATTGAGAGACAGGGAAACTTCGTAGGGTTCCGCCTCACTGCCCTGCACCTGGGCCATCACCCGCACCCCTTTAAATTCAATGCTCAAAACATTCCCTTCCATGGAATAGCGGCGAGCGCGTTCCAGACGTTTTTTAAACCGATAGGAGTCGAGGAGTTCTAACCACCGCTCCACCCACCATTCACGGTTTTCTAGTTCATAGCTCATGGATTAATCGGGGGTAAATTTTGGGCACGATAAAAGGTTTCTAGGCTGTCCATATCCCCCACAAATCGCCAATGCCAAGGCTCATAGGCAATGCCTTGGGGGTTATCCCGGGGAAAGGAAAGCTCAAAGCCATAGCGGGCGGCGTTGGTTTCCAGCCAGGCAAAGGCGGGGGTATTTTCAAATTGGGGGCTGAGGTGGGTGGCCGGCACATTGGCATCGCCAATATCAATGGCATAGCCGGTATGGTGCTCACTAAACCCTGGGGGGGCGCTCACCTCCGCCCGCTCACTGGGGCGTTGGTTGCGCTGCTCTTTGATCTGAAAAAAGAGATAATCCTGTTGGGCTTTGGTGCGGTAGCCGGAGAGGGCCGCTAAAAGCACCCCTTCGCGGCGGGCGGCTTCGCTCATTTCCTGATAACGGGCAGCGGCGGCGGTGCGCAGTCGAATGGAACCATCGGCGGTGATGTTGACGAGATCACTTTCCCCTGCCTCCTCGTAGGGGAGATGCCCCAGCACATTTTCAATGGGGGCAGCTTCTGGCTCCGGTTCTGGCTCTGTTTCGGTGACGGGTTCCGGTGTCAGTTGGGCCAGCCAGAGGCCGACAGCGGCGGCGATCGCCCCCACCCCTAAAAAAATTCCCACCAGAATTCGACCCCAAGGAACCGAGGGAGAAGCATCGGGGAGATCTCGCTGGGCGATGGGAATCTCATCCATGGAGTCCAGGAGGGATTTTTGCGGCTGTTTGGGCACAGATGGTTTGCTCCGGCAGAATCGCAACGGTGAAGGAGTGCGGGGCGATCGCGCACTCCCCTAAAACTCTAACCCAAGAAGCGATAAGATCAGCAAGGCAAAATTCTTGATTTTTGTTTATTTTGTGTTTATTTTTGGTGGGGCATCATGGAACCTAAATTAATTATTCACGGCGGGGCAGGCAGTTCGCTCAAGGGCAAAGGCGGTTTAGCGGTGGTGCGTCAAGCTCTCCATGAAATTGTGGCGACGGTGTATCAGGATCTTTGTCAGGGCAAAACGGCTTTAGATGCAGTGGTGCAAGGTTGTCAACTTTTAGAAGATCATCCCCGGTTTAATGCCGGTACGGGGTCTGTGTTGCAGTCCGATGGCCAGATTCGCATGAGTGCGGCGCTGATGGATGGCACGGCCCAGCGGTTTAGTGGCGTGATCAATGTGGCGCGGGTGCAAAACCCGATTCAGTTAGCTCAAACCTTGCAAGGGGAGAGCGATCGCGTTCTTTCCGATTATGGGGCGGCGGAACTGTTGCGGGAGTTACAAATCCCCATCTATAACCCCCTCACGGATCTCCGTTTAGAGGAATGGCTTTTAGAGCGGAAGGGGGATTTTAATAAGGACATGGCCGGCGTGATTGCTGAGGCGGAACACAGCGAACCGGGCCGGGGCACGATTGGCGTGGTGGCTTTAGATCAGCAGGGGCAAATTGTCGCGGGAACTTCTACCGGCGGCAAAGGGTTTGAGCGCATCGGCCGGGTCAGCGATTCCGCCATGCCCGCCGGGAACTATGCCACCCGTCAAGCCGGGGTGAGTTGTACCGGCATTGGGGAGGATATTATTGATGAATGTTTGGCGGCAAAAATTGTGATTCGGGTCAGTGATGGTTTGAGCTTGGCCGATGCGATGGCGAAATCCATGGCGGAGGCTCAGGGGAATGGGCGGGATTTGGGGGCGATCGCCCTTGCTGCCGATGGCACCCTGGCTTGGGGCAAAACCAGCGAGGTCTTGTTAGCTGCCTATCATAATGGCCAAAACATCGGTGATACCCTGGAATGGACTGGCCCAGATTTAACCGGCCAAACGACCTAAGGCCATGGCCGGTTCAGAGGCTAAAATGGGTGAAATCACTGCCAACAAACCGTGAAAATTCGCTAAATAGCTCGTTACCAGATTTCAGGAACGGGCTTGCAATCTCCTACTCAAGAGGGAACACCTGTATGACTAAATTCTGGTTTATGACCTATTCCACCACCGCCGCCCTGGGTTGGGTTGCCCTCGGCAGCACCGGAGCCCAGGCGGTGGATTCGCTCACCCCGGAAGCAATGGCGGGGGATGCCCCATTATTGGCTCAGGTCAATACCAGGGCCGCTATGGCTGCCCAACCCAATCCCCTCCAAGACGCGGTGATTGTGGAAGTGGAGCCGACCCCTTCCGTGGAGTTTTCTCCCACGGCTCCCGCTGCGGCGTACCAAACCCCCCTGCCCAATGGGATCCCACATCCTGAAGTGGATGCCCTGCCGGCCTCAGATGCTCAGCCCGTGGCTGCCGTGGAACCCCTTCGCTCATCTCAGCAGGCCACTGCACCCCTACGCATCGAGGAAGACCCAGCAATACGGGCCGCGATCAACCCGCAAACACCGGCCCAACGTGCGGCACTGCGGGCAACTCCCCCGGAATCCCTAATCCGGGACGGGCGCAGCTTTGAGGAATTGATTGCCCCCTCCAGCGCCCAACACCGCCAAGCAACCGTGGGCGCACCGGAGCAGATCACCACCCGCCCCCCCATGCCAGCCCCCCAACCCATGGCGCGGCCCGCATCTAGCCCAGTTGCCCAGCAACCTCCCACCCCATCCCAACCGCGGGACACCACCCCCCTGTTGCACAAACTAGAGCAGGATCTACAAGACATTCGCCGTGAGATCACGGGTTCGAGTCGGCCCCTGGCGTTGGATTCACCGATGATCTCCCTCAGGCCGTTGCCGGAGTTGGAGGCTTATCAGTATTTCAGCGATCGCAACCCCAACGCCCCCCGCAACTCTACCGCTTGGGAGGCGGTTAGCCTCAGCCGTGAGTTTGCGCTATCCACCTTTGACGCAACGGCCCCGACGTTGGATTTAGCCCGGCTACAAACGGGAGCATTGGCCACAGACTTTATGGATTTGGGTTTGCAGTTCTTTAGCGATCGCCTCGCCTCCGATGCCTTTTTGGGCAATGCCCACTTTTTCGACTTTGACCGGGTGGCGCTGACGTTTACCGATCTGGCGACGGAGTTTACCGGGATGTTTGCGGATTGGGAACCGGTGCTAGCGGCGGAAACGATGGTTTCGGTGGAGGCCATTACCCCAGAAACGACGTTTTTCAAGGTCACTCCCACCGCAGCGGACTATTTCGCCCAATACAATCCCGCCAACCCCTTAACCTTTGGGTTTAAACCAACCTTCAAGCTTTAGAGCCTCAAGTCGCAACGCGATCGCCCAGCCCCCCGATTCTGCCGGATGCCTTTAATCCTGGCAGTGGGAGTCCTAACTCCCTTGGGGGGCTGGTGCTGTTTGGCCGCATTTCCCCAAAACTGGGATAGCCCGATTATCCTGAGAGAAGATAGGGTGCTTTGAATTTAGACTTTTAACTCCGTCGTCCTTAGTCAGAATCCAAGCCATGATCCGCCCCTTTTTCGGTTTTGGCCTTTGTGCCTTGAGTCTGATTGCTGCCCCTGGCTTCGCTCAGTCCATTACTCCTAGCCCTGATGGCACCGGCACCATCATTGAATATCAAGGGCAAACTTACCAAATTGAGGGGGGAACCCAAGCGGGTACAAATTTATTCCATAGCTTTCAGCAATTTGGCCTCAGTGCGGGGGAAGTGGCTCAGTTTTTGAGTCAGCCGGAAATTGTCAATATTTTGGGGCGGGTGACGGGGGGCGATCCCTCGGTGATTAATGGTTTGCTTGAGGTGAGCGGTAGTCAGGCTAATTTGTATTTGATGAACCCTGCTGGGATCATTTTTGGGCCGGGGGCGCGGTTGGATGTGCCGGGGTCGTTTACGGCAACGACGGGCGATCGCCTCGGTTTTTCCGGTGGTTGGTTTAATGCCACTGGCCCCAATGATTACGCGGCTTTGACTGGTGATCCGCAACTGTTTTCGTTTTTGGATCAAGGGGGGGTCATCCTCAATCAGGGGGATCTCAGCGTTAATCCGGGGGCGAGTTTGAACCTGATCGGCGGCCAGGTGCTCAATACCGGCAACCTCTCGGCTCCGGGGGGGACGGTGACGATCGCCGCTGTGGAAGGGAGTCAACGGGTGCGGGTGGGACAACCGGGGCATCTGTTGAGTTTGGAAATTGAAACGGATCAAATCGCCGTGGATAGTCCCCTCAAGATTCAGGATCTCCCCCAACTGCTGACGGGCAAAGGCATTGATCCCCATTTCACCGTTACTCCCGACGGCACAGTCACTCTAACCGATTCAACCCTAGAAATTCCCACCCAAGGGGGGACGGCGATCGCCTCTGGCACGATCAACACCAGCGATCCCCATAATCCCGCAGGCAATATCGGCATTTTCGGTTCCCAAATCGCCCTGATCAATGCCCAAATCACCGCCAACGGCCAACCGGGGGGCACAATCCTAATCGGCGGCGAACAACAGGGCCAAGGCCCCGTTCCCAATGCCACCCATTTATTTATCGATGCCGAAACCCAAGTCGGGGCTGATGGAGTGGGGGATGGTGATGGCGGCCGGGTGATCCTCTTTGCCAGCGATACGGCCCAAATTTTCGGGCAGGTGAGTGCGAAAGGGGGAGAGTTGGGGGGAGATGGTGGGTTTGTGGAAACCAGTGGGTTGCAAAATTTGGCGATCGCCAACAACCCAATCATCACCGCCCCCCAAGGTCAAGCCGGAACCTGGTTAATTGATCCCAATAATATTGAAATCACTGGCTCTATATCGCAAAATATCAACCCAATCAGTCCTTTTTTGTCCAATAATGATGGCGCAATCTTGTATATTGACCTTTTGCTGAATGCCTTGTCATTGGGAGGAACCGTCATTGTCAAAACAGGAACCGGGGGAACTAATGGTGAAGATGGTAATATTACCCTCTCCAGTGCGTTACAGTATTCCACACCTTTATCTGATGAAACTACACTCATTTTAGAAGCCCATAACTCCATTTTTATTAATGCACCCATTGAGCCAGATTTCTATGCAGATCCGTTGGCTGGGTTAAATATCGTTTTGATAGCTGATCGTGATCAGAGTGGTATGGGGCGAGTGGAAATCAATCAGAATATTGATACTGATGGTGGTTCACTGAAGATCAGCGGTGCGAGTACCAACAATCAGCCGGGGATTTTGAGCAATGGATTTTTAGCAACGGTAGGGGGAGATGTGGAAATGAGCGGCTCTACAGCGGGAGATGTGGGAATTTTACTCAATGAGCCGGTCATTGCTTTGGGGGGTAATATCACGCTCAAATCTCCCCAAAGTATTGAAGTTCTTTATTTAGATTCAGGCAATTTTGACGGCGCAGCCGGTGAAATTATCGTCCAAGCCGGGCAGTTTTTCCGCGCAACGGGAACTTTTGCGCCAGAGCCAGATTTGTTGGCCACTGTTGCGGCTTTGGGTTTAACCACGGCTGGAGCAATTACGATTACCCATGGGGGCAATGGTAAGACTCCTTTTATTGTGGGGGATCCCAGTATTAATGGCACAGCGGCGGCAATTACAAATGGTGACTATGCCATTGAGCCAAATCAAAGTTTTATCGGTAACTATACCCTCGGTAATGTGCAGATCCGCACCGGAGAAGCTGCCCCGCCTATTGGGGGAGAGCCTGCCGTCGATCCGCCTTCCCCGGCAGTTTGTTCCCTCGATTGTCTTGAGTCGCCAGGAATGAATGAACGGCTGGCAGGCACTGACACCGTGATCACAGCAGAGTCCGCACCCACGGTGATGAATGAAAATTTAGCCCAAGGCATTCTTCAGGAAATTGCCCAGGCCACTGGAGTGCGACCGGCGATCCTGTATGCGCGGTTTGTACCGGCTGGAGTCACGACTCCCCCAACGGTGGAGCGATTAGAAGCAGATTTTAGTACGGTGGTGCGATCGCAGTTTGACCCCCTCCAAGCTGTCCCCACCGATACCACAATTCAACTCGAACCCCAGAGCACAGACCGCCTCCAACTCCTCCTGGTCACCAGTCGTGGAGAACCCCAAGTGGAAACCCTCCCCGTCACCCGGCAGGAGGTAAAAGCAATGGTGGGGCGGTTGCGGCGGGGGGTGAGCAATTCCCGTAGTCGGGCCTACTTAACCCCCGCCCAAAAACTCTATCAATGGCTGATTAAACCCTTAGAAGCAGCCCTGGTAGAGCAGGAGATTGATAATCTGGTGCTGATTGGCGATGAAGGGTTGCGATCGCTCCCCTTCGCCGCCCTCCATGATGGCAACGGCTTCATCGTTGAACGCTACAGCATTGGGCAAATGCCCAGCCTTTCCCTCACAAACTTCAACTATCAACCGATTATAGAAAGCAGTCCCATCCTGGCCATGGGGGCATCAGAATTCACCGCCCGCAACCTTGAACCCCTTCCTGCCGTCCCCGCAGAACTGGAAAACATCACCCAGCAATGGGGTGGCCAAATTTATCTCAATCAAGACTTCACTTGGCGTAACCTCAAAGCCCACAACCAGAACCGCCGATTCCAAATCCTCCACCTCGCCACCCATGCCTTTTTCGACCCCAACGTTGCCGAAGATGCCTATATTCAACTCTGGGGTGATGAAGCACTCACCCTGAAAAGTTTGCGGGAACTCAAACCCTATCAGGCTCCTGAGCTAGAATTGCTGATCCTCAGTGCTTGTGAAACGGCGATCGGCAATCAAGAAGCAGAACTCGGCTTTGCCGGGGCCGCCGTTCAAGCGGGGGTAAAATCCGTTTTAGCGAGTTTGTGGCAAGTTTCTGATGATGGCACGGCGGTTCTCATGGATCAGTTTTATCGGCAACTGGCCCAAAATGATGTCACCATCAAAGCCGAAGCCCTGCGCCGCGCCCAACTGGCCCTGATCGCCTCCAGGGACAATCCAGACACAGGCGATCTTTCCCATCCCTTCTACTGGAGTGCCTTTAACCTCATCGGTAGCCCTTGGTAATCTCATGGGTACGCAAAATTGCTCAATTGTGATGAAAAGATGATTCCCTTGGGAAATTTAGCTACGATAGGTTGTAGAAGAGAAAAAACTGGCAAAATTCGATGGCACGCAAAACCCAAAAAAAAAGCGGGTGCGGTTGTAGTAGCATCCCTTTTTCTGTGATTCTACTCTGTTTGGGAGGGGGTTATTTTCTATTCACCCAATGGGATAACCTGGGGCTAAGTCGGCTGATTCCTGATCATATCAGCGAAGAATTAGCATTGTATTTACCCATTCTTGAGACAACTGCAACCCCAGAGTTAATCACCCCTGATCTGACTCCGACTCCAGCGAATCTTCCCCCCCCCATTTCACCCCCTTCCCTCGAAGCCAGCCCAATTCCTATATCCCCTCGCCAACCGATTGAAAACATTCGCGGCATCTATCTCAGTCGCTATCAAGCTACCAATAATGCCGATGAAGAAACGATTCGTCAGCGGGTGCGCTACTACCGCAGTAAAGGAATTAACACGATTATTCATGGGGTTTGGGGCAATGCTTGCACGATGTACCGTAGTCAGGTGATGCAGGCTAAGTTTGGTTATGACAGTTGCCTCAATCAGTTTCAGGATCAATGGTTAGATTGGCTCATTGATGAAGCCCATCAACAGGGGATGGAGGTGCATGCCTATTTTGAAAAGGGGATTAAGATTGATCAAAATAGTCATGCTTTTGATCTTGCTGTTCAACGGGGTTGGATTGTTCCCGGTGTTGATCGCACCCATCCAGGGGTAGATCACTATGTTTTAGATGTGAGTATTCCTGAAGTGGCCGAGTTTTTTACGGCGATTTCTGTGGAATTTGTCCAAAAATATCCCCAAATTGATGCGGTGCAATGGGATGATTACCTAGGCTATTATGACGAATTACCGGGGGATGTCGATCGCACCGCAAAACTAACAGAGTTTGTCCGCACAATGATCGCTCAAACCAAAGCCGCTAACCCCAGGGTCAGTTTTGATATTTGCCATCATAATCCCTATTGGGCCAAACGCTATTTTGCGGCAGATTGGGAAACGTGGGGGGTGGATCGGGCGTTTATTCAGGTTTACGGGGATGAAAATTTTGAGGATGAATTGCCCTATGTCCAGGCCAATGATGGCATTTCAATTACGGAGCGACAATTTGACCGGATTGCGGGCTTAATTGCCAACCCTAAAATTGAGCATATTCTCTTTTTCCCCCTGTCCGGTAATCCTGAAAAAATGGCGGAGGCGGTGCATCGCTTGACGGCTGAGGTGAATTAAGGGCGATGATTAATCTTCTGCGTCCATGGCGACGGATTCATGGCCAAAATGGGCTTGGAGTTGGGCACGAGCGCGATCGCCATCCTGATAAATCAACTCCAAAAATTCTTCTGGCTCTACCCCAATTTGACGGGCATAAAATTTCACCTCCTGCATAATCCGCCCCTCCCCTTGGCGGAAATACATACTGAGGCAATGGCGGGCTTGAGAGGCGATCGCTCTTTGGAACCGAAAAAAGGCGAGGGCGGCTAAGAGCCGGTCTTCGTAGGGAGCTAGGGGGGCAATCTCTAGGGGTTGGGGGGAGGGCATGGGGTTAAACGTGAAAATTTTGCGATTAAGGCGGCGAAATTAGCAAAAAGCGAACAAGAGGGCGAAAAATTTTTGTGCCTCCGGCAGGCTTACGCCAACGCCCCTACCAGATGCGGGTTACGGGCAGAACAAAACCCGGTAGGACATCTTCCCCCGATAATTCCAGCGGCTGCTCTAAACAATCGACCCCTTGGCCGGGGCGATACACCCACACTTGCCGATTTTGGGGATCAATCAACCAGCCCAACCGCGCCCCATTGTCGATGTATTCCGCTAATTTGGCTTGCAATGGGGCGAGTTGATCGGATTTTGAGCGCAATTCGACGACAAAATCCGGGCAAAGGGGGGCGAAACCTTGGCGTTCTTCAGGGGTAAGGGCTTCCCAGTGCGATGTAGCCACCCAAGCGAGATCGGGGGAACGAATCGCCCCATTGGGCAACTGAAACCCAGTGGAGGAGCCAAACCCTAAACCTGATCCCCCTTCTTCTTCAATCCAACGCACTAAATAATAGGCAAGACGGACATTGCGATTACCGGTTTCGCTACCAGTGGGGGGGGTCACGATTAAGCCTCCTGTGGCGGTGCGTTCAAATTGGAGTTCGGGGTTAGCAGCGGCAAGGGCGGCGAATTCTTCAGGGGTGACGATCGCCCGAATCTCTGGGGGCCATTGCAGGGTTACGGTTTGAACAGTGGGGGGAGCAGAAATTAGCATAGCTCTATTCCTCTTCTGAATGTAGACCAGCAAGATCGCGGGCAATTGGTTTGCCAATCACCTGTTCAATTTTGAGTAATAAGGCTTGCCCCCGTTTGGCAAAAAATGTATTGAAATCGTTGGCTCGTAATGAATCGGGATCAATACAGTGCGATCGCAAGATCTCATCCATTCGTGCCGGTGAAATTTCTGCACCTTTTTCGAGACGTTCTAAATAAATGGCGGGAGCTTTCCCGCCAATCATCCGATTGGTCTTGGCAGAAATGGGAATTTTATTGATAATGCTATTGTATCGTCGCCGTTCAATACCATTTTGTTGGCACCATTGCTGTGGAAAAATATGATGAATATCAATATAATCATCAAAATAAAGCTGTGTATCAATTTGCTCCCCCGTGCGAAAATCTCGGCCGCCATCACGCATGAGCAAAGCGTATAAACCCTTATAGGCAGCACTATTACGAGTTTGCAAGCCAACTAAGCGAGATTGGGCGACATTACAATCATTAATCGTGTCCGGTTCATTGCCTCCATCAATCCAAGCGAGAACCTCGGGTAAATCTTTCGCAAATCTTGTTTCAATGGAACCACCATAGAGTTCACCAAACACTCCACACCAATACCAACGAGCAATCTTCGCCCGAATACCATCGTTATCACCCCGGTCACTCAAAACTGCAAAAATGGCTGACATGGGTGTGAGTTGAGTGCGATAGGGTAAATCGCGGTAGGAGAAAATATATTGAGACTGAAGGAGGCGAGCCGATTTCTCTAGTCCTTTCGTGACTAAATCAGCCCATTTTTGATAGTCACTTAAGGTTAGCTTTAAAACATCTTTGCGCTTACAGCTAATCGCTGGAGCACGTTCAGTTTCACTATTGGAGCAACCTAAAGCCACCAGGCGTTTTTCACGAGTAACCAGCAAACTCACCGCTTGCAAAAAATCGGTACTTTCGATGGACTGTAGCATTTTATGCTTGGCCAGTTGAGCACGTCGCTTATCCCAATCATCCCTCAAGCTAAAATCATCAACTGCAAAGGTTGCCGTTAACAACTCAAAAACCGTTAAAGAAACCCCACCAGTATTGACCTTCTCGAACACTTGACATACCGCCTCTTTTGGTGTTTCTTTGCGTAAAGAAATAATCGGCATTTGGTATTGTTTAAACCGTTGAATCACTTGACTTAGCTTTTTCCAAAGCTGCAAGCGTTCTGATGTTAGTTCAGGATCACCTTGTAAATAAGCAAACTGCCAATCAGGCAGTTTAACATCATCAAATACAAGGGGTAAAGGCAGCAATCCAAACTCGCGTTCTTTTTCTGGTGTGGAGTAATCAAACTTCAATTCACCACGAAAGTTGTGCAATTGGCGAGTTTCGGGCAAACTAACAATATACTCATCTGCATCAATATAGGGATCGACTGCCTTTTTGATGTCGAGATAATACCAACGTTTAATAGGCTTGCCACGAACATCACGAGTGATAACCGGTTGATCGGAAAACAAAGCCTGAAAGAGAGAGGTAAGGCGTTGCTGTCCATCTAGAATTAATCGTTCTGGTTGTGGGGGAGAATCTAAAACAACCCCTTCGATTAAGCGGGGTTTAAATTGAACATCTGGATTCCCCGTTTGCAACAACATAACTGTACCAACAGGATAAGAAACAGCAATGCTAGCCAGCAAACTGCAAATATGTTCATCATCCCAAACCCATCCTCGTTGAAAATCTGGTAGTTGAGATTTTCCGACCTTAATACTTTGCAGCAGATCACTGAGGGATTCTTTTGTACTGTCAAAAGTTGTAAATTGATTCACGTTAGACTCCTGCGATGACGTGAGATAGAAGGATCCTAAACCAATGGGTAGAGCCATCACCCCCAACCCCTTTCCCAAACTGTGGGAAACAGGGGGTGGAAGGTTCACGAACCAAATGGATTGCTATATGACGGCTACCAGGGTAATCCTTGAATGTTCAGTTCTGCCTAAAAGTATACCAATGGAGGGATGGGGGTGAAATCAGATTCAATCCCATACCCTAAACACTAACCCGCTAACGCCTCCAACAGTTGGGCCTTAGCTGCTGCTAAGGCTGCTGGTAATTGGCTGGCATCCCGGCCCCCGGCTTGGGCCAGGTTGGGACGACCGCCGCCGCCGCCGCCGCAGAGTTTGGCAATGCCGCCGATGAATTTGCCTGCTTGCAGTTTTTTACCTTGGTAGATGGCAGGACTGAAGGCCGCTACAAGGGAGACCTTATCGGGTTCTGGCGTGGAGGCGAGGACGACGGCACTTTCCCCCAGTTTTTGCTGTAATCGTTCCGCTGCGGTTTGGAGGGATTTGGGATCGAGATCTCCCAAATGGGCCACCAAGAGGCGAAATTCTCCCACGGTTTCCGCTTCGGTGATCAGTTGGTCGGATTTGAGGATCGCTAATTCCCCTTTTAGGGCCTCTAGTTCCTTTTGGGCCGCTTTTAGATCCGTTTGGAGCTTATCCACCCGCTCCACCACTTCCTCCGGTTGGGCCTTGAAGCGATCGCCTAATTCCCGCACAACGCGATCGCGCACCGCTAAATAATCCAAAATCGCCGGCCCCGCCACCGCTTCAATGCGCCGCACCCCGGCAGAAATCCCCGTTTCTGAAATCACCTTAAACGCGCCAATTTCCGCCGTATTGCTCACATGGGTTCCCCCACAAAGCTCCATCGAAACACCGGGGAAATCAATCACCCGTACCTCATCACCATATTTTTCGCCAAACATGGCCACGGCTCCCTTCGCCTTCGCCGCTGCGATGGGCATCACTTCCACCTCGGCGGCGTGGGCTTCGGTGATCCATTGGTTGATCTGGGCTTCGATCTGCTCCAATTCCGCTTTACTCACGGCACGATTCAAATTGAAATCAAAGCGCAGCCGCTCAAAATCCACCAAAGAACCCGCTTGGCCAATGGTGGGATCGACGATGAGTTTTAACGCCGCCTGTAGCAGGTGCGTCGCGCTGTGGTTGGCCTGTACCCGTCGCCGACAGGTGCGGTCAATGGTAGCGGTGAGGCGATCGCCCACCTGCACCGTCCCCCTTTCCACCTGGCCATAATGGATGAACATCCCCCCTTCCTTCTGCACATCGCTAATCGCAATCAGGCAATCTTCACCACTGAGATAGCCGCGATCGCCAATTTGCCCCCCGGATTCCCCATAAAAGGGGGTGGTATCGAGGAGGATTTGCACCGCCTCCCCTGGGGATGCGGTGGCGATGGTTTTCCCAGCTTGGAGGAGGGCGACGACTTGGGCGGGGGCTTGGAGGTGGGTATAGCCGGAGAATTCCGTAGGGTGGAGGGTTTGAGCTAATTGATCGAGGCTGGCTTGGATGGTGAGGTCGATGGTGGTGTGGCTGGCCCGGGCGCGATCGCGCTGTTGGGCCATTTCTGCCTCAAACCCCGCCACATCGACGGTAATCCCCTGTTCAGCCGCAATTTCCTCGGTTAATTCCAGGGGGAAGCCGTAGGTATCGTAAAGGGTGAAGGCTTCGGAGCCGGTGATTTGGGTCGGGTTTTGGGCGAGGATTTCCGCGACGAGCTTTTCCCCCCGGCTCAGGGTTTTCAGGAATTGGGCCTCTTCCCGTTCTAGTTCGGCAAAAATCACGCTTTGGCGATCGCCCACGTTGGGATAGGCAGATTGGGCAAGGGCGATCGCCTGCTCCGCCACCCGATTAATAAACGCCCCCTCAATACCAATCAGCCGGCCATGGCGCACCACCCGCCGGATCAACCGCCGCAACACATAGCCCCGATCCGTATTGGAAGCAGTAATGCCGTCAGCAATCATGTGTACCACTGCTCGCACATGATCGCCAATTACCTTCAGGGAAACCTGCGTCGCTTCAGGGGATTTAAAGTAATCTAAACCGGCAATTTCCGCCGCCGTTTTAATAATCGGTAGGATTAAATCTGTTTCGTAATTATTGGGAACCTGTTGGAGAATTTGCGCCATCCGCTCCAAGCCTAAGCCCGTATCAATGTTTTGATTTGCCAAGGGCGTTAAATTGCCCTCGCTATCGCGGTTGTACTGCATGAAAACGAGGTTATAAAACTCAATAAACCGCGTATCATCTTCAAGATCAATCACCGCATCGCCTTGTTCCGGGTGGAAATCATAGTAAATTTCCGAACAGGGGCCACAGGGGCCGGTGGGGCCGGAAACCCAAAAATTATCGGCTTCATCCATGCGTTGAATGCGATGCTCTGGAATGCCAATATGATCGCGCCAAATGGCAAAGGCTTCGTCATCTTCACGAAAGACGCTGGGAATTAATCGCTCTGGGGGGAGGTTAAACACTTCGGTGGAGAGTTCCCAAGCCCAGGCGATCGCCTCCTGCTTAAAATAATCCCCAAAGCTGAAATTTCCCAACATTTCAAAAAAGGTATGGTGGCGAGCGGTGCGCCCGACGTTTTCAATGTCGTTGGTGCGGATACATTTTTGGGAGGTGGTGGCGCGATCGCAGGGGGCCGGCCGTTGACCCAGGAAGATGGGCTTGAAGGGCAGCATCCCGGCGATGGTCAGCAATACCGTCGGGTCTTCCGGCACAAGGGAGGCGCTGGGTAAAATTTTGTGCTGTTTGCGGGCGTAGAAGTTCAAAAACTGCTCGCGAATTTCTGGGCCTGTGAGATTGGGGAGAGTATTAGCCATCGATGTGCCGGTTGGGAGATTCTATACATTTCTTATTTTGACATTAAACCCCTCAGGGCGACTGTGCCAATGGCGTGAGGCCTAGGAAGTGAGGCGTGGGCAGTGAGCCGTTGCGATCAACTTTGCCTGCAACTTCCAGAATCACGCCCTATGATGGGGGCCAAGCACACACCATCGGAGATTGATTATGAGTTTTGTAAGTAGACTTTTTGGTAAGGCGGAAGAAGTCAAGGCTAAGGCAGTTGAAAAAATTCCTGTCCTCCAAAATGCCAAGGAAAAATCGATCCCTGCGGAAAAGGTCGGTCTTGATGGCAATTTTGATGAAAGCGGTCTGGCTAAACGGGTGGCAAAAGCCCTCGATGATGCCAATATTTCGGATGAGGTGGGGTTGTGGGTTGCCCAAGAGGGGAGCGTTGTTGTCCTCAAATACAATGAGGATGCTAAAAGCGTTTTATCCCAAGCCGAAAAGGTGGCGCGGGGTGTGGACGGCGCAACCACTGTGAAAACGGTTGTAAACAGTTAATTCCAACCCTCCGCTTGCGAAGACAGAGCCGACCAAAGGTATAACCAACGCTCATCTGTACCACCCCCCTTTTTAAGGGGGGGCAGGGGGGGATCCAGCCACAGCCCCAAATAAATCCAGGGCGGGCAGCGAGATCAAAGCGTTAAATCCGTTTACGCATCGATTCAGCCCGCTTTTTCGACACTTTATTCTCAGGATCATGTACTAAAGCCTCCTCATAGGCCTTCAATGCTTGAGCCACGAGCTTTTTCTTTTCGTAAACATTGCCCAAATTATTCAACGCCACCACATAGGCCGGGTAAAGGGCGATCGCATCTTTGTAATGGCGGATCGCAATATCGTACTGCTCCTGGGCAAAATAGGCAAAACCCGTCGCATTATGGATTAACGCCATGTTTTCTGGCTCCACCTCTTCCTTTTCCGCTACCTTCAGCGCCCGCTGAAACACCGCCACCGCTTGGACGTAGAGCTTTTTATCTAAACAGAGACTACCAAATTCATAGTAATCCTTGGCCGTGCTTTCTCCTTCCTTGAGGGTGTTTTGTAACTTCTCAAAACGGAGATCTTGCTGCCGGGTGCGCCAAACTTGGCGAAACACAAAAATTGAGGCAGCACTCAATAAAATCAGTAAAATTACAATGTAAAGCGTGGGTAACGTTTCGTTCATAACAGGGAATTAAAACAAGAATTGAGCGTAGGTTAACGGCGGGAGGGACGACGGCGGCGGGCCGGCGGCGGCTGGCGTTGTAGATCCCGACTCATACTGATGAAAAAATCCCGCCGTAAACAGGGGTATTCTCCCACCCAAAGGTCTTGACTGGGGATATAAACGTCGCTAATTTTTTTGATCTCGTTGAGATCTGGCTGATTAGACATCACCAGACATTCCGCCACTTGACCGGGGGCGAGGAGCTTGTGGGTACGGCGGAGGGGGGCTTGGACGATGGTGCGGAAGCCGGTGCGATCGCCAATTTCTAAATTAATCCGCCGCTCCCGATTTTCGACAATTACCAACTCCCCCCGCTGGTTAAATGTCTCCTCCTCTCGCACCAAATCGTCAGAAATAAACACATCCAAGACCCGCCCCCGCCAAAAGCCGCTATATTTCCAGCGGCGATACTGGCTGTTGCGGACACTGGCAAAATAGACCGGCGACCATAGCCAATAGAGGCCCATGATGATCCCCAGGAAAAATTTAAACCCGGCGGCTACCCCTTGAAAGAGAATATTCAAGAGCAACAACGCCACCACCCCGACGACGCTAATCAAGATGCGACGCACGAGATCTTGAATCCCCCCCCATTGGGCCATGTATTGGGAGCCGGTGGCGATCGCCGGAATCAGTTGTTTAAATTTTTCGCGGGTAATCGGCACTAACATGGGCAGGTTCTAAAGGATATTTTCCAGACCATAAACCAAGGTTTTCAATTCCGTCACCTTGCGGATCGCCAGCACCACACCGGGCATAAAGGAGGCGCGATCGCTCGTATCGTGGCGCAGGGTGTAGATCTGCCCAGGGGAGCCAAAGAGCACTTCTTGATGGGCTAATAGCCCCGGCAGGCGAACGCTGTGCATCCGGATATTCTCCGCTGTACAACTGCCCCGCGCTCCGGGGAGTTGTTCCGTTTCCTTCACTTGGGGGGGATTGTAATGGTTTTTAATCTCCGCCAACATTTCAGCGGTTTTAATCGCCGTACCGCTGGGGGCATCGGCTTTTTGGTTGTGGTGGAGTTCGATGATTTCCACATGGTCGAAATATTTCGCCGCCTGCATGGCGGCCTGCTGCATCAGGATCACGCCGATGGAAAAATTGGGGGCAATAATCGCGCCCGTGCTGGCTTTTTCCGCAAAGGCCCCTAGATCTTCGATTTGCTCCGCCGTCAGTCCCGTCGTCCCCACCACCGGCCGCACCCCATAGGCGATCGCACTGCGAACATTTTCATAAACGCTATCGGGGTGGGTAAAATCTACCATCACCCCTTGAACGGGTTCTTGGGTGGCGAGGACTAAAACACTCTGGAGGTCAGGCAGGATCGGGATTTCCAATTCCCCACACCCCGCCAGAATCCCCACATCCTGGCCCGTTAACTCCGGGGTACGATCCACCGCCCCCACCAGGTGCATTCCTTCGGCCGCGGCCACAGCTTTCACCACTTCGCGGCCCATTTTGCCCGCAGCCCCATTAATGACAACGGGGATTGATCCTTCCAAGGTCATAGGTTTACGTTTCTGTGAATTGACGTGCGATAAAATCCGATCCCCATTGTACAGGGGAGTGGGGAGTGGGGTTAGCTGTGAATGCGGGGTTCGGGGTGGAGGGTGCTGAGGATCTCGCTTTCGGCGATCGCCAATTCCTCTAGGCGGGTTTTTACCACGGCGCGATCAAAATAGGTGTCTGCCAGCACCCAATAGGCCCCGTAGTGGCGAGCCTCCGAGGCCATCAGGCTGCGGTAAAACTTCGCCAACTCTGGATCGGGGCAATGCTCCCCAATCAGCCCCAAACGCTCATGGGAACGGGCTTCAATCAAACAGGAAACCAAGAGGAAATCGAGCATTCGCTCTGGTTCTTGGCGACGGATCAACGCCCGCAGGGCCGCGCCGTAGGGGGGCGCATTGAGGGGGGCGAGGGGAATGCCCCGACGGTCGAGCCATTGGTTCACCAGGGTGAAATGTTCCAGTTCTTCCTGGGCGATCGCCGTCAATTTATCCACCAAGGCACGACTGGAAGGGTAGCGAAACATTAAATTTAAGGCCGCTGCCGCTGCTTTGCGTTCACAATGAGAGTGGTCGAGTAAGATCAAGTCAAGGTTAGCGATCGCTTGATCAATCCACGCCGTCGAAGTGGGCTGTTGAAGAATGTTGATGGTGGTCACTGGCCGCCGTGCTCTCAGGGAATCTACAAGTTGTTAATTTAAGCGATCTACCGGGTTTTTTACGAAAAATCTGCACAAGAGGTCGCAAGTTTTAAAGGGTGAGCCGCCGGAGTTACAACTAGAACCCTAGGAGTTGACTAGAATAGAACCCTGATCTCAGGGAATTTTGCGGTCATCTTTTCTTTAACGATCGGGTTCCCCCCCATCGGTTTCACTTTGTCCCTCAACGCGAAGGTGTAAGATCACGCTTTATGAATCGTCGCATATTTGTTGGAGATGTTCATGGCCACTACGATGCGTTAGTGATCCTGTTGGAGGCGATCGCCCCCAGCCGGACGGATCAGGTCTATTTTGTCGGGGATTTGATTGATCGCGGCCCCAAGAGTGCCCACGTCGTCGAATTGGTCAAGAGTCATGGCTACCATTGCCTCTTGGGGAATCATGAGCAAATGGTCTTGGATGTCATTGATGGCCCCTATAGCCAGGAGCATTGCCGCCAAGCTTGGCTCTATAGCGGTGGCCAAACGACACTGAACAGCTATACCCAGGGCAACATTACCCCGGAACATCTCGCTTGGATGCGATCGCTCCCCACCCACCTCGATTTAGGAGATGTGTGGCTTGTCCATGCCGGGATTGACCCCCGCATGCCCCTTGACCAACAAACCGCCGAACAATTCTGCTGGATTCGTGATGAATTTCACAGCATGCAACAGCCTTTTTTTAAAGATAAATTAATCATCACGGGCCACACGATCACGTTTACCCTCCCCGGCGTGATGCCAGGGAAACTAGCCCAAGGCCCCGGTTGGCTCGATATCGACACCGGAGCCTATCACCGCCAAAGCGGTTGGCTGACGGGCTTGGATTTAACCCACAAACGGGTTTACCAGGTCAACTGCCGCCAAAACCGCCTCCGCACCCTCGACCTCGCCGATGCCGTCACCCGCATCAACCCGGCTCGCATCTTCCCCCGCCGCATGGTCAGCCGCTAAACCATTGTTGATCGTTGTTGATCGTTAATGTAGGGGCGAAAAATGTTTCGCCCCCACGCCGATTTGCGATCGCATCCCTCAAACCAGATTCTCGATTGAGTCCTCATCTTGACATGGGCAAAAAGGGCGTAGGCTTTTGATCCGTGGGCGGGTTTACCAGTTGTACTTCGTCACAATCAACGACACTGACTTGGTTTTGCTGACGGATGCTACAGATCAAATAGGCATCGTAGGGGCTATTTTCCGCCGCACTGCGCGATCGCGGCCCCTGCCATTGGGCATCCCAGCGGAGTTGATAAGTATTGGGTGGATCTAGTTGGGGAGAGGCGATCGCCGTCACCTGCCAAAAATCATCCTCCGCAATGCGCTCCCATTCGGCCCGATCTAAGGCCGGTTCAACAAAATCCGGCATTTGATAAGGGGTGTGATAAAGCCCCTGGAGCCAACGCTCCATGGTGCCCCAATCTTGATTACTGAGTTGTAACTCAATCGCCGGGCGAAGTTGACCCAATAAAGGCACACTGCGAGGTAACACTAAAGAACCTAACTCCACTTGGCGCACAAACATACTTTCGCCAAAATCATCCACAAACAAACTGGGATACATCACCAACCAGCTTTGCAAAATAAAGAAAAACTGAATCCAGCAGGTGAGTAAAATTTGGCTGCCAAATAGAATGACTAAAAACTGACGCGATTCTCGTTTGGGTAGATGCCAATGCAAATCTTGATCAACGGCATAGGGAATGACGGCTAAACTGGCAGCAAGGGGTAACCAAGCCAGGAGCAGAGGTTGAATATCAATTTTGATTAAGTCATGGATGAATAAACAGATGAGGGCGGAGGTCAGCCAGGGAGTCCAGGGCCAGGACTTTTCCAGGCCAACCCAAGTTAGGCCAACGGAAATACAGATAAAGCCGGCATAGGCGAGGACTTCACGAAAAAAACCTTGAGAGAATACTGAAGTGATGAAAAAGAGGACGGCTAGACCATTGAAGGTTTGCCATGAATTAAACTGCGTCGGCTTAACTAGGTTTAATAAATAGCTGAGAAATTTAAGCATAGTATTGTAAGACTGCAATGAGCAGCACCAATAAAATGACGCTATTGCTGGCAGCATTTGCCCAAAAAATAGCGGTGATTTTTTCGGGATCTGTATAGGTGATGGCTGCGATTAATCGTTGCCAAAACTGGAGGCGTTCTTCATCTGTTTTTAGTTCTGGCCATTGACTAAAAATTATTTCTAAAAAACCCAAACCTTTAAATTCAACAAAACAGACTAAAAAAAATAAAAACAGCAATAATGCCACAATGACGAAGTTGAACAGGGTTTGATTTTGAATGTCATAAAATCGTCCTAACAAAATATAGCTGATCAGTTGTAACTTAGCCTGCGGTGGGAGAAATACCTGCATCACAAACCCAAACAGCCAGACGGCGATCGCCGACAGCAAGTTAATCGCCGCTGAATACTGAATACACTCGCGATGGGTGAGCAGGAGTTGGCGGGAGAAAATATAGGCCTCGATGGCAATGCTGAACAGCAACGCCAGCAGTTGGAAGATGATGATCGGAATCGGGATCACAACCCAGGTGAAAATTTCAGCCATCGAGAGAGGAATAGCAAAGTTAAATGAACGAACCGCAACTTTTATGAAGGTTTGGCTGTAATTGCGGTTACAGTCAACACCCTAACGCTACCTTTAGATCATATACCCCACCTGAGTCAAAGCCATGCGAGTTTTTCACCGGCGACCTTCTACTCCTACGGTTCCCACTGAAGCAAGTACTCGTGATCGTATTCTTCAGGCAGCCTTGAAGCTTTTTGCCCGCCAAGGCTATGAAGGCACGACCACTAAAGATTTAGCCCTAGCCGCAGGTGTAGCAGAGGGAACTTTATTCCGTCACTTTAGTAACAAAAAGGCAATTTTGATCGAAGTTGCTACCAAAGGCTGGGTTGAGATTCTCACGGATTTGCTGACGGAATTGAGTGAGATGGGCAGTTATAAAGCGGTGGCCCAGGTGATGCGGCGGCGGATGTTGCGGATGGCGGAAAGTAGCGACCTGATGCGGGTTTGTTTTATGGAGGCCCAGTTTCATCCTGAACTGCGCGATCGCATTCAAACAGAAGTAATTGTCAAAATGACCGATGTGGCGGAAGCCTTTTTTGAAACTGCTATGGATAAGGGCATTTACCGACGGATGGATCCGCGTATTGTCGCCCGTGTTTTTCTGGGGATGTTTGCCGTCGCAGGTTTTTCCGACCAAACGATTATGGAACCCAACGCTTCCCCTCAAGCCATGAAGGAAATGGCGGAGGGTTTGGCGGATATTTTCCTCAATGGGGTGTTAGCCCCGGAGGGAGGAAAAGGGTAAAAAGGGCGAAAAGGGCGAAAAGGGCGAAAAATGTTTCGCCCCTACCGATTATTTAGGTGATTTCGTCGGCGCTTACCCATTCATCATCGGAACTGCCATAACCGATGTAATGGACAAAATATTCATCCTCTTTGGCCTTGCGGATCACGGCGGAACACCATTCCTCCTCATCCTCATCCCAAACCTTCACCGTTTGCCCCACGGCATAGCCATTATCATCGGGGTCGCCGAAGTCGCGCGATCGCACATCCGAGGGATCAACCCAATCATCATCGTCGCTGTCATAGCCCTCATAGTGAACCTTATATTCCAGCAGGTTCTTTTTCTCCCGCACTTTGAGGATTGTCGCCTCATACCAATCCTCATCATCCTCATCCCACACATCCACCCGTTGCCCCACCGCGTAATCGGAGGAAGGCGTAGTTCCAGGGGTTGCCGTGGGTTGGGCGGCACTGGCGACGGGTTCCGGTTCCGCTTGCACTTGGGCATGGGCGGCTAAGATCACCGCCCGGGCGACGGTTTGAATCCCGGTATGTTCGTAGTAGTTGGTCATTTGATCCAACAGGGCGGCGATCACATCCAGTTTGCCACCAGCTCCCTGAATGAAATTGCCTAAACTATTGGCAATGGTTTCGGGGGTAATCCCGGTTTTACTCACAAACCCGCTCATCCACCCCTCAACAGCGGTAAAACTTTGGTTGACAAAGCCCGCCTTATCCTGGGGACTGTTGCCCGGTAGATATTGATTAACGGCTAAAAAGAGGGGATTTTGGGTGATGATGCTCGTGTCTGCGGCTTGGGTCAGTTCATGGATTTTGAGCAAAAAGTCTGTGCCCAAGGGTAGGAGCGCATCAATACAAACCAAGCTGGCCATGCGGATCAGGGCCGCATCTTGGTAGTTGTTACTCAGGGCTTGGACAAAGAGGGCGGGATTCGGTTCGAGTCGATTGAGGCGACAAAAAGCCAGTAACTCCACCGCCACCTTGAGCACCAGATCGATACTTTGTAATGTATCGGGCTTGGGGGTGATGTTGTTCAAAAAGCCGAGAAAGCTAATTTTTTCCCCCACCTTATTGGCAAGGGCAGCGGTTGCCATGCCAAAATCCGCTTTATCGATGGTTTGGTAGAGGCGGACTGTGCCTTGGTAGGGCTGTTGATTGTCGAGGTAGAGGGCCTGGGCGCGATCGCGAATCCGGGCAATGCGGCTGGGGTTGGTTTCCCCCGTCACCGTTTTGATCATCTCGTCAAAATCAACGGTATTCTCCCACTGGCCGGGAGCAATCAAATCAATGGCCTTCAAAACCTTAACGGTAATATTGTCGGCGGGTAGGGCATCAACAAGCTGAACAATCGTATCTGCCATCGTTAGTCCTTGGGTGAAATCCCGTAATTCTTCTTTAGGATCGAGCCACTTTAAGGATTTTCAGCCGCTGTCGTTATGAAATGTGATATTTCCTCGCCAAGGGCATGGCGCTGAGAACCCTGGATGTGAAAAACGGTGATTTCGGGGCGACTCCGCAGGCGCATCGGTACGCCCCCCATGCCAATGCCGCGATTGGTGTATTGGATCATTTGCCCTACTGAGTATTGGCCGGAGGGATAGCGATCGCTCATTGGGGGTAGGTTATAAAAACGGTGGAGCCGGATTTGGCCGCCGTGGGAATGGCCGGAGAGTTGCAGGGCAAAGCGGCCGGTTTGGGCGGCGGTGTCGGCAAAGTTGGGTTCATGGGCGAGGAGGATAGCGCAATGACCGGGGGGCATTCGTTGCAATAAGCCTGGTAAATCCGGCTGCCCCACCCAGGGATCATCAATCCCCGCGAGGGTGAGGGTTGCGCCGTGGTGGGTGAGGGCGATCGCCTGATTGCTCAAATCCCGGATCTGATTTTCCTTGAGGAAATGGCGCACTACTAAGGGATTCGTCCAATGATCATGGTTGCCCAGGATGCCATAAACCCCTTGTTTTGCCCGTAATTTTTGCAAGGACGCAAGGATAATCCGGTCATCATCAAGATCATCCCCTTCGGTGACAAAATCCCCGGTAATCACAACAGCATCGGGGGTTTGGGCATTGACTTGCTCCACAACCCGCTCCAGGGTATTGGCGTGGAGGGATCTGACATGGAGATCGCTGATCTGCACCAGGGTAAAATCCTTGAGCGTGCGATCGCACCCCCCCAGGGTCAGATCCACCGATTGCACCGCTAGCCAACGGGGTTCGATTTGGATCATATAGGTGAGGAGCATCGGGATCAGGATCATAGCGAGGAGGGCGATCCGCAACAGCGTACCCATCACCCCCCTGCCTATCCATCGCCGCAATCCTGCCATCCTCAACCGTGCCGTTGGAGGGCGGTGCGAATCCGGGGCAGGAAGGCCATCACCTCCATGGGGGTGGGTTGGGTGGCTTGCCAACTGGGGCGGGTCGAAAGGCGATCATACCAAGCGGAAATTTGCGGATAGGGGGTTAACTCCACGCCCAGGAAGGCATCCAGGATCGTGATCGAAACGCCCGCAACGATATCGGCAAATGTAAATTGGCCCGGCACGAAAAAGTCCTCGCTCAAATGCTGTTCATAGAATTGCAACACCGTAGCCATTTTTTCTGTGGTTTGCGCCAGGACTTCAGCGGGAACCTCAATGCCCACTTTGGCCTTGAGTTGGGGGTACATCAAGGGGGTTAGTTCGTGAACCTGTACCATTTCGATCATGCGCACGCGGGCGATCGCCTTTGGTTCTGTAGGCATCAGCGGCGGCGTGGGGTATTGGGCTTCGAGGTAGTCCAAAATGGCCAGGGATTCAATCACAGTAAAATCCTCATCCACCAGCACCGGCACATGATGGAAGGGGTTCATGGCGAGAAATTCCGGGGTGAGTTGATCGCCATTGAGTTGTACCGGCACAATTTCCGCATCGAGGCCCTTTTCGAGCAGAGCAATATGGACGCGGCGGCCGTTATTGGAGAGGCGATTCGTATGGAGTTGCATGGGAATTGCGATCAATAGGATAGGGATGGGATCAATTTAGGCTTGTATGGTTGCCCAAGATTGGGACAAAATTAAAGCCATTGGCTTCTTTCACTCTCCCCATTATGGCTATCGGACGCACGTTGCGAAATCTCCACCGGGCGATCGCCCCCATTATCATCCTGCCCCTGATGATCACGATCCTCACGGGGGTGAGCTACCGCCTGGGGAAAAGTTGGTTCGGTTTATCCCGCGATCAGGTGCATTGGTTAATGGTGGTGCATGAGGGGGAATATTTAGGCTCTTGGTTGGAGCCGGTCTATGTGTTGCTCAATGGTTTGGGGGCGTTGTTTATGCTCTCCACGGGGATCGGCATACTCTGGTCAACGCTGCGCCCCAAGAAGTCGGCCGCCAAAGCAGAGAAGCCAGAGCAGGCCACAGAAGGATAACCGTAGGGGCGTTGGTGTAAGCCTTCCGGAGGCACAAAAATCTTCCGCCCCTAGATCAACCCACATTCCGTAGGTTGACCAATTTTCAGCAATAAACCCTAACGTAGGGTGGGCACTGCCCACCTACACTAGCGATGATCAGGGAGCCTCGGCCCTAAAGCACCCGCCCCGATGCCGTCCGAGGCAAATATTGCCCCATCCCCGGCTTCCCTAACCACTGCTCCCCATCGACAATACAATTGCCCCGTAAAAACACCTTACGCACCTTCCCCGTCACTTCCCGCCCCTCAAATAGGGAATAATCCACCAAAGAATGGTGATTGCTGGCACTAATGCGGTGGGTGGCATTCGGGTCAAAAAGCACCAGGTCGGCATCACTGCCGGGGGCGATCGCCCCTTTCCGGGGGAATAACCCAAACATTTTCGCCGGAGCCGTCGCCGTCAGTTGCACAAAGCGATTGAGGTTAATCCGCCCCGCCCGTACCCCGCCATCGTAAAGGAGCGTGAGCCGCAATTCTACCCCCGGCGCACCGTTGGGGATGCGGTTGAAATTCTCCCGGCCGTACTGTTTGGATTTCAAAATGCCTAAAGGATTTTCATTGAAACAGAAAGGACAATGATCCGTCGCCACCAATTGCAGATCATCAAACTTTAACCCGCGCCACAGGGCGTGCTGGCAATGGTGATCCCGCAAGGGGGGAGTCATCACATATTTAGCGGCTTCAAAATCGGGGCGATCGTATTCCGTGTGATCTAGGAATAGATAATGGGGGCAGGTTTCGGCAAAAGCATGAATGCCGCGATCGCGGGCCTCCACCACCGCCGCCAGGGCCTCCTCTGCCGAAAGATGGACAATATACACCGGCATTTCCGCCAGTTCCGCAATGCGAATCACCCGATGGGCCGCCTCCCCTTCCATTAAACTAGGGCGGGTCATTTGGTGAAATTGCGGTGAAGTATTGCCCTGCTCTAAGGCCTCCTCAATGAGCGCCTGAATCACCACGCCGTTTTCCGCATGGAGAATCACCATCCCCCCGTGACCCCCCACCTTCCGCATCGTCTTAAAAATGGCCGCATCATCCACCATCAACACGCCGGGATAGGCCATGTAGAGCTTAAAACTGGAAACACCATCATTGTTAATTAAATCGGGCAGTTCACTGAGAGAACCGGGATTCACATCGGTGAGGATGACATGAAAGGCATAGTCTACGCAGCATTGAGGGGCCGCAGCGGCGAGGCGGCGATCGAGGGCGGCCTTGGGGCTATCGTCGTGGAACTGTTGGGCAAAATCGATAATCGTCGTTGTGCCCCCGAAGGCAGCGGAAATCGTGCCGGATTCAAAGGTATCGCAGGTGTAAACGCCATTGCCCATGGGGGTTTCCATGTGAACATGGGCATCAATGCCGCCGGGAAAAACGAGGAGATCCGTTGCGTCGTGAATCTCGGCATTTTCCACCGGCAAATGGCGGCCGATCGCCTCAATTACGCCATCCTGGATCAGGATATCGCCCACATAGTCATCGGTAGCGGTGACGATGCGGCCATTTTGGATCAGTACGGAATTCATAGATTTTCCCCAGCATTGATTCTTGAATCCTATCGGGGTTCATCCTCAGGCATCCCAACCGCAAGGAAGATTTTAGAGTTGTGGCGGTTCGGTTGCCGCGCAATTCCCCGCCATGGCCAACCCCCTTAAATACGTTAAAATGCCTAAACAGTCCTTAACAAAGACCCTTTGGACTGTGGCGATCGCCTTCAACGAGATCATTATTGATGATATGAACTTACCCATTCAGGCCGTCCAAGCCCCCTACCGAGGCGGCGGTTCCTACCGCACTCCCCCCCCAGACCTACCCTCGCTGCTCCTCAAGGAGCGGATTATTTATCTGGGTTTGCCCCTCGTCTCCTCCGACGAATACAAAAACCAGATCGGCCTTGATGTTACGGAATTAATCATCGCCCAACTGCTTTATCTTCAGTTCGATGATCCCGAAAAACCAATCTTCATGTACATCAACTCGACGGGAACCTCTTGGTATGGTGGCGATGCGATCGGCTTTGAAACCGAAGCCTTTGCGATCTGCGACACGATGAACTACATCAAGCCCCCGATCCATACGATTTGCATCGGCCAAGCCATGGGCACTGCCGCGATGATCCTCTCCTCTGGAACCAAGGGCCATCGCACCAGCCTCGCCCACTCGACGATCATCATGCACCAACCCCGCCAAGGTGCTCAGGGGCAAGCCTCCGATATTCAAATCCGTGCCAAAGAGGTGCTGAACAATAAACGGGCGCTGCTGGAAATTTTTGCGAAAAACACAGGGCAACCCATCGAACGGCTCGAAAAAGATACCGACCGGATGCTCTACATGACCCCACCCCAGGCCCGAGACTACGGCATTATCGATAAAGTCTTAGAAAGCTCCAAAGACTTGCCCAAGGCGATTCCCGCTGTTCTCTAGACTCTCCCATCCACCCCTACCCCTTCAGTTACCATGCCTATCGGTGTTCCCAAGGTTCCCTATCAAATGCCCGGCCAGCCCTATTCGGACTGGATTAATATCTACGATCGCCTCTACCGGGAGCGGATTATTTTTTTAGGCCGTGAGGTTAATGATAGTCTGGCTAATCAAATCATTGCGATCATGCTGTATCTGGATTCGGAAGATTCCGGCAAGCCGATCTATCTCTATATCAACTCCCCTGGCGGCTCTGTCACGGCGGGCTTGGCCATCTTTGACACGATGCAACACATCAAGTCGGAGGTGGTGACGATCTGTGTGGGTCTGGCGGCTTCGATGGGGGCGTTCCTGTTGACGGCGGGCAGTAAGGGCAAACGCCTGGCTCTGCCCCATGCACGGATCATGATTCACCAACCCTTAGGGGGAACTCAGGGCCGCCGTCAAGCCACGGATATTGAGATCGAAGCGCGGGAGATTCTGAGGATTAAGCGCCAACTCAATGGCATCATGGCGGAAAAAACCGGCCAGTCTCTGGAAAAAATCGAAAAAGACACCGATCGCGACTATTTCATGTCTCCCCATGAGGCTTTGGCCTATGGGTTGATCGATAAGGTGATCGAAGAAACCCCCTAGAGGATTGATCTCTGAGGGCGAAAAGGGTGGGGGCGAAAAATTTTTCGCCCCTACATTGTTAATGGCGGTAGAAGTAGGGGGTTAGGGGTGCTTTTTGCGCCAGCGGGTATAACCCCAATAGCCTAGGGCCAAAATTTGGAGAGGCAGAATCGCCAAAAACTCCCGCAAGAGGCCCGATTCCACCCCGGAGCGGGAAATGGTGGCAAAGCAAAGTAAACCGAAGCCAAGACTGACGATAAAAACGAGGGATTGCGGGGAAGGGTGACGAGCGGGCATAGGCAAGCAGGATTAACGATTTTTGGTATATTAAGGGCTGTTTCTGTTTCCCCATGATCAATGGCTGGTTATGCCTTGCCCGAAAATACTGCTGCGTTGACGGAAACCACTTCCATCGCGATCGCCCAGCAGATCCAATTTCACCCCATCTTAACGCCCTTGGCGGATGAGGCGATCGCCTCCAGTTTTGTCCAGGGTGGAACCGGGGGGCCGCCGATCCTCCTCCTCCACGGCTTTGATAGTTCCCTTTTGGAATATCGCCGCCTCTGGCCCCATCTGAGCCAGCATCATCACACTTGGGCGGTGGATCTCTTGGGCCTTGGCTTTACGGAGCGTCCTCCCGGCTTGCCCTACGGCCCGGCAGCAATTCAGTCCCATTTATTCGCCTTTCATCAAAGCCAGATTAAACAGCCGGTGATTCTCGTCGGCGCTTCTATGGGGGGAGCAGCGGCTCTTGATTTTGCCCTCACCTATCCCGATCTAGTGGAGCGGTTGGTTCTGATTGATAGTGCGGGGTTAGCGGGGCGGCCGATGGCGGGTAAGTTGATGATTCCGCCTTTGGATCGGTGGGCGACGGATTTTTTACGCAGTCCTAAAGTGCGGGAGGGGATCAGCCGTAAGGCCTATTACGATTCCCGTTGGGTGACGGCGGATGCGACGTTATGCGCCTCGCTCCATCTAGAGCAACCGGGTTGGCGGGAGTCGTTAATTGCCTTTACCAAAAGTGGCGGCTATGGTTCCTTTGCCGCCCAATTGCCCCAATTACAACAGCCGACGCTGATCCTTTGGGGTGAGCAGGATCGGATTTTAGGCACGAAGGACGCGCCCCGGTTTGAGCGGTTGATTCCTAACAGTCGGTTGGTCTGGATTCCTGAGGCGGGCCATGTCCCCCATTTGGAACAGGCGGCAACGGTGGCCCAGGTCATGCTGGAGTTTATCCACCAGGGCCAGCCGATGATTTCCACGGTGTCCTGATGCGGGTTCTTCATGTCATTCCTTCCCTTTCACCCTTGCGGGGTGGGCCAACGGCGGTGGCGTTGAATTTGGTGCGGGAGTTGCGATCGCAAGGTGTAGATGCAGAAATTTGTACCACCAATGATCACGGCCCTGATACCCTCGCGGTTCCCTTGGGGGAACGGTGCGATTATGAGGGTGTGCCGGTGTGGTTTTTTCCCCGGTTTTCCCTGCCCTTAAAGCAATTGTCTTTAGGGCGCGATCGCAGCTTTCTCTTTTCCTTAGCCTGGACGCGGTGGCTTTGGGATCATGTCCGGGATTATGACGTACTCGATACCCATTACCTGTTTGCCTACGGCTCCACGGCGGCAACGGCGATCGCCCGTTGGCATTCCGTCCCCTACACGATGCGCACCATGGGGCAATTGGCCCCCTGGGCTTTGGCTCAGAGTGCGAAAAAAAAGCGGGTTTATGGGGATTTGATCGAACGGCGATCGCTCAACCGGGCCGCCCTTGTCCATTGCACGACAGCGGGGGAAGCGGCGGATGTGACGGCCTTTGGCGTTACCAGTCCGACGGCGGTTGTGCCCTTGGGGGTAAAACCAGGGGCCAAAATTCCCCAAGCGGGTCAGGCTCTACGGCAACGCTACAGCATTGGGGCCGATGTGCCGATTATTTTATTTTTATCTCGCCTCCATTACAAAAAACGGCCGGAATTACTCTTAACTGCTTTAGCCAATTTGGACAGTCCCTTTCATCTCCTCCTCGCAGGGGAAAGTCACAGCCCCGCCTATCAGCAGGCTTTGGAGATCCAGATTCAGCAATGGGGGCTAGGGGAGCGGGTGACGTTTACAGGCTTGGTGACGGGGGAAGAAAAAGAGCAGGTATTGCAGGGGGCGGATCTGTTTGTGTTGCCGTCCTTTGCGGAAAATTTTGCGATCGCCGTTGCCGAAGCGATGGCGGCGGGCCTGCCAGTGATTGTCACGCCGGATGTGCAAATCGCCCCGGAGATTGCCCAAGCTCAAGCCGGTTTAGTTGTAGAAGGTGCGCCCCAACCTCTCGCCGCAGCCATTCGGCAACTGTTAAAAAATGCCCCCCTCCGGCAGCAATTGGGCAAAAATGGGGCAGAGTTAGCGCGATCGCGTTACTATTGGCCGGCGATCGTCACACAACTGATCGATCTTTATCGGGGTGTCGTGGAACAAGCGCGTCACGCCGATCATCCCCCTCACCACCGTTGATTAGTTTTTAAACTGTCCTCACCCCATGTCCTCCTCTGGAGTTTGTTTACATATTGGCTGTGGCCTCGTCGTTGCCCCCGGTTGGCAAAATTTAGACACCTCCCCTTCTCTGCGGTTGGTGCGTCTGCCGGTGATTGGGCCGGGGTTGCAGCGCTTGGCCGGGTTGCCCCCTTGGCCGGCGGCGGTGGGCTATGGGGATATTGTGCGGGGTTTGTCCCTCAAATCGGGGAGTTGTGACCTGGTTTACGCCTCCCATATGTTGGAGCATTTGACGTTACCGGATTTCCACCGGGCCATGGGGCATATTTTTAGCTATTTGCGATCGCAAGGCACGTTTCGGGCGGTGGTTCCGGATTTGGCGGCGTTGGTGGCTTGTTATGAGCGCGATCGCCAAAATTCCGAAGCTGCCCCCCAAGCGGCCCACCGTTTAATGATCGATTCCCTCTTAGGCAACAATCTCCCCCGCCAAACTCTCCCCCAACGGCTCCGCCTCGCCTTTGCCAATAATCATCACCAATGGATGTGGGATCAAGCCTCCCTTAGTGAGGCATTTCGGGATCAGGGTTATCTCCATGTGCGCTGTTGTGACTATGGGGATTGGCGTGATCCCCGCTTTGCTGATGTGGAGCATCCTGAAAGTTTTGAAGGGGCGATCGCCGTGGAAGGCATCAAACCCTAGGGTTTTGCCGTTTTGATCGGGGATCAGGGGAATGGCAAGAGCTGCCTACCACCCGGGAAAAAATCATGATGGCGGTGAGCTAAGGCAATTGATCGGTTAATATGGGAGCGTAGGAATAAATACTCAGTGATTCTTGTCCATAATGTTAACTTTTATTAAGTTTTTAAACAAATTCCAGAGATTGTCGTTACAATTTCGGGTCTTTGCTCACATTTAACCCTTGATTATTAGTCTCCCCTCCAATTGCGGGAACCATTGCCGTCGATGGGCAATCAATCTAAAAAAGACCGGCTCACCTCTTGACTTTTTGTTTCAAGTGTGTATAAAGATAGACAGTGGCATGATTCCCCAGATCTCGCCGTCTGTGCTGGGGCGATCGCTCCTCTGGTCTTGACCTAAACCCCGAAATTTCGAGTAGGATACGGGAATCTTAAGAAAAGACTAAAATTTATCAAGCTCTTTGGTGTTTGGAGAATTCCGTTATGTTTTTAAGACTTGCACAGCAGCATCGCGCCTTTGTCCGCGACTTGGTGATGGATCTCCAAGCCTTGGCAACGGTTCTGGAAAATCGGGGCTACCTGGCATCCTGCTATACCTGTGGGGAGGAAATGAATAGTGCCTCGTTCATGGTCAGCCTGGGGGAAAGCCATCTGATTCGCTTTTTAGTTTCCGATTACGGGATCACCTGGACGGAAATGCGCGACGACCGGGAATTGATGAAGCTGGAAGGGGCTGAAGCGATTAGTCAACTTCAGGAGTTGGCCAATCTGATCAAATACCACACCACCCCAAATCCAGAGCAGTTAGCTGCGGCAACGATCCCCACCGCTGCCCGTCGTTAAGCCGGAGGGAGCCGCCAAAGGTCGGTTGCTTCCGTTACAAAACTTTGCAATTGCATATCAAACGTTAAAAAAATAAAGAAAACATTATGAAAACCGGCAATTCCGTTGATCCCTGTCATGATTAGGCTAATTCAAATGGGGTCAGCGCGGATTCGCACATAAAGACCTTAACTATAGTAAGTCCGATTAAGATTAAGGGGGGCTAGCTAGAAATGGCTAGCCCCCCTTATTTTCGCGGTGGGGGAGTGCGTCGCTATTTTTGTCCAGGGACAGGAAAGGCGGCAGCCCTCCCGGATTACCGGGCAGCGCCAAATAATCAGGGCAACCTTGATCTATTCTCTGTCCCCCTAAAGTCCATTTTCCCAAATCACGTTTAAACCAGAGCGGGGATGGAGGGTGGGGATTTGACTCAAACTCAGATCCTGTCCCGGAGCCAACCGCCAACGGGTTTTGCGTAAGACATGGGCAGCAAAAATTTTCATTTCCATCTGAGCAAAGGCTAATCCTAAACAGATGCGCGGCCCACCACCAAAGCCCACAAGGCGAAAATCTCCCGGTTTGGATTCGGGGTGATCGGGATTGAAGCGATCAGGGTTGAATTGTTCGGGGTGGGTGTAGCAGCTCTCTAATTGGTGGGTGCCCTCGATGCGATAGAGAACTTGCCAACCGGCAGGGATGTGATAACCGTTGAATTCAAAGGGTTTGACCACACCGCGAAAACCGCCGGCAACGGGGGGATAGCACCGCTCAACTTCTTTTAAAACTTGCTCTAGGTAGGGCATGGCTTTGAGTTGGGCCATGTCTAGGGGGCCTTGTTGGGCCAGTTCCATTTGTTCGGCGCGGGCGCGATCGCCCACCTCTGGGTGTTGGGCCAAGGCCATGATCAGAAATGTGAGCATGGCGGTGGTGGTTTCATGGCCGGCAAAGAGCATCAGCAGGGCTTGGGCCTGTAGCTCCTCCATGGAAAGGCGATCGCCCCCTTCATCTTCCGTTTGCACCAATAACCCCAAGGCATCCTGGGCGGGGTGGGCCTGACGCGCTAAAATGGCCTGCTCTAAATGGGCGAGGATGCGATCGCGGGCCCTAACCGCTTTGCCAAAGGTTGTCCAAGGCAGATCGATGGGAACGGCAAATAAGCCCTGGGTGAGGGTTTGAAAATCTTGAGCTAACGTTGCAGTTTCTGCCCCTGGCTCACTGCCCAGCAGGAGGGTACTGGCGATCGCAAACGTCATTTGCTTCACTTCCCCCCAAAATTGGGTTTCCCCCTGCTTAACCCAACGCTGAAGGGCTTCAGCACAGATCTGATCCATCGTGGCAAAGTAGTTGGCCAGGGCGGGGCCGTGGAAAGCAGGCATCAGGAGCTTGCGATTGCGCCGATGTTCTTCTCCTTCCATAAGAAAGAGCGATCGCCCCAACAGAATCTTAAAGGTTTCCGGCCAACCCCCCTCCCAGGAAAAATGATCCATGTGGGTGGAGAGAATAAAGCGATTGGCTTCCGGCCCCATCATTACTACCGTGGGGCGGTTGAGCAGATGGGTTTTAAAAATGGGGCCATAGCGACGATTGCGCTTGGTGGCAAATTGGCGATCGCGCAAAAAGCTCAAGGTTTCCCCGACAATGGGCAAACCAAAGGAGCCAGGGGGGAGAGGGGTAGTATTCATGGTCGTGCAATGGGCAGCAGAGTAGTGCTTTTGGGGTATCCCCCCATCGTGGGGAAGCCTGGGATTTAGGAGGCGGCAAACACCCGCTCATATTCCTCAATCAGTTCATCCAACTCCTCTAGAGCCTGATTAACATCAAGGCGTAACGTTCCTAAATCCGGTTGTTCTAGCAGGTTAAGCAAAAAATTGCGCTGTTCACGGACTTGGCTAACCCGCTCATGCAGCGTTTGTTCATTGATTGTTTCAGTCATGGCAAGGTTTTTTCAAAAATGGGGTTTTGTGGACAGGTTAACAGGAGATTGCTTTTTAGGGGAGGCGATCGCCGCCATCCCCCCTAGAACTCACCGCTAGAATCATAGTTCTGGTAGCCACCACTTTCAGTATTGTCGCGCTTAGACCCCAAGAGATCGAGGCGATCGACCTGAACCACCGGCTTAGATCGACTTGCCCCCGTGGCACGATCCTGCCAAGTTTCAATCACCAAGGTTCCCTCGATTCCCACCAATCCGCCCTTGCGGACATAATTAGCCGCCACCTCCGCCGTCTTTCCCCAAATTTTGAGACTGAACCAATCCGGTTGATCATCCCGGCTGCTACGACGATTCACCGCAATGTTAAATTCACACAACACCGCCCCCGACTCAAAATAACGAACCTGGGGATCTGACCCGGCGCGGCCCACCAAATGCACAATATTTAAGCTCATTCTGTCCTTCAACCCCTTCCAATGATAGGTTGGCAAAGATAGCCTGTACTATGTTAGCTTGTTTCCTGATCCCTTAACCGCAACCCTGTAAACAATTTCTACCGTGACCTAGACGATTCGCCAAAAAGGGGCTAGAATCCACATCGGTTGCATTACGAGCATCACATCACATTAAGTTAATTAGTACCGTATCGCACTTTGGGGGCGGAAATAAACGTGGGATTATTTAGTCGTTTTACATTGTCTCGGGACATGGGTATCGACTTGGGAACAGCCAACACCCTCGTCTATGTCTCCGGAAAAGGAATTGTGTTGCAAGAACCTTCCGTTGTTGCAATTGACCAAGACTTAAAAGTCCCCCTTGCGGTCGGGGAAGATGCCAAGAAAATGCTTGGCCGTACCCCTGGTAACGTTGTGGCGCTACGGCCCCTCCGGGATGGTGTGATTGCTGACTTCGATACCGCCGAACTGATGCTGAAGCACTTCATTCGGCAGGTGCATGAGGGCCGTGCCTTGGTCTCGCCCCGTATTGTGATCGGGATTCCCAGTGGTGTTACTGGGGTTGAGCGCCGTGCAGTCATGGAAGCCGCGTCCCAGGCCGGAGCACGGGATGTTTACCTAATTGATGAGCCGGTAGCCGCAGCCATTGGCGCGGGCTTACCCGTTGCTGAACCCACCGGCAACATGATTATTGACATCGGCGGGGGAACCACCGAAGTTGCCGTCTTGAGTTTGCAAGGTACAGTTCTCAGTGAATCCGTTCGGGTTGCTGGGGATGAACTGAGTGAATCCATCACCCAATACATGAAAAAAGTCCATAACCTCGTGGTTGGGGAACGGACAGCAGAAGAAATTAAAATCCAAATCGGCTCAGCTTATCCTCTCCAAGGTGATGATGAACTGACAATGGAGGTACGAGGCTTGCACCTCCTATCGGGTTTACCCCGCACCGTCACGATCAAATCTTCAGAAGTTCGTGAAAGTATGTCCGAACCCTTGGCGGTGATTGTCGATGCGGTCAAGCGAACCCTTGAGCGCACACCCCCAGAACTGGCTGCGGATATCATTGATCGTGGGATTATGCTCGCCGGTGGCGGTGCATTGCTCAAAGGCATTGATACGCTGATCAGCCATGAAACCGGGATTGTCACTCACATTGCTGCTGATCCCCTCAGTTGTGTTGTTTTAGGAACCGGGCGTGTGCTGGAGAACTTTAAACAACTGGAGCGGGTCTTTAGTAGTCGTTCACGAATCATGTAAGCTCAATCTTGTTGTTACAATGATTTGAGATCTAGCTGCTGCTAAAGCACAAACGACTTGCAGCCGTAGGGCATACGGTGAAGAAGCTCAAGGAGGGTAAGGTCAATGGACTCCCGACGAACTGAGAATCCCCGCCCTTTTGGGACGGGGAGTGTCAACGCAGACTGTTGAGGCAGAGTTGATGTTTACAGTGCGCCGCTGGTGGGATCGCTACGGGCCGAAGTTTTTCGTCACGGGTTTGGTGTTGGCTGTTGCCCTGTTCCTGCGCCAAACCCAGGGGGCGTTCGTTTCCGAACTTTATTATCAAGTGGTTCAGTCTTTCCAGCCTGGCCCAACGCCTCAAGAGCGTTGGGCTGATGCGCGGGTGTCTGAGCTTGAGACGAAGTTGGTTAATCTGGAACAACAGAATCAAAAATTACAAGAACTGTTGGACTATACCGAAACCTACCAGGGGGAGTTAATTGCTGCGCCGGTGATTGGCCGTAGTGTTGACCATTGGTGGAAACAGGTGACTTTGGGCCGAGGCTCCACCAGCGGGATTAAGACGGGCTACGTGGTCAGTAGTCCGGGTGGTTTAGTCGGTCGGGTGATTAAGGTGACACCGAACACGAGCCGTGTGCTCCTTGCCAGTGATCCCACGAGTAAAGTGGGGGGGAAGATTGCCCGGAATAACTTTATGGGCTATATCCGGGGTGAAGGCTCAGACATGGCGGTGATGGAATTTTTTGATAAGGTTCCGGATGTGAAGCCGGGGGATAAGATTGTTACCTCTCCGGTCAGTTATTTGTTTCCCGCCGGCATTCCGATTGGGACGGTGGAAACGGTGGATTTGGAAAAAAGCCCTGCTCCTGAGGTGGTGGTGAAGTTTACGGCTCCGTTTGATTATTTAGAGTGGGTTGTGGTTCATCCCTTTGAAAGTCGTCTTTAAGGGTTGAGAATGGAGGATGGAGGGTAAATTGTGCTGAGATTTCTTGATTTTTCGCCACGGTCTCGCAGTTTTTTCAATTGGCTGATTGTGGTTGGCTCGATTTTGCTGTGTTTGATGATTTTGCCCACCCGTTTGCCGGGGACAGAGTTGTTGGGGATTCGCCCCAATTGGTTATTGATCTGGGTGGTGGTGTGGAGTGTGAAGCGCAATGCCTATCAGGGGGCGATCGCCGGCATTGCCCTGGGGTTAATCCAAGATGGTCTAACGGCCTTTGATGGCGTGCCGATGGTGGATGGGATCATGCCGCCGAATTTTGAGGGCAGTGAGGGGAGCGCAGCGGATTTGTTATTGTCCTATCCGTCCCACGTGATTAGTCTGATGCTGGTGGGGATTTTGACGGCCAAAATTCAGAAACAACGGTATATCCAAGAAGATTTTATTTCCATTGCCTTAATTGTCTTTGGCATGGCGGTGGTAGCTGAAACGATCACGGCGATCCAATATAGTATCCAAGGGCTGCGCAATATCACGTTAGTCTGGACGGAGCATCAACGCATTGCCTTATCTTCGGCAATTCTCAGTAGTCTTTGGGCTCCCGTGTTGTACTATCCCCTCAATCGTTGGTGGGAATACATGAGCGATCGCGACCAATCCCTTTAATCCTCGAAACCACAAGCTTTTTAAACCTCAGCATGAACCCGATTCCCATTGGCATTATTGGTGGCAGCGGCCTTTATCAAATGGAGGCCTTGACCGATGTTGCAGAAATTAGCCTCGATACCCCCTTTGGTTCCCCCTCTGATGCCTTCATTACCGGCAAACTCAACGGTACGCCCGTGGTTTTTCTCGCCCGTCACGGCCGTCATCACCACCTCACCCCCACCGAGTTACCCTTTCGTGCCAATATCCACGCCATGAAGCAGTTGGGGGTGGAATATTTGATCTCTGCTTCGGCGGTGGGTTCCCTCCAAGCGGAGGCTAAACCCCTGGATATGGTGATCCCGGATCAGTTTATCGATCGCACCCAACACCGCAAGGCAACATTTTTTGAAGAGGGGATTGTCGCCCATATTGGTTTTGGCCATCCCGTCTGTAAGCAGTTGGCGACGCTTTTAGGGGACGCGGTGGAGAGTTTGAACCTGCCGGAGGTGGGGCTACATCGGGGCGGGACTTATGTGTGTATGGAAGGGCCGGCCTTTTCCACCCAAGCGGAATCCAACCTCTATCGGAGTTGGGGGGCGATGGTGATTGGGATGACGAATTTAACGGAGGCGAAGCTGGCGCGGGAGGCGGAAATTGCCTATGCAACCCTGGCGTTGGTGACGGATTACGATTGCTGGCATCCCGACCATGATCATGTCACGGTGGAGATGATTATTGATCATCTCCACCGCAATGCCCATAACGCCCAGCAGGTGATCCAGACGGTGGTGGCCAAGTTGGCGGCGAATCCCCCGGCTTCTGAGGCTCATCAGGCGTTAAAGTACGCCATTCTGACTCGCCTAGATCAAGCTCCAGCGGCGACGAAGGCGAAACTAGAGGTGATTTTGCGCAAATATTTGTAGATCATGGGAGAGGGCGAAAGGTTTTTCTCCCCTACACCCCGTGGCCGTTTTTCGCTTCTTGGGCGACAATCTCCACCGAGTCGGTGGCCAATTGGGTGAGGACGGCTTGGGCCGCTTCTCCCCCAAGACGGTTTAAAGCTTGGGCGAGGCGATAACGCAGTTGCCAATCTTCATTGTCCTGAAAGGGCAGGAGTAGGGGAACGGCGCGGGGATCTCCCAGTTCGCCAAAGGCACTGATGGCGGCGGTTTGGAGGAGGTTGTTGTCGGAGGCGATCGCCTCCGCCAGGATTTCAAACCCACGGGGATCGCCCATTTCCCCGAGGGCGGCCACAATACTAAATTGGAGGAGCCATTCGGAACTGCCTTCATAGGCGGCTTTGAGATCCGGAAAGCCTTCAGTCAGCTTGAGGGCGGCGATCGCATCCGCCGCCGCCGATTGCACATCCACCTCAGAATCATGGAGGAGCACCTCCCGCAGCAACTCCAAGGTTTTCTCCAGATCCACCACACCGAGGCGATCCATTTGGCTCACCGCTGCGTAGCGCACCCGAGGTTGGGAGTCAGCCAAAACCGGCTGAATCAGTTCAAACCCCGTCGCATTATCCAGATGGCGCAGTTGGTTGAGACCACTAATGCGATCGCCATAGTCCTCAGAACTTAACAACGCTTGTACTGATTCAGGGGTGATGCTCATAGAAAATATTTGCGAGGTGCACAATATTTAGCCAGACCTAGCTGAAACCTTCGCTAGCGGCCATGGCTCGAATAATATCACTATGGGAGATAATCCCGACCACTTTCCCCTCCTGATCCACCACCGGTAAACGCCGAATGTGTTTTTCGTGCATCACTTTAGCCGCTTCTCGCAGGCTTTCTTGGGGGTGAATCGTGATCGGTTTATTCGTCATCACCTCCCCCACCGTTTGCCCCAGAGATTTATGGAGTTCCTGCTCATAACGGGCGGGATTTTGGAGAAAAATTACACTGTCAAGAAACATCACATAGGGCGGGGGATCGGCTCCCGTTTCCTGCCACATCAAATCCGTATCCGCTAATACGCCCACCAGTTTGCCCCCCGCATCCACCACCGGCAGCCCACTGATCTGCTTTTCTGACAGCAGTTGGATCGCTTCCCGTAAAGAAGTTGTCGGAGTGACCGTAATCGGCGTGGGAGTCATAAACTCCGCCACAGTTTTCGTCATAAACCTATAGGTTTGGAAAAGTTCGCCCCTCCATTGTAGGGAATTGAGGGATCGCCCTTGAAGTTGCGTCAAGGATCGTTACAGGCAATGGAGAGAGCTAGGCCCTTTAGAATGGGGGATGAGATTCATTCGTGAGGTTCTGTATGGTTTCTGCCCCCGATCGCCGTCAATATGCCCCTGCCACTGAGCGTAACCGTGACCATATCCTGCAAGTGCTACAGCAGGTTTTACCGCCTCGGGGTGCGATTCTGGAAGTGGCCAGCGGCACTGGACAGCATGCGATTTACTTTGCCCCAGCCCTAGCCCCCCGGCGTTGGTTACCCAGCGAATTTGACCCGGAACTACAGGGGAGTATTTTGGCGTGGCGGACTCGCCATCCAGCCAGGAATTTAATGGCCCCCATTGTCCTGGATGCGGGCGATCGCCCCTGGTCTATTGAAACTGGAACCCTCCCCCCTGACTGCACAGCCGCTGAGCTGGAGCAGGAACCCATTGGTGCCATTGTGGCAATTAATCTCCTCCATATTTCCCCTTGGTCTGTGGGCTTAGGGTTGCTAGCCGGAGCAAGTCGGATCTTGCCCTCCGGCGGCATCTTGTATCTCTATGGCCCCTTTATTGAGCCAGGCAAACCCCTCACGCCAAGCAATCTAGCCTTTCATCAATCCCTCCAGTTCCGCAATCCCGATTGGGGTCTACGGAAGTTGGACAGCGTTCAAGCCGCAGCCGAGGCTGAGGGTTTACAACTTCAACGGGTGTTCCCGATGCCCGCCAATAATCTTTCAGTGGTTTTTCGTAAATGAGCCAGGGGAGAAAAATCCCCCCATCAGGAACATCTCCCCCTCAATCAATCGTCCTTAATCTAGAATTCTCCGGATAGAGGGAAACCTAAACGTAAATATTTTCAGGGTCTTCAGCCTTTGCGGGTCTGTCGCCAACACCGCTTAATCCAACAGTTCAATGGCAAATAAAACTTTTTCTCTCAAGGATCGAATTTTGCTACCCTAGAGAGTACGGTTTTTACCAATCCCCTGGCCGGCCCGTTGTTTGTTCAGGGCATCAACCGTAAATTAACCGCAGCCGATTGCTGATTGAGTACTGATGTATTTTGAGGGGTTAGCTTGGATACACGACAGCACTGGTGACCGCAATTCAGGGTGTATCCACGGTGATTGTGCACGAGTTACCCGGGAACTTTCGATGGTTTAGAGCTATGAAATTTGAAGACATTCACACTTTTTTCAACAACCCGCCCCCCCATTACCTGAATCGGCAATTGGCGGTCTGCTACGTGCTTTCGGTGCTTCTCCACCGTGAGTCCTACGGCACGGAGTTGATTGAACAACTAGAACAAGATTACCCCTGTTATCGGCTTTCTGACACAGTGCTCTACGGAGCGCTGAAGTTTTTAGAGCAGGAAAAAACAGTCGTGGGCTATTGGAAGAAGGTTGAAGGCCGGGGCCGTCCTCGCCGGATGTATCAGTTAAACGAGGCTGCCCAGCCTCAAGCGGAGGAACTGGCCTGGTATTGGCAACGCTATGTCCGCCAAGACCCCCAGGGTTTGGCGATGTAAGCGATCGCGCCTTCCCTTTCCATGAAAACGCCACCTCAACCGACGGAGTTAGGGAACTCCGTCGATTTTGTCGTCGGAAATCCTGAGGGTTTGTGGGGCGGGATGGAGTTTCGTCGTTGGGCTTAAAGGGGAGAGGCGATCGCTGTATAGTGCTTAATTGAAGACCTTCGCTACTTTGAAAAACTTATGAAACCCCTACGTTCATTGTTCATGGTGCTGTTGGTGATGGTGGCTATCACGCTCACGGCCTGTGGTAGCAATGTAGTTAAAGCACCCCCCACCTATACCCCGGAAAAAATTGTCGCCATTGAACGCGCCCTCGCCCCGATTGAAGTGGTTCATGACCGGATGCCGGAATTGGGCAACTATGTGGCGGCCAAAGACTGGAATAATGTGAAATCCTTCCTCCATGGCCCTTTAGGTGGGTTGCGCTCTGCTCTCGGCTATCTCGATCGCAGCTTACTGTTGAAAAAAGACCAAGACCAAGCGACCACCTTGGCCGAAGCTCTGTTTGAAGATATTGAGCAGTTAGATTCGGCGGCCAGTGAGCAGGTGGGTGATATTGCCCAAGGGATTTACCGCAAAACGGTGACTGATTTTGATGCTTATCTAGAGTTCATGCCCCGCACCCCCGACGCATGAGCCGGGTCGTGATCATTGGGGGTGGCGTAGTTGGGGCCATGGTGGCCTACGAGTTGAGCCGATTGGGTCAAGCCGTCACCCTCTGCGAACGGGATACCCCTGGGGCTGGCTCCACCGGGGCCGCCCTGGGGGTATTAATGGGCATTGTGAGCCAGAAAATGACGGGGCGAGGTTGGCGATTGCGGGAACAGAGCATCCGTCGCTATCAAACGCTGTTGCCGGAATTGACGACGCTCACCGGCCGGGAAATTCCCCATAATCCCCAGGGGATTGTGATGTTGCGATTTACGGATGATCCCCGCGATGATCGCTGGCACAGATTGCAACGGGTGCGGGAAAAGCAGGGTTGGCCGCTGGAGGTTTGGGATCGGGAAGAATTGCGATCGCACTGTCCCCAGTTGGAGAGCGATCGCCTTTTGGGGGCCGTCTATTCCCCCCAAGATGGCCAAATTAATCCCCGTGCCCTCACCGCCGCCCTTTGGGCCGGGGCGCAGCATTATGGGGCAGATTGTCGCCTCAGTACAGCCGTTGAAAGCTTTGGTTTTGATGAAGAACGCTGTAGAGAAGTGATAGTCGCCGGAGCAACTTTAGCCTGTGATTGGCTGATTCTCGCCGCAGGGTTAGGCTCTACCCCTTTAACGGCCCAACTTCAGCAGCCGGTAGAGATTCAGCCGGTACTCGGCCAAGCCTTTCGGGTGAAATTGCCCCAACCCCTGAATGGGGGGAACTTTGACCCGGTGATTTCCGGGGAAGATGTGCATATTGTTCCCTTGGGTGGGGGAGAGTATTGGATTGGGGCAACGGTGGAATTTCCCGATTCTCAAGGTGATGTCATCGCTGATCCCGCTTTAAAAGAGCAGGTTTGGCAACAGGCGATCGCCCTTTGTCCCGCCCTGGCCCAAGGGGAAATCGTCGAAAGTTGGTCAGGTTTGCGCCCTCGGCCCCAAGGTCAGCCCGCCCCCCTCATCGGCCCCCTACCGGGTTACACCAACGTTCTCCTCGCCACCGGCCACTACCGCAACGGCGTACTCCTTGCCCCAGCCACGGCTCAAGCCATCTCTGAGCCAATTTGTGGCATAATAGCTTAGCCTCTCAAGGCTGAAGTAAACAAATTTAGCGACAAGATGGGCGATCCGCGCTAGCGCACCGATCGCAGCCCCCAAAGCTCCCACCCCATCGGCTGATTGCGATCAACTCAAAAATTTCCCACTCAAAAATTTTCCTAAATCCAGCCAATCCTATGGCTGGAAATTTTTTGCATCTAATTGCCCTCACATCGCCATTAACCCTTTTGTGCTACAATTCGGTATGCTTTTTGTCATTTGAGAGCCTTAAGCCCGCTTCTCTGCGATTCGAGGAATTTCCATGGCCAGTAACTACAGTGCAGATCAAATTCAGGTTCTCGAAGGGCTAGAGCCTGTCCGTAAACGCCCCGGTATGTATATCGGCACCACCGGCCCGAGAGGTTTACACCATCTCGTTTATGAAGTGGTGGATAACTCCATCGATGAAGCTTTGGCGGGCTACTGTACCCATATTGAGGTGGAGTTGAATGCCGATGGTTCCGTGTCCGTCGCCGATGATGGTCGCGGTATTCCCACCGGGATCCATCCCACCACTGGCAAATCTGCCCTAGAAACCGTGATGACGGTGCTCCATGCGGGAGGCAAGTTTGGCGGCGGCGGTTATAAAGTTTCCGGGGGGTTGCACGGGGTCGGGGTTTCCGTGGTGAATGCCCTTTCCACTTGGGTAGTCGTCACGGTACGACGGGATCAAAATGTTTATACCCAACGCTACGAAAAGGGTGATCCTGTCAGTGAGCTAGAGACGGTTCCCGATCCCCAGCAGGAATTTACAGGCACAGCTTTAACGTTTCTCCCGGATAACACGATTTTTACGGAAACCGTTGAGTTTGAATACAACACCCTTTCCGGTCGCCTCCGGGAATTGGGCTATCTCAATGCAGGGGTGAAAATCACCTTTAGCGATCGCCGCATTGATCCCTATCGCGTTGAAACCTACTGCTACGAAGGCGGCATCAAGGAATACGTCGCCTACATGACCCGCGATAAGGAACCCCTCCATACCGACATTATCTATGTGGAAGGCGAACGGGATGGGGTGACGGTGGAAGTGGCTTTGCAATGGTGTATTGATTCCTATAGCGACAATATTCTCGGTTTTGCCAATAACATTCGCACCATCGACGGGGGCACACACCTGGAAGGCCTGAAGGCGGTGCTCACCCGCACGATGAACAATGTGGCCCGTAAGCGCAACAAGATTAAAGAGAATGAGGCCAATTTAGGGGGGGAAAACGTGCGGGAAGGCTTAACTGCTGTCATTTCCGTGAAGGTTCCCGATCCCGAATTTGAGGGACAAACTAAGACCAAGTTAGGGAATAGTGAAGTGCGGGGGATTGTCGATTCCTTGGTGGGCGAGGTGTTGAATGAGTATTTAGAATTCAACCCCGCTGTAGCAGACACGATTATTGAAAAGGCGGTGCAGTCCTTTAAAGCGGCTGAGGCGGCCCGGCGGGCGCGGGAGTTGGTGCGGCGTAAATCGGTGTTGGAATCCTCCCCCCTACCGGGGAAATTGGCGGATTGTAGTTCCCGCGATCCCAAAGAGTCAGAAATTTTCATTGTGGAGGGGGATTCGGCAGGGGGATCAGCGAAACAGGGGCGCGATCGCCGCATTCAGGCAATCCTGCCCTTGCGGGGCAAAATTCTCAATATCGAAAAAACCGACGATGCCAAGATTTATAAAAACAATGAAATTCAGGCATTAATCACCGCCCTCGGTTTAGGGATTCGCGGCGAAGATTTTAACCCTGCTCAGTTGCGCTACCACAACATCGTGATCATGACCGATGCGGATGTGGATGGGGCGCACATCCGCACGTTGCTGTTAACGTTCTTTTTCCGCTATCAACGGGACTTGATCGATCAAGGCTATGTCTATATTGCTTGCCCACCCCTGTATAAGTTGGAGCGGGGGCGCAATCACCAATATTTGTATAGCGATCGCGAACTGAGCCAAGCGATTCGCGAATTTCCCGACAATGCCAACTACACGATCCAACGGTTTAAAGGTTTGGGGGAAATGATGCCCCAACAGCTTTGGGATACGACGATGAACCCAGAAAGCCGGATGTTGAAGAAGGTGGAAATTGAGGATGCGGCGGAAGCTGACCGGATTTTCACGGTGCTGATGGGGGATAAGGTGGCTCCCCGCCGGGAATTTATCGAAACGGAAGGGCCGAAGCTCAATTTAGACCAATTGGATATTTAATCGCCATTGCCACCGCTTCGGGAATCCCCTTAGGCTGGACTGTTGTAGTCTGTTGAGCATAATTAGGGGATCAATCATGGGGCGTAGGAAACGGTGGCAAACTTGGCTCGAATCGCGCTGGGTCTCCCCTGCCTTTGGGGGTGGGGTGTTGCTGGCCATTGGGATCTGCTTTTTTGGGGCAGCGACAAACACGATGGCGGGCTGGCTCTATGTGATTAGTGGCTTGATGTTTGCCCTTTTGGCGTTGGGGGCGATTTTACCGGGGCGATCGCTCCGGGATTTAAAAGTGGAACGGCAGCAGATCCCCCCGGTGAGTGTGGGGGATCTGTTGCGCATTGAGGTGAAGATCACGAATCCAACCCCAAAGCCTAAACTGTGGCTGCAATATCTGGAGGCTATCCCTCCGACTCTGGGAACACCAAAACCCATGGGGATTGAGATCATCCCCCCCCAAAAGACCTACAACGCCACAAGCCACTACCGAGCCACCCGTCGGGGGGTGTACCGTTGGCCGGGGCTGTTTGTCCGTACCGCTAGCCCCTTGGGATTGTTTTGGTGTCGGCGGTGGCGATCGCTCCCTGCCCAGGCGATCGTTTATCCGCAAATTCTGCCCCTGCGTCGCTGTCCCCTCATCGACAGCCTCCACCACGATGAACAGGTGCAATGGCAGCGGGAACACCGCTACGAAGCCGCCACAGAAGGGATCACCAAAGCCCTCCGCCCTTACCGCTTTGGCGATCCCACCCGCTTAATCCATTGGCGCACCAGTGCCCGCTTTGGCATGTTGCAGGTTCGGGAGTTGGAAATTCTCACCAGTGGTCGGGAAATGATTATCGCTCTGGATACGGCGGCCCCCTGGTTACCGGATCAGTTTGAAGCGGCGGTGACGGCGGCCGCTTCCCTCTATTTCTATGCGAGCCGTGCTCAGTTGGGGGTGAGTCTCTGGACTGCCACTACAGGAGCCGTCCAGGGGAATCGGGTGGTATTGGAAACCTTGGCCGCTACAGAATGTGCCGAAACTGCCACCCATGAGCCGCCGCGCCGTACCCCGCTCCTGTGGCTGACGGCTAACCCTCAGCCGAATAGCCAATTGCCCCAGGGCAGTTTAACGCTGCTGTTTGTGCCACCGGGAGTAACGGCAAGGGCAGGGGAGGCACAGCTTTTGATTCGGGGCGATCGCCCCCTCACCGAAGAACTGAGCCAATCCCTGCCCCGTGGTTAGGATTCGGGGGTAGCGTGACGCTCTAGGGCTAACTGCACCAGTTGATCCACCAGTTCGGGGAATGTGATCCCCGTTTTTGCCCACAGTTGCGGGTACATACTCAGGGACGTAAATCCCGGCAACGTGTTGATCTCATTAATAAAGATTTCCCCGGTGGCTTCCACATAGAAAAAATCCACCCGCGATAACCCTGCTCCATCCACCGCCAGGAGTGCATCAATGGCCATGGCTTGAATTTTAGCCACCACTTCCGGCGGCAGGGGGGCAGGCATCAACAGATTAGCGCGGCCATCGGTGTATTTGGTTTCGTAATCATAGAATTCTCCATCAAAGGTGATTTCCCCCACAATCGAGGCCTTGGGGTTCTCATTGCCTAACACCGCACATTCCACCTCCCGCGCCACAACCCCCGCCTCGACGATAATGCGGCGATCGTACCCTGCGGCCTGATCCAAAGCTGCTTCTAACTCGCTGCGGCTTTTCACCTTGGCAATCCCCACCGAAGACCCCAAGTTTGCCGGTTTGACAAACATCGGGTAATCCAATTGGGCCTCAATATCATCGCAGAGCTTGGGAAACACACAGGGATTTGACCAGATTTGCGATCGCAACACCCCCACATACTTCACCTGGGGCAAACCCGCCACCGCAAAAGCCGTCTTCATCGCCAGCTTATCCATCCCCATCGCCGAACCCAGCACTCCACTCCCCACATAGGGAACCTGCATCAACTGCAACAACCCTTGCATCGAGCCATCCTCCCCATTGGGGCCATGGAGAATGGGGAACCACACATCAACACTGGCCGCTTCGGGGGGAAATTGCCAACGGGGTTTTTCTGAGGCGTTGGCTAAATCCATCTCATCCAAGGTTTCCCCCTGCAAAACCGCCGCCGCCACCTCTGGCCCGCACCAGATCCCATTCTTCTGAATATAGAAGGGGGTGACTTGGTATTTCTCGCCGTTGCTATCGGTATTGAGACCTTGGGCGATCGCCCGCG
>JAABSU010000010.1 GCA_011390265.1 Spirulina sp.
CCTGATTGCTGAGGATTTTCTCCAGGCCGATCGCCTCTGTGTCCAAGCCCTTTGTGCGTTGGTGGGGCCGACGGCAGTACAGCGGAAATGGTTGTATTTTTCGGAAGTGGATAAAATCCCGGTGCTGGATTTTCAGACGATCAACCTCCTTTGGCTCACCTATTCAGAAGGTAAATTTGGCTTCTCGGTGCAGCGGGAGTTGTGGCTAGGGGCAGGGAAGAATTTCACGAAGCTCTGGGACAAAATTGGCTGGAAATCTCAGAATAATTGGACAAGGTATCCCCTGGGGTTTACTTGGGATCTCACCGCCCCAAGGGGACACCTGCCCCTCTCGAATCAGTTGCGGGGGGTGCGCACGTTTGAGGCGATTTTAAACCATCCGGCTTGGCAAGCTTAAGGGTGGCTTACGGTTTTTTTGATCCATCAGTATTCACAATTGAGGCAAATCTATGGTCAAGCTCGATCATGGGAAATGGTCGGCACAGCAGGAACAGCATCGGAATGCAGCCATTGCCCGCTTAGGGTTGTTAACCACACCGGCGGTTCCGATCTTCGATGAGGCAGTGCAGATGGTGGCACAGTTTCTCGATGTGCCGGTGGTGTGGTTTGGGGTTCCCCAGGGGGGACAGTTGCGGTTGTTGGCGGTGACGGGATTGCATCATTTTGGCACGATGAATGATTGGGCGCGATCGCGCTCCATGAATTACCTCAATTCTGAAAATGCTCAAGTGTTGGAGCAGGGGCAATCTTTAGCCCTCGAAACCCTAGCCCCAGAAAGCCCCCTCGCTCAACGGGGGGGACAGAGTTTTCTCGGTGTGCCGGTGGGCGATCGCCACCAGATTCACATTGGCGTGTTTAGCATTGTTAGCCTCACTCCCCGCAGTTTCACCCCCAAAGATATTGCCTTTGTGGAAATGGCGGCCCGGTGGTCGATGCAGGAATACGAACTCCAGTACCAAAGTAGCGGAGCCATCGTCAACACCACCCCGCCCGATCCCCTCCCCAATACCCTCCTTCAGCACCTGATCTACGAACTGCGTACCCCCCTGACCTCAGTGTTGGGGATGGCGCGGGTGTTAGGACAGGAACTCTACGGCCCTCTCGGGGATAAACAAAAGGAGTATGTCACCGTGATTAGTCAAAGTGGTGAGCAACTCCTCGACCTGATCGGGGAAATGGTGAAATTGGGGGAATTTATCACCGATCCCCGCGATCTTGTCCTCGAATCCGTTCCCCTCGAACCGCTGTTTCAACAACTGTTAACTCAGCTTGAACCCTTAGCACGGGGAGCAGGGCAAACCCTGGAGTTACATTTGCGACCGGAGCCTGCCCCTTGGTTTCTCGATCGCAGCAAAATTAGCCAGGCCCTCTACTACCTGCTCCATTGCCTCATGCAATCCACCGCCCCGGGCCGGAAAATCACAATCACGGTTTTGGCGGGTCAGGGTTTGGAGATTCTCATTCAGGTGGTGCCTCCCTTGCTGGAAGATGCGCCGATGGATTTGGATATTGAGGCGATTTTTGGGGATCATCCCGATCTCTTGGCCGGGTTGCAAAACACGATGGGGGCGATCGCCCTCCTCCAAAATTTCCAACGGGAATCCCAACCGGCGAAACCTTGGTCGGTGCGGATTCGTGAAGTCTATGGTTTAGTCCTCAGTTGCCGGATGATTGAGGCCCACGGGGGGCGAATCACCGTCACCGATACCTCCCCCTGCTACCGCGTCCAACTCCCCCGGTTAATGCCGCCATCAACTCCGCCAGGTTAAAGGCAGGGGGGCGATCCCTGCGCCATTGCAGATCCCTTGGTTGTGGTGGGGTTCCGTTTCCAAGTCTAGAACCTGCTCCACCCGATGGTAGAGGGCTTCGGCTTCAGCAAAGGAATTGCCAATACTGGTTAACCCCAACTTGCCAAACTCTGATAATGCCCCCATCAGGTGAAAAATGGTGCCGGTTTGGGTGCTGCTGTCGAAATGGAGACGGTGGCGGGTGACAATATCCATGAGATCTGTGGGTAAAAGGCCCCTGTAGGCAGGTTTTTGAAGGTTATCGGAGGCCACATAGTATTTATGGCGGCCTTGGGCATGGAACTCGCCAGTATTGCCGTCGTAGACACCGTTGGTGAGCAGTTGCAACGCCATAAACGGATGGGTTGTGCCCCCTTTGCGCAGATTAATTTCAATGGCTTGGATCTCCCAAGTTTCCCCCCGTTCAACGGCGATAAAGTCCACGCCATAGCGTTCTAGTGCCCCTTGGGACGCGAGGGCAGCCCCCACCCGTAGGCCGAAGGCTTGTAATTGGAGGCGATAGGCGGCATCGGCGGGGAAACGGCAGCCGAGGTAGATCTGGCCATCGGGGCCGCCTAAAATTTGGTCGTGGGTGGAAAGGATTTTAACATTGCCCGCTGGGGTGATGTAGCCCTGAAAACTGGGCGATCGCTTCTCCTCTCCTTCAATGAACAGTTCCACAATCGCCCCCAATTCCGGAATCCGCCGCGCAAAACCCTCCCAGGTTTCCCCCTGGGCTTGGCAACGGAGGTGGGGCAAGGTATTGGCAATGGCGGCGCAGGAGTCACCCCCTCCCCAACGGGGCAAATTCAGCACCCCATTCCCTTCCCCCGAAAACCCGTGATTGAGTTTGATCACCACCCGTTGTGCCTCGGGGTTACGCTCCCACAGGGCCGCCGTCGCCGTGATTAAATCCCCAACTGTCCAGACCAAACCACTGCCATCGGGATGGGGCACAGCGGCGGTGGCAAAAATTTCCCGACTGCCGGATTTTGACCCCCAATAGAGGAGATCCGGTGAGGAGGCTAGCAGGGGAACCCCCAATTTTAGGGAAAGATCCCGCTCCAGTTTGGTGGAGTTGAAGCAGACCATATAGGATTTATCCGGCCGCATCGCTTGGCGGATCCGCTCCATGAGGCGAGGGCGGGCGAGGATTTTCTGAGAAAGGGGTTGGTGAGATGCGTCGTGGGTGGAGAGGAGTAGGAGGCGATCGCGGGCATGGGAAAAGGGAATCCCCGGCAATAATTGCAGGTAATAATCAATGATCATCGGGGCCAGGGGTTGAGCCGTGACGTAGATCAGCCGCGTTTGAGGGTTGCGGAGGCGAATCAGGGAGAATAACAGCCGTTCTTCGTAGTGGAGAAACCCCGGTACTTTCGCCAGTTGATCCTGATCAATGCTGAAGGAAGGGATCACTAAAATATCAAAATCATCTTGATCAAAAAGATCAATACTGTCGGCATATTGGCGTAATTGCCCTTGGAGTTGCCGAAACTGCTCAGTGGGGTCAAGGGGTATCATGCCAACTCCTGCGATCGCCATAACGGGAGAGAACCCCGCCGATCCACAGTGTACAAGCAAAAATCCCCCTCACCGAGGGGGATTTTAGGGGGATCATGGGGCTATTGTTGAAAATTCTCCCCAAGGGGGAACAGGGTTTGCGTTTACGTATGAATGATGTCACAGGTCAAAGGGCAAGCCGCATAAATGGGCTGAGTCCGTTCCATGGTTTTGCCATGGAGCCAATGGAGCCAGCTTACATCTTCAGGATGAACCCCCTTGGCGGTTAACAATGCCGCCCCGAAGAAAATCCCCAAGACATGGAAGCCCACCACACTGCCCACCACCACTAACACCGCACTCATCGGCAGTAAAGACTGCAAAATAATCGCCCCCAAGGCGGTCACTGTTGCCACCAACACCAACATCGGGAAGCCCACCACTAACGAACACACCGTCAGGGTAAAGCTCCACACCAAAAAGCTTTTGGTTCGGGTTAAGGAGCCATGGGTGGGGTTTGGGTCTTGCGCTATTATCATAAAACTGTTCCTCCTACAAATGGTTTATGTAACAATTAGTTGTAGATTTCTGAGAAAACTCCCAGTTAATAGGCAAGTATAATGAAAAACTTCAGAAATACGGGGGTTTATTCATCTAAATTAATCCTATTCAGAATTTCTTTGCAAAACTTCATGGTTTGAAATCATCAAAATGGCGGAAAGCCTTGATTTTTCGTGATAAGACTGTTTTACTTTGACCAGACAATATTAAGAAATGTCAAGGTATTGCAGGCATAACAGCAAGCTGTTTGCTCCCGATCGCCACCGGCGAAGATGTCAGCATTTTGAGATTTTTTGAGTGGCGGGTTGGTATGTTGATGCCTGGAGGCAGCCCATAAAAAAAGCCCCCCTGGATTCAGGAGGGCTAAATATGGATAAGCAAGCGGGAGAAACGGCTTAGGCTTCCACAGCCACCGCTTCCGCTTCTTCTGGTTCAGCGATCGCTTTACTCTCTAATTTCAGCGTCAAAAAGCGGATCACATCTTCACTGAGGCGCATCATCCGCTCCACTGGGGCGATCTGCTTGCCATCGCCACTGTAGTGGACGAGGACATAGATGCCGTCGTTAAATTTTTTAATCGGGTAGGCTAGACGACGACGACCCCAAACATCACATTCAATGCTGGTTGCGCCATTTTCCGTTAGTAAGTCTTGGTATTTAGTGACGGCGGCGTTGACTAGCTCCTCGGATAAATCCGGGCGCAGGACATACATCATTTCATAATTGCGGCTCAGGCTCATAATCGCTCCTTATGGTCGTTAGGCTTCCGGTGAGATGCCCCTTGGTTTGGGGCAATCCAGAAGCAAGGCTTTAAAATCTTACTACGGTTCCGTCGCATTGCGATGAACCCATAACCTTACCATTCTAAAATACGCTATCCCTCTTTCCATGACCTATGGCCTATCGCTATGTCCGTGTTGTTGATGTCCAGGGGCAAATTTATTACGGTTTGCTCAACCCCGATCGCACTATTCAGGTTCTCGATGCGCCGCCATGGTTAACCGGGCAAGCTACGGATCTCCATTTGGGGGCGGAGGATTACACACTCTTGGCCCCCTGTGCCCCCTCGAAAATTTTGGCGGTGGGGCGCAATTATGCGGCCCATGCGGCAGAGATGGGGTCTGATGTCCCCGCTGAACCGCTGTTGTTTATGAAGCCCCCCACGACGGTGATCGCCACCCACCAGCCGATTATCTACCCGCCCCAATCGGAGCGGGTGGATTATGAGGGGGAGTTGGCGGTGGTGATCGGCGATCGCGCCCACCAATGCACCCCCGAGCAGGCCGCCAGCAAAATTTGGGGTTATACGATCGCCAATGATGTGACCGCCCGGGATCTCCAACGCCAGGATAATCAATGGACGCGGGCCAAGGGGTTTAACACCTTTTGCCCCTTAGGCCCCTGGATTGTGCGGGAATTGAACACCGAGGCGAAGCTGCAAACCTTTGTCAATGATGAACAAGAACCCCGCCAACAGGCCATTGTTGATCAGATGATTTTCCCCCCCGCTCAGTTGGTGGCCTATATTTCCCAAATCATGACGTTGTTGCCGGGGGATGTGGTGTTAACGGGAACGCCGGAGGGTGTGGGGCCGGTGGCGGTGGGCGATCGCATCCGCATTGAAATTGAGGGGATTGGCAACCTGGAAAATCAAGTCACAGCCCCACGACCAAAATGAGAGCGGTATCATCAAACCTAAATTTTAAAACCTCGTGTTTATGCTCTACGATGTCGCAGTGGTTGGTGCAGGCTTGGCGGGGTTATCCATCGCCCAGCAGATTCAATCTCATGGCAGAACTGTTGTTCTGCTCGATAAATCCCGAGGTGTTGGGGGCCGAGTGGCCACCCGCCGCCTCCATGATGCCCGTCTCGATCACGGCTTACCCTACTTTCAGGCTCAGGGGCCCCATACCCAGCACCTGATTGAGCAATATTCCGAACTCCTTCAGCCTTGGCCCGGGAAACCGGGAGCCTATGCCGCCCCGATCGGGAATACGGCGATCGCCAAAGCCATGGCAGCGGGTTTAACCCTTCACAGTCAATACTGTGTCACTGAAATTCACCTCGATTCCCTCGCTTGGATCCTACAGGGGGCGGCGATGGATAACCCACCGATCATGGCTCGGGCCCTCGTGTTGGCGATTCCCGCGCCCCAGGCGATCGCCCTCCTCGACACCTTACCCCCCAGTCCCGCCCAATCCGCCATAATCCAAGCCCTCGCCCGGGTCGTCTTCGACCCCTGCCTCACGGTCATGGTGGGGTATCCCCTCTCCCGCCAGGAAAAGTTACCCCAACGGGGCATGATTCAGGGGAGAGGCACAAAGTTGCAATGGGGGATTGAGGACAGTAGTAAACGGGAACAACCCAATCAACTGAGCCTCTGTCTCCACAGTACCCCCGCCTTTGCCGAAGATCACCACCATGACTGGGCAACGGGGGTCAATATTTTGCTGGCGGATTGGATTGCCCAAGCCGGGCCAGCCTTTAGTGACCCCCTCTGGGTTCAAGGCCATCGTTGGCGGTATGCCTTCCCGAAAACGCCCTTAGGGACTGAGGTGGTGGTGGGTCAATTTGCGATGCCCCTGCTTTGTTGTGGGGATTGGTGTTTGGGGTCTACCGCTGAAGCGGCTTTAGCCTCAGGACAGGCTGCCGGGGATTGGTTGCTGGCTCAGGGTTAGGAAAACCGCACCCCGGCCCCCGTTGGTCGCCAGCCAACTTTGTCGATTAAGATGGTAGCCAGTGGATGTCGGGATAAGTTTGGAGCCAAAGAGGGCCTGTCCCTGCAACCGGTAGCATCTCACTTGAGGCAGTCATTAATGCCATATTCACTGTTGAGTCGTTTTCAAGGGGGACTGGGGGGCAGTGCGATGGGGGGAGTTTTTCAACCCCTTGATGCCGACTGGTTGCAGTGGGATCAAGTGCAAACGGCGGTGTTATCTCGCCTGGTGCAATGGCCGGCTTTCCCTTCGGACGTAGAGTTTTTGCCATTGTTCCCGCCAAAAGGCTCGCCTCAATCCGCCAGTTGGCTGAGTGGCCTGGCCCTTGGATTATTGCCCCTGTTGTTATGGGAATATGAGGCCCAACCCCACCTCCCGGAAATAGTGACCGTTTTGGCCCTCAGAAATGAAGATTTAGCTTGGTTGTCAATCTGGGCGATCGCCCTCCACGAAGGCCTGAGGGGACAACTCCCCGATCTTCCCCAATGGCGGCAACGAGCCAACGCTGACCCGCTGCTGCGACCCTTAACCGAGGCAATGGGCGATCGCGAACCCATCACCCCAGGGCAGCCCCCCTCCCGCCATCAGCCGGCCCTCCCCTTTGCCCTCCATTGCGTCGCCGCCACCCCCGAAGACCCCCAGATCAGCATTCACCGCGCCCATGGCCATAGTCCCCTTGCCGCTGCCCTCACCGCTACTTTGATGGGCATTTACCATGGAGTCAACATGACCCCGACCCCATCCCACCAACAGGAAGCCCGCCAATTATTCGCCCGTTGGGCCGGCCAAGATCAGTCCCTTGAGCCAGATATGGCTCTAGCCCTAGCCCCAGGGGGCCTCCTTTCACCCCACCGCCCTCGCCCTCTGGTTTCCCAAATCCCCGCCAACCGTCCCCCTGCTCCTCCCTTCACGCCGGCCGATCTTTAATAGATAACGTCCTATGATGCGCTCTCTCACTCACAATCTCCGACAATGGCTCATGACCCCCCGCCGCCTAGTCCGTGACTCCGGCCGTCCACACCGACGGCTAGAATCTCGGCCAGCCATTCCCCACCCGATTATGCTCGTCATGATTGGGGTATCCCTCACCAGTGTGATTGGCTATCGATTTTATGATCAGCCCCAACTTAAGGAAGGCACCCTGGCCCCCAAAAGTGTTTGGGCGGGGGAAGATGCTGAGGTGGTGGATCAGCAACTCACCGATGAGCAACGGAAAGCGGCTCAAACCGGCCTGGTTCAGGTTTTGCGGGTAGATACCACGATTACCCAACAGATTAAGCAATCCCTAGAGGAATTTTTAACGGGGGTGGAAAAAATGCGCGAAACTGCCGGCGCATTGCCCTTTGTGGAGGAAGAGTTATTGTCTTTGCCCAGTCAGCGTTTTTTGCGCAGTGCGGGGCCTGAAGATTGGCAAATGGTCTTGATGACAATCCGGGCCAATACCCCTGAAGCGTTAGAGGAAACCCGTGCCGCTGTTCCCTCGACTCAACCGGTTTCCCTGGTTCCCGATGACTATAGCCCGGAACGATCTAGCCCCGCGAATCTTTCCGCCCAACAGGCGATCGCCGAACTCGAACTCTATCGCCAACAGGAGGGAACCCGCCAATTGCAAACCCTCCTGGAAACCATTGAGGTGGTGCGCCTCGGCTACCAACAGGCCCAAACCCTGCTTGCCAACCATGATCCCGACTCGGTTCAATACAAATATCAATTGGCCCTCTTGGATGTGCGGGATGAAACCTGGGCCCAAACCCAAGCCGGCCTCCGCCAAGCCGTCGATCGCATCCTCACCCAAGGCATTCCCCCGGGCCTGCCCGTGGATCTGCGCCAAGGGGCAGCTATGGCACAGTTACGCTCTGTTGTCCCTGACCATACGCTCCCGATGGGGGTGGAGTTGCTCACAGAACTGATTCAGCCCAACTTAGTGACCGATAAAGATGAAACCAAACGTCGTGCTGAACAGGCGGCCGAAGCGGTGGAGCCGGTGGTTTATAAGGTTGCCACTGGGGAACTGATTGTCCGGGCCGGCCAAACGATTACCCGCCGAGATTTCATTTTGCTCGATGAGTTTAACGAAAGCCGTCGGGGTATTGATTGGCAGGGCTTGGGCCAAACCGGCGGTTTGGTGATGGGCAGTATTGGGATTTTTTGGCTGGTGAAGCGGCGGTTTAATGTGCGCCTCCGCTGTCGCGATCGCATTTTGCTCTGTCTCCTCAGCCTCAGCACGCCGTTAATGCTCCAGCTTCAACAGAATAATCTAGCGGCGGTGGGGCTATTGGGGAGCAGTTTCTTTAATCCCCCCTTGGCCATTGCCCATGTGGGTTTGATGACGGGCCTGTCGATTTTTACCGCTACCCCCTGGAAAACCGCTGCCCTTGTTTCTTGGGAAACGATTTTTGCGGGGGCGGCGGGGGGATTATTGGCGGCGATCGTCGCGGGACGGCTGCGATCGCGGGAAGAATTGGCCCTATTGGGGGGAATGGTGGGCGTAACCCAAGGGGTACTTTATTTTGGAATTACGCTGTTTTGGAGTTCCACCGTCGGGGCGGTGTGGGCGGTGGTGCTACCAGCGGCGGCGGTGTTTGGCCTCTCCGGTTTAGCCTGGTGTATTGTCGCCCTCGGCTTATCTCCCTATTTAGAGCGGCTCTTTGATGTGGTCACGCCGATCCGTTTAGCAGAACTCTCCAACCCCAACCGGCCCCTGCTCAAACGTTTGGCCACCGAAGCCCCCGGCACATTCCAGCACACCCTCTTTGTTTCCTCCCTTGCCGAAGCCGCTGCCCGGGAACTCCATTGCAATGTGGAACTGGTGCGAGCGGGAACCCTCTACCATGACATCGGCAAAATGCACGATCCCCTTGGGTTTATTGAAAACCAAATGGGGGGGCCGAATAAGCATGATCAAATTAATAACCCCTGGGAAAGTGCGGAAATTATTAAAAAGCACGTCAGCGAAGGGTTAGTGATCGCCCGCCGCTACAATCTCCCGGAAGCGATTCAGGACTTTATCCCGGAACATCAAGGCACGATCCTGATTTCCTATTTCTATTTTCAAGCTAAACAACGGGCCCAAACTGAGGGGGTGGTCGTCGATGAACCCCAATTCCGCTATGTGGGGCCGATTCCCCAATCCCGCGAAACGGGGATTGTGATGTTAGCCGATGCCTGTGAGGCGGCGCTGCGATCGCTCAAAGATGCCACCCCCGAAACCGCCTTAAGCATGGTTAAAAAAATCTTCCGCGCCCGCTGGCAAGATCATCAACTGGATGAATCGGGCCTACGCTGGGAAGAACTCCCCACCATTGCCGAAGTCTTTGTCCGAGTCTGGCAGCAGTATAATCACCAACGCATTGTCTATCCGAAGGGAGCGTTAGATCCGCAGCCCGTAACCGCCAATCGGTAGGGGCGAAAAAAATCCTTCGCCCTCCGAAACTATTCCCCCTTCCCTATTCCCAATGCCATGGATCTAACCATCACCCCCTTCACGCTCCAAAAACGGGTTCCCCTGACGATTAGCCGAGGCACAACGGCGAGCAGTGTGAATCTTTGGGTGCGGATTCGGGCCGAGGGGATTGAGGGGTGGGGAGAGGCCACGCCTTTTTCTGTGGGGGAGGGGCAGAGCTTGAGGACGGCGGCCCTTGTGGCGGAATTAACCGCTTTAATTCCCGTTGTTCAGACCTACCATCCCCTCGATCGCCAACGACTCGCCCCCCTGTTAGCCCCATTATCCACAGCAGCGCGGGCCGCCATCGATATCGCCCTTCACGATTGGGTTGGCAAGCGGGCGGGGCTACCCCTCTGGCAACTGTGGGGGTTGGATCTCGATGCCATCCCGCCTACATCGGTGACGATTGGGATTAGTGATCCCCCCACGGCGGCGGCGCGGGTGGCCCAGTGGCAGAGCCAAATTGGGGCCAAGGTGTTTAAGGTGAAACTGGGTTCCCCTTTGGGGATTGGGGCGGATCAGGCCATGTTTACGGCAGTGCAGGCAGCGGCCCCCGATGGGTCGTTTACAGTGGATGCCAATGGGGGATGGGATTTAGAGGGGGCGATCGCCATGGCGGATTGGCTCGCAGATCGGGGCGTACAGCATTTAGAGCAACCCCTGGCCGCCAGCAATCGGGGGAATTTTGCCGCTTTATATGGGCGATCGCCCCTCCCCATTTTTGCCGATGAAAGCTGCTTTACAGCCCAGGATATTCCCGCCCTTGCCCCCGTTGTCCACGGTATCAACATCAAACTGATGAAAGCGGGGGGCCTGACTGCCGCCCTAGGGATGATCCACACCGCCCAGAGCTACAACCTTCAGATCATGTACGGCTGTTATAGCGACAGCACCCTCGCCAATTCTGCCATGAGCCACCTCGCCCCCTACGCCGACTCTATCGACCTCGACAGCCACCTCAACCTACTCAACGATCCCTTCCAGGGCGCAACCCTCGACGCGGCCGGTCGCCTCATCCCCCCCCATCGCCCCGGCCTGGGGATTAGCGCCAACAACCCGCCACCATCTGATGCACCCGTTGCAACAACACCGTCATCGATTGATCGCGATCGGTAATCATCGCCGTCACTCGCTCCCTGAGGGCGTTGGGGCCAGGGGGGAGTACATTGCGATAATCCAACAGCAGAATGGGCAGGTGTTCATAATGGGCCGGCATTGCCTCCAAACGCTGGAGCCAAGCCGATTCAGAGGATTCATCATCCACATAAATCACCAATAAATCGACGGTATTTTGTTGTAGTTGTCGCTTCGCCTCCGGCCAAGATTTGGAAAGGATCGGCCGGAGGCCGGCGGTGTGGAGGTATTGGGTGAGGGCGTGGAGAAATGTGGGCTGTTCGCCGGGTTGGGCATGGGGTTTGGTGGGAAAACCATCGCAGGCAACAAGAATATTGGACTGTACCGTGATCCCCACGGCGATTTGAATGACTTGAAATAGGGCCGTGATCGTTTGGGGCGTGATGGGGATCAGACAGGGAAACACGCGCAGTTGGGGGTATTGATTGGCGATCGCCGTCGTCCCCTTATTCAACGTCACCAAAGGCCGAGACACCAACGATTCATAACAGGTGAGCGATCGCAAAAAAGAAGCCATATTCGACACATCCCGCCCATCCAACAACAGCACATCCGGCTTCCACACCCGCGCCAAAATATCCGCCTGCTCCAGATCATCCGCCTCCAGGAGGCGATAACTAAGCTGATGGCCATCGGTAGAAGACACCACCGGCCGCCGCTGATTCGCCCCCCCAAACTGGGCCACAAAGGCCGAGTAACCCGTTTCTTGACCCTGAGCACTGGCATTGAGATGCAACAGCGTTAAGGTGCGCATCGAACCCGCCACCGTCGCCCGTAACCGCAGCAAACTTTCCCGCAAAGGAGCCAGCTTAACCGGCAGCGTCAAGAAACCATTGGCCCCATTTTGTTGGGCCAGTTGCCGCTCCCCGTGGGTGGCGGTGACGAGGACGGGAATCTCTTGGGTGGCGGGGTCGGCCTTGAGCAGGGTTAACACATCCCATCCTGAGAGCAAGGGCAGTAGGGGATTGAGCAAAATAATCCGGGGCTGAATTTGCCGTGCTTTTTCCAGCGCCTCCGTCCCCGATCGCGCAATTAAGACCCGATAACCCAACTGTTGCAATTGATGGGTAAGCCGCTCAATGTAGCGAGGCACGACTTCCACAATCAGCACCAATTGATTGGGAGTGGGGGGTTGGGGGTCGGTGTGGCTGGGCTGCGGGGGACTCGGTGGCAGGAGCAGCGTGAAACGACTGCCTTGGCCGGGCTGGGAAACGAAGGAAATTTCCCCCCCATGGGCCCGGGCCAGGCGCTGGGTTAACACTAAGCCCAAGCCGGCCCCTTCAAATTGCCGCGTTAGGGGGCTTTCCAGTTGTTGGAATTTTTGAAAAATCAAATGTTGGGCGGATTCCGGAATGCCAATGCCCGTATCCCAAACGGTGAAATCAATCCAACCGTGCCAACGACTGACGGTTAAACCCATTTGCCCCGTAGGAGGTGTAAATTTGAGGGCATTTTCCAGGAGGTGACTGAGCATTTGCCGCAGGCGCAGTTCATCGGCGATCAAATCCTCTAGACCCGGCTCAATCACCAATGTAAAGGGGGTTTGGGGACTCACCTCCCCATCGGGGTTGAGGGTGTCGCCCATTTGGGTAAGGGCGTGTTTATAGGCGCGATCGCACAGGGTCGCCACCTTCACCGGCTCTGGATTCAGCTTCAACTGACCCGTTTCTAAACGGGTAAGGTCGAGAATATCATTAACGACTCGCATTAGTTGTCGCCCACTTTGGTAGATCAATTGGGCATAGCGGCTTTGGCGCGGATTCAAAGGCCCTAGCTTGGTATCTTTGAGCAGGTTTGAGAGGCCTAAAACAGCGGTGAGGGGGGTTTTTAATTCATGGGAGATACAGGCTAAAAACTCATCTTTAAGGCGATTGAGTTGCACCAAATCGGCATTTTTCGCCGCCAGTTCTTTACACAGTTGTCGTTGCTCGGTAATATCGGTGGCAAACACGAGCCAGAGCGGTTCTCCGTCGGCGGTGAGGGGGAGCAGGAAGGGAAAGCGCAACAGTTTCCAGGTGCTGGGGTTGTCTGGGTGGTGCTTGGTATTGGGGAGGGAGGCGGCGGTGGGTAGGCAAATTTCGGTGATTTTTTCCCAGGCCGGCACAGGGTCGGTCTGGCCTGGATGATCAGCATCGCCATGATGTTGCGATCGCCAAACTTCTGCCTGCTCGTCGATGTGCTGTTGCCAGAGCCGATTTTGTTGCAGGACTTGACCGGTTTGGGTTTGCAACATTAAAGGCAGGGGGATCTGCTCTAGGAGGGCGGTTAAGGTGTGGAGGGGTTCCGGCAATGGGGGTGAGCGCAGCAGGGGGAGAATCTGCCAACCGTTAATCAACCCTTGAAATTGTCCTAAATCATCCACAACCCCATAGTATTTCTGGTCGTGGGTATCGGAGTTGAGGGCGGGAGGCAAGAGGATCTCACCGCTTTCTGTGAGTTGGACGGTGATCAGGGGATCAAGCCATTGGCAGGGGATCGGTGTGTTTAGCGCCTTAAGATGGGGTAAAAGTCGGGTCAGGGCGATCGCCCCTAGGGGTTTCTGGGCTGCATCCACGCAAACCACGATATCCGTTCCGGCCTTGCTAAACAGCGGCAACAGCGTTGCCACGGTCATGGGCAGGGAACAGACGGGAATGGTTTGAATTAAGGGGTGAATTGTCGCAGCACGCATAGACATAAACACAGGGGGGATCCATGGGGATTGCCCACAGCAAGTACAGCTCCCGTTAGGAACTTTACTGCTATTATCGCCATTGTTTTGAACCTTTTGAGGTCAGGGATCACAATTAATTACATTTCGTTGTCTCTAGACACAAGATAGTGATGATCGCCTCAATATTTTAATTTTAACTACAGAATTCCCCCTGTAATTATCCTGTTGTTGCTCTTACGATCGCGCTTTCTTGCTGTTTAGGATGCAGGCGGCCAATCCTGAAGCAAGTCTTCGAGGGCAATGGCGGTGTGGGTCCAATGGGTTCCCCCTTGGCAAAAGACGGTGTAGGGTTCCCGCAGGGGGCCATCAGCGGATAACTCGGAGGTGCTGCCATCAATAAACGTCCCCCCCGCCATCACTAATTCACTGTCATAGCCGGGCATCGGGGCGGGAATTGGATCTACATAGGCATCAACAGGGGAAGAACGTTGTAAGGCGCGACAAAAGGCGATCAGTTGCGATCGCGATCCCAGTTGAATCCCTTGGATCACATCGCGACGGGGTACAAAGGGGGCGGGATTGACGGGGTAGCCCATTTGGTCAAACACATAGGCGATCAGGTGACTGCTCTTGATCGCTTCCCCCACCATTTGCGGTGCTAAAAATAAGCCCTGATACAAGAGGCGATTGAGATCGAGGGTGGCTCCCCCGGCACTGCCAATCCCCGGCGCGGTGAGGCGACAGGCGGCCATCTCCACCAAATCCGCCCGACCGGCAATGTAGCCCCCCGTAGGGGCGATCGTGCCACCGAGATTTTTAATCAGGGAACCAGCGATTAAATCCGCCCCCACCGCTGGCGGCTCTTGGTTTTCGATTAACTCCCCATAACAGTTGTCCACAAAGCAAATCGTGTCGGGATTTTGGGCTTTGACCACCTCGACAATGCGGCCAATTGTGGCGATCGCCAAGCTTTGCCGCCAGGCATAGCCACAGGAGCGTTGGATCAAGACCATCCGGGTGTGGGGTCGGATGGCGGTGGCGAGACTGTCCCAATCAATGTCACCCTGGGGAGTGAGGGCCAATTGACGGTAGGTGATCCCCCATTCGGCCAGGGAACCCTGACCTGAGCCTCGCAGTCCGATCACCTCTTCGAGGGTGTCGTAGGGAGCACCGGCCACGGCGAGGAGTTCATCCCCCGGCCGGAGCACTCCGTAAAGGGCGCAGGCAATGGCGTGGGTTCCCGAAACCAACTGAATCCGGGCGATCGCCGCCTCCGCATCCAGCACGCCCGCCAAGACGCGATCCAAGGTTTCCCGCCCTAAATCATCGTGGCCATAGCCGTTGACTCCGGCAAAATGGTGAGCGCCGACCCGGTGCGATCGCAAAAACTTAAGAACTTTTTTAAGATTTTGCTTGACCTGAGCGTCAATTCCAGAAAAAATCGGAATCAGTGCTTTTTCTGCCTCGTCTAACAATTTCAGGCTATCCATACCATCCCAAGACCTGCATTTGCTACCGTAGCATAAAGCAAAATATGCGTTATCGTCAGCATAAGGCTACTTGTAACATTCGTTTTTGAGATTTCTGCATGACACTTGTTTCTTCACAAAAGCGGCCCCTGAATTGGGTCAATATTATTTACATGACGTTGATTCACGCCGGCGCATTGTTTGCGCTTTTGCCCAGTAACTTTAGCTGGAGTGCCATTGGTGTGATGCTCGTACTCCACTGGGTCACTGGTGGGCTGGGAATTACGTTGGGTTGGCATCGTCTAGTTACCCACCGGAGTTTTAAAACCCCGAAATGGTTAGAGTATTTCTTCGTTTTCTGCGGAGCCTTGTCCTGCCAGGGTGGCGTGATTCAGTGGGTTGGACTCCACCGCTTCCATCACCTTCATTCTGACCAAAGCCAAGATCCCCACGATTCCAGCAACGGCTTTTTTTGGAGTCACTTGGGATGGATGTTCTATCAGGTGGAAATCGAACCTGAAGTGCCCCGGATTACGAAGGACATTAAAGATGATCCGGTCTACTTGTTTCTACAAAACTATTTTGTGTTAGTACAAGTAGCCCTTGGACTGGTGCTCTATAGCATTGGCGGCTGGCCCTTCATCGTCTGGGGTGTGTTTGTTCGCTTAATTTTGGTGATGCATTGCACCTGGTTGGTGAATAGTGCCACTCACATGTTTGGCTATCGCACCTTTGATTCTGATGATAAATCCCGCAATTGCTGGTGGGTAGCCCTCGTCACCTACGGCGAAGGTTGGCACAATAACCACCATGCTTACCAATACTCCGCCCGCCACGGGTGGAAATGGTGGGAAATCGATTTCACCTGGATGACGATTCGCTTCCTCAGCGCGTTGGGATTGGCTCAAGATATTAAGCTGCTTCCCGCTGAGGTGATGGCCCCCAACTCAACACCTTCACCCTAGGGCGCAACATCTTTCGCCCCCACAGTTTAATCCTGAAGCCAAAAGTGGAGTTTAAGCTCCACTTTTTTTATGCCCACTGCATCTACCACAAATCCCGCCCAGAAACAATCCCACTGAGCCGCCCCCCAAACCGAACCTGTGTTCCTTGTGCCTCAACCCCATCAGGGTATGATGGAGGGCACAAAAGTTAACATTTATGGCCATGCCCCCCAAAGGCGTATCTTCAACCATGCGTGTCATTTCGGTTCCCCCTTCTACTCCTTCCCGTCCCCCCCAAGGCGATCGCCTCTGGCAGGTCTATGTCCTGATTGCCGCCGGTTGCCTGACCACGATGACCGGCGGGGTGGTTTCTCCCGTGTTGCCGGAGATGGTGCAGGAGTTGGCCCTTTCTCCCCAATGGGCGGGGACGTTAGTGAGTATTCACGCCTTGGCGATCGCCCTTTTTACCCCCCTCTTTGGTTGGCTCGCCGATCGCATTGGCAAACGCACGGTACTCCTCCCGTCCCTCCTGCTCTATGCTCTCTTCGGGGTTGCGGGGGCGGTGATGAATACATTGCCTCTCCTCCTCACCACTCGCGTTTTACTGGGGATCAGTAGTGCGGCCATTGCGGCGGCGAGTATTGGCCTGTTGGCCACACTGTTTGAGGGGGCAGAGCGATCGCGGATGTTGGGCTATGCCACCAGTGCTATGACCATCGCCAGCATTATTATCCCCATCGTCGGCGGTTGGGTGGGGGCCACGGAATGGCGTTATGCCTTCTATCTCTACGGATTTGGTTTGCCCGTTGCTCTCTGGGCCGCCATCACCCTCAAAGAACCCCCCGCAGGCAGCGGCGGCCTCTTGGATCTGGAACAAAACCAAACGTTGTTTGCCACCTTGCGCCGGCCGGCCATTTTACAGATTTATGGGTTAATCGTCGTCGCGGCGGCGATCGTTTACACCGTCGTCATCTACACGCCCCTCTACCTTAAAGACATTATCAATGCCGATCCGGCATTAAATGGGGCGGTGTTGGGGATTCGCGCCGTGGGCGCAGCGGTAATGTCCGCCTTTGCCGCCAGTCGCTTGGCGCGGCGGTTTGGGGTACAGCAAACCATTGCCTTTGGGTTTATCACCATGGCCTTTATGCTGCTCACGATCCCGCTCTTAAATGAACTCCATTGGATTATCCCGGCGGCGGTGTTGTTTGGCATGGGCTTTGGGATTACGATTCCCAACATTTATGATATTTTGGCAGGATTGGCTCCCCCGGAGGTACGGGCGACAGTGTTAGCGGTCGGAACCGGGGCCAATTCCCTTGGGCAGTTTATTTCTCCCCTCCTGTTGGGGCCGGTGTGGAATAGCATTGGGTTAACGGCCGTGTTTTACAGTGCAGGGGCGATCGCCTTAATCCTCGGTATTCAAATGGCGTTCCTCCCCCTCACGCCTGCGACGAAATCCTAACAAGGGTTAACCCCTCATTATGCTCTTGCTCTCCAAACTGCGCCACCGCTATGGGCCAGAGGCGATCGCCCTTTTCCTCCTCACCTTATTATTTGTCAGCCTACTGCCGCTCCCCTATTTCATCCATGCCGATGCCTCCACATCCCTGAAGTCCAGTCAGCAATTTGTCCAGGGCTTAACCCATCGCCTAGGCGATTTATGGTTACCTGACATTGATGATTTATCCCAAGACCAATCATTCTGGGTGGTTTGGTTTTCCCCCGGCACGGCTTTCCTTTACTATCCCCTATTAGCCCTCGGTCTTCCCCTCGGACTGTCGGCAAAAATCACCTCCTACCTCCTGATGATTTCCGGCTGTGGGGGGTGGCTAGCCGTTGCCAAAAAACTCAAGTTGCCCCAGACAGTGTTGATGCTCTTTGCCTTGGCATTGCCATCCTATGCAATTTCCGTCAGCGGTACGCGGCTTTGGACGGGTGAAATTGTCGTTTTTGCAATCATGCCATGGGTTTACCAGTTTGGCCTCCGTTTAGTTCAATCCTGGCAACAACCTAACCTATCTTGGTCGCGAATATTGTGGCACACAGCAATCCTCGGATTTTTCCTGGGCAGCAGCTACTTTTTGAAATATTCTGCCGTGATTCCTGCGGTGAGCTTCTGCATTTATGTAGTGATTGAAATCTTGTTCGTGAGTGGTAAATCTCGGTTTACAACCCCTCAAAAGCTGATCATGATTGGCTTGGGTTTTGGTACATTTATCATCGTCCCATTAGTTCTTTCATTCCTTAATGCCCATTTTTCCGATACAGCAAGTTATATTGATGAGTCTATCGCGGCTAATTTTTCTCCAGATCATCCCCGAGGTATTTATTTACTTATCGCTTTGGTGTCTGCCCCTGGTTTATACCTATTTCAAGCCTCACAGTTTTGGATACACTTGATTTTTTTTAGTGATAGTTGGATCCCTTTTTTTCGAGAAATCGCTTTTGAGCAGCGGCTCATTCCATTGACGATTGTTACATTTCCTATCGGTCTTCTATTTTTCATACTTTGTTGGCGTTATCGCCATGGCTTTTCTCGCTCCCATTGGCTTCTGTTTATCACCCTGGGTTATCTTCCTTTTCTGCCACTTGCCTATTTAAGCCAGAAAATTGGTTATAACTATTTGGTGTTTAACACCCGTCATGGTGTAGGTCATTCGCTGATCATAGAAGTATTAATGCTTGCGATTTTTTGGAGAATTTTTAAAGGCCTCAAGAAACGCGGTCAACTACATTGGAAATCCATAAATTTTGTGAAATTATTTGCAATATTTTCACTTTTTTACATTATCCCCAATAGCTTCCACATTATGCACTTTATTAGTGCTCATCAATTAAAATTCCCGAAAAATTACATTGCCAATACAACTGAGATCTATAACCCTTCTTTATCTTTGGTAAACAGTAAAATAGTCGTGGACACTGTTGATCGTTTCAGAAAAAATGAACGGGATATCATTGTTTTAGCCATGAATGAATCCAGTGCTTTTGATGCATGGCTCGATTTTGATGGGCGAGTTTTACCCATTGCCTTTGCCGATGAATTATTTCGCTCGGCGTTGCAATCTGATGCTTTAAATATTCATAGCGATCGCCCCTTCTTCACCACTGAACCCCTACGAATTATCTTAGTGACCTCTAAATCCATTGCAGCCGACGCTGACTGGTTAAACTTAATCCAAGGTCGTTTCCCCCAAGCGGTAACTTGGTATCAACACAGTGATCCTGCCTTGGATAGTGCAACAGTTTCTATTTATATCGCTGATCTGGCCCCCGCAGGGAACCTCCCACCCCATTCCTAAAGTCCCAAAACCGTAATAATTGTTTCAAACTCAAAATTATCTAACCATTGCAGCACCCCATTGGCCAGATCGCCACAATCGAGGGGCAGTTGCGCCACCAATTGCTGCACCTCCTCCCCATCAGCTTCTAACACCGCTTGGCTGAATTTCTCCCGCCAGGCCATGGGGGTGGTGTGAAATTGTTGGAGGAGACGGTCATCGCTCCCGGCTAAATCCGCTTCACCTTGGTTCAACACCTCACGATAGGTATACTGCAACCCCAAGCACTGGGCCATAGTCTCGAAAATCTCTTTTTCGGTGTAGGGTTTGCGCACTAAAGCATTACAGCCGATGGCGAGAATCGAAGCCTCATCGGTGGCGAAGGCGCTGGCGGTCATCATCGCAATGGGAACCGGATAGCTCACGCCTTGGGCGGCTTCCAAGGCCCGGATCTCCCGGGTGGCATCCCGGCCATCTAAAACCGGCATTTGGAGATCCATCCAAATAAAATCCGGTTTAAGCTCCTGCCAGGCCGCAATGGCTTCGGCTCCATCATGAACCGCTGTGGTGGTGAAGCCAACGGTCTTGAGCAATTGCTCCAGGAGGTAGCGATTGGTTTCCCGGTCTTCGACAATCAGGATATGGTAATTTTGTTGCCCAGGGGCTAGCCCTGTGACGATTAAGGGGCCTGGGGCGCGGCTGGCATAGTCCACGACCACTTTAAGGGGGAGTGTAAAGGCAAAGGTTGTGCCCTGATTGAGTTCGCTATTTACCGTAATTACCCCCCCCATTAGTTGAACAAATTGCTGGCTGATGGTTAACCCTAGGCCTGTGCCTTCCTGGAGATCGCTCCGGCGTAAACTTTGGACAAAGGGTTCAAACAAAGTCACCTGATCCGTTGGGGCAATGCCGGATCCGGTATCAATTACCTGGAATTCAATCCCCATGCGCCCATCCACGGCGGGGGAAGTCACCCAAACCCGGAGGCGGATTAACCCCCGGTCGGTGAATTTAATCGCATTCCCCAAGAGATTAATCAATACTTGTCGCAGTTTTTGTTCATCCCCCTCTACTTGAATCGGGAGGAAGGGATCTAAATCGAGGTGAAAGGCTAATCCTTTATCTGCGGCTTTCAGGGCCAACATGGCCCGCACCGTATTGAGGAGGCGGTGAAGTTGAAAGGGCTGCTCATTGAGGGTGATCCGACCGGCTTCAATTTTGGAGAGATCCAAAATGTCGTTGATCACATCGAGGAGATGATTGCCGCTTTGATTGATGATGCCGAGATAGTTTTGTTGGTTGGGGTTGAGGGTATCATCGCGGGTCATCAGTTGGCTAAAGCCGAGGATGGCATTGAGGGGCGTGCGCAGTTCATGGCTCATGCGGGCGAGAAATTGGCTCTTGGCGAGGTTGGCCTCGCGGCTGAGGGCGGCTTCCCGCATGGCGGTTTCTTTGGCGGCGGTGAGTTCGGCTTCGGTGCGTTTGCGGTGGGTGATGTCGCGGATGATGGCGATCGCCACCTGGGCACTGACCCGCAACAGTCGTGCCTCATAAAACCGGGTTTCTTCGCCAATGGCGAGGGCATGGTTAAAGCTGAGGATCGGCTCTCCCAGACTTAACTGCGCTAAGGTTTCTTGAAATAGTGCCGCCACGGAGGGGGGCAAAAAGTTTTGGAGGGGCTGACCAATGGGATTGGGAATGGGTAAATAGAGATCTGTTGTGCTTCCCGGTTTATAGTCTAAAACAATGCCCCGGTAATCGAGTTGCAAAAAGAGATCAGGTATAGCAGCTTGGCTTGGCAAATTCAACCTCCTACAACTTGTCTGGAAACTCCCCTAGGGCTACCAAATCATCCAATTCACGATAATCGGGTAAAGGGCGATCGCACCGCTTGCCCCCCCGAATCACCCAGCGGTCATGCTGCGATCGCGCCAATAGCTCACTATAACAACGCCCGGAAAAAATCACGAAATCCGCCATCTGTCCAGGTTCGAGGCGATTGCCCCCCAAGCCCAACCTCTGGGCGGGAACATCCGTCACCGTTGCTACCCAATCCCCACAGGGATAATCCAGATGGGCAATGCGCACGGATTCGCGAAACACCTCTAACATATCGTGATCCCCAAAGCCATAGAAGGGATCGCGACAGTTATCACTGGCAAAGGATAGGGGAATGCCAGCATTGCGAATTTCATGGGCCAGCGTCACGCCGCGCCAGCGGGGGGTAGTGCCATCGGTGCGGCGATCCTGTAAAAACAGATTGCACATTGGTAAGCTGACAATGGCGATCCCGGCTTGCTTGACCAACCCTAAGGTTTTCGCCACCGCCGCCGGAGCTTGCACCGCTAAACTACAGCAATGGCCACAGAGGATCAAGCCGCTAAAATCATGGCGCATGGCTGCTTCCGCCACCGCCCGCAGGGCCATCGCCTCCGGATCTCCCGACTCATCCACATGGAAATCTAACTGCTCAATGCCCCGGCTTTGGGCGAGGGCAAAGACGGCATCTAATTGGGCATCGAGGTCGGGATTCATATAGGCCACGCCGCCTAGGATGGCCCCTAAATCGGCAATTTGAGCGGCGATCGCCTCTCCATTGGGGGTGAGAAATTCTGCTAAGGGTACGAGGGAAACGATTTGCAGCGTCAGGCGATCGCGCCATTCCTCCCGTAGCCGAGCCGCCACCGGTAAACTGATCTGACCTTGGCCATGGATGCAATCAATATGGGTGCGGATCGCCTTTGTGCCGTGGGCCTCACTACAGCGCAAGCCAAATTCCATGCGCCGATAGACATCTTCTGCTTGCCAAAATCGGGCGGCATCCTTGCGGGTTGTGGTTAAGGCCCCGGCAAACGTGCCATCGGGATTGGGCGATCGCTCCCAAATATGCCCCTTATCCAAATGGGTATGGCTATCGACAAAACAGGGCAACACCATTCGCCCATCGAGATCGATCTGGGGAACCGTTGCGGAAATTTCTGCCCCCGTGGGTTGAATCCGTTCAATTTTTCCCTGAGCAATCTCCACATCTACCCCGGCTAGCCCTTGATGATTCGCCTCAAAACCTGACGGCAACAGCGTTACGGGACAATGGGCCTGTCGCAGCCAATAGTGGTGGTGGGCGAACAAATCAGGATTCATGGCGATGATGGAGAAGGAATAGGGATGGGAGCGGTTTGAAGGGTTGGCCCCCCTTGGAGTAACTGCCCTTCGCACCAAGCTAGCCCCTGATTGAGGGTGTCAAATTGACGGCAGGAATCGCCTAGGGCCTCCCCCTGGATTAACCGGGTTTGGATTGGCTCACTCACCCCGGTAAAAATCAGCGTGATCTGTTGTTGGGTGGTGAGCTTGCGGATTTTAACAAAATTTAGTACCGCTGAGGAATCTAACCCGGTGACGAGGTGGAAGTCGAGGAGTAAAAACCGGGGTTGGGGGGGTTGGGTGAGGCGATCGCCCACCGCCTCCAGGAGATGATTGGCCCGGCCGAAAAAGATAAACCCATGGAGTTCTAAAATATGGATTTCCTCGCCCCGGGCCTGCAACAGGGCTTGCTCTGCTTCGGTGCGGGGGGTGTTGCTCTGGCGATGGTGGCCGGAAGATTGCGCACGGGTGGCATGGATGCGGCTGTAATTGATTACGAACAGCACCACCGCCATCCCCAACCCCACGAGCACCCCTTCTAAAAACCCGACGGCATTAATCACCACCATGATCAGCACAATGGTGAGGTAATCCGTGAGGGGGAGTTTTTGCCGGGATTTATAGAGCCATTGCAGCAGCAGATCAATCCCCAAATACATCAGCAAACTGCCGAGAATGGGCTTGGGGAAATAGGCTAAGAACCCCGACCCCAACACCAATACCGTTAGGCAGGGCAGGGTTTTAAACACCCCCGCGAGGCGATGATTGGCCTGCATTTTATGCACGAGGAGCGTACTCGGGAGGGCTTGATTCCCCGCCATGCCACAGCCACAGCCAGCGGCTAAATTGGCTAACCCCACCGCTTGCAGTTCTTGGTTGAGGTCGATGTCTTTTTCGACGGCCAATTCAATACCGTTGTTGGTGAGGACGAGGGAGAGGAGGCTGATCAGCATCAGCGTGGCGATCGCCCCCCCCTGGCCCAGAACTACGCCCCAATCCACCCGATGCCATTCCTGCCAATTGAGGGGATGCCATAGCCCCCCTTCGGGAAAGGGGCCGAGGAGCCAGCCGTGGGCACGGGCGATGGCCATGGGGGTATGGGTGATCCAGAGACTGCCGTAGAAGAGGGCGATCGCCCCTGCTAAACTTCCCGGCAGGATTAAATAATGTTGATACCGTTTCGTGAGTGCCCAAAAGAGGCAACCGAGGATTAAACCGCTACCCCAATGGGCGATCGCCTCCGGCTCCACCAACGCCGGTAACGTCCCCCAATCCACCGGCAGATCCCCCATCACCTGAATCCCCCCCCGAATCAGCAATAACCCCGTCCCCGCCATAAACCCCCCCACGACGGGATAGGGAATAAAGCTGACGGCATTACCCAAGCGAAACCGCCCCAAGAGCAGCAAAAACAAGCCTGTCGAGAGGGAACCCAAGGTAATGGCCGCAATCACCGTTAACACCATCGTTTCTGGGTCTTGGTCGGCCATTTGGGTGGCGATCGCCGCCGCCAACCCCGCCAACACCGCCGTTGGAGCCGCTAACGGCGTGGCAATCATCCCCGGCAATGAGCTAAACAACGCCACACAAATACTAATCGCCGCCGTGCTAAAAATCGCAATCCCCACCCCCACATTGAGATACGCCGCCAAACTCCCGGAAAAAATCAACGCGGCGTAGGAAATCCCCCGAATAATGCCGATCACCCCCGTTACCAGGCCCGCTAGGGCGCTGGCCAGCAGGTGTTGGGGTTGGAGTTCATGGGCGATCGCCTGGGGAAGCGTGGGGCCAGAGGGGGAAGCAGAAGCCATTAATTTGAGGACTGTTGATAGCGGGTATAGACGGCAGCGGTGGAGCGGTTGGAGGGGGTCACGACACGGGGAAGATTCTGTAAAGCCTGTTGTACCCCTGCCAGCCCTGATTCTAGCTGATTCATTTGGCTTGCGAGGTTCTCCAGTTGCTGACATTGAGCGGCTAGGGCGGCCTGTTCTGCGCCTGTTTGGGTTTGGAGCTGCTCGATCTGAGTTTGGACGGCGGCGATGTGCTGCTGTTGTTGATCTTGGCGAGTCAATACCTGTTCCCCCTGTAATTGCAACACCCCTAGGGCCGTGTGGTGGTTTTCCTGCGTTGCCCCTTGGGCCGTCATTTGGGCTTGGAGACTTTCGATCGTTTTGGCCAGTTCAGCCTGGGTGGCGACGGCTTGTTGCAGTTGGGTTTGCTGCTGTTGGATTTGGTCATTTTGGCTGTGAAGGGTTTGGGTTTGGTGGGCGATCCGCGATAGCGCACCCATGGCCCCCTCCAACCGCTCTAACCGTTGGCCATGGTTAACATGAATTGCCGCTACCTGATCATCGAACTGTTGATCCCGCTCGGTGATTTGCTGATTAAACTGTGCCTGTTGCTCCCCCTGTTGAGTTTGTAACGCCTTGAGGCGATCTTCACAATGGGCAAGCTGGCTCTGGAAATGGGTGGTGCTGTCCTGTTGTTGGGCCGTGAGGCTGGCAAGTTGGTGGCTCAGTTGGGTCTGATATTCCCGAACATCGTGGGCCAAATCCGTCAACTGCTGGCTGTGGTGTTTGTCCCTCAGTTCTAATTCAGCCATGGGGCTGGCTAACTGGTGGTGATATTTCTCTAGGGTTGTTAATTGGTTAGCGAGGTTAGCCTGATGGGTTTGGAGTTGGGCCACCTGACTGACTAACTGGGTTTGTGCCGCAGTGTGGTGATTGTGCCATTCCCGCCGTTGCTGGTTAACTTCCTGATGCTGCTGCTCCAGGGCGGCGATCTGACCCATGACGTTAATCTGATTCATTTTCAATTCCGTCAAAACACTCGCGGTCTGATGGTGGAGGTCAGTTTGGATCGTAGCGAGACGGTTTTCAAGATAGGGCTGCACTTGGGCCGTCAGTTCCTCAGGGCTGGGCAGATCTAGCACCAAGGGAGGCTGTTGTTGCAGTTGGCGGACTTCTGCGGCTAGGGTTCCTTGGGCTTCTTGGATGGCGGCAAGTTGGGCCTGTTGATCGGAGTCGGATGGTGATTGCTCTAGGGCCATGGCCGGAGGTGGGGGGATTTGCGCGGGTGCTGCACCCTCCACCAGGCTTGCCAAGCGCTGTAACTCGGCTCGTAGTTGGGAGATTTGAAACAGGAGTTGCGATCGCTCCTGATCCGCTTGGGCAAAACAACCCACAATCCACTCGATTAAATCCGTCGATTCTTCCGTAGAATGGGAATGGGCCGGTTTTAATGGTTCTGGTTTTTGCCCAGATCCCATCCCAGAGGGTGCGAAGGATTGAGGAGATTGCAATTGGGCAATGCGGTTTTTTTGTTGCTGAACCGTCACCCACATATGTCGCGCCCAAGCCTCCAACCCCGCCAATGCCATTTGAGAAACTTGGTGCTCTACACGAAACGGCCCGAGGCGGGACATGCCAGTATTGCTGAGTTGCCAACCACAAACATGGCAACGATCAACCTTCCCATTCACGTAGTGAGCTTGACACACCGGGCATTCTGCCATTTTTCCTCTTTGTTTTGAGTAAAAGCAACACTGATTGAGTCTTGCGGAGAATCGGGTGAGTTTAGATCAAGACCACTAAAACTTTTGGGAGCACCGCCCGGATTCCTCGCTTTCCCTTATGCTAATTTAGCCACAGCCTTTTTCTGCTGAACTTTACCGGTTCTTTAAAAATCCCCTGGTTTTTTGCCATGTTCTATGCCCGCATGATCCGTCAGGTTTGCACCACAATCTTGCTTGGTGTCGGAGTTGGAGGGGGCCTATTGGGGTTGAGTTTTAGATCGCAGGTGTTGGCCCGACCCTTTTTGCGGTCAATGCCCTTAACCCAAGCCCTAGAACCTGCTCCCGATGTGGCCCAGTTGTTAATCTTGATTAATCAGGAGCGATCGCACGTTGGCCTTGCTCCCCTCCGTCTTGACCCGCTCCTGACTGTGGCGGCCCAAAACCATTCCGATGCCATGGCCCGGCAAAACTTTTTCTCCCATACCAATCAAGAGGGAATTTTTAGCGCAGAACGAGTAGCTGCCTTGGGTTATGTGGGTTGGGTGGGGGAAAATATCGCCGCCGGCCGGGTTAATCCGGAATGGGTCATGGAAAAATGGCTGAACAGTGCGGGCTATCGGGCTAATTTGCTGGCTCCCCAAGCGGGGGATATTGGCTTGGGGTATGGGATTAATCCGGAATCGGATTATGTCCACTATTGGACGGCCATTGTGGGCAGTGCAACACCGGTTACGCTGGAATCTGATGATTTAGCACCGGAGCCGGATCTGTCTCGCGAAACCCTGGCCATTGAAACTGAACCGGAGTTGCCCCGTGAAACGGTAGCCATTGAACCGGAGCAGGAGCCGCCCCGTGAAACCATAGTTGACCCAGGGATTAGTTCAGCAAATCTGCTGCAAGATTTATTGCTCTTGGTGAATCGAGAACGGCGGCAGGTGTGCTTGCCTCCGTTGCGATCGCACTCTGATTTGAGCCAAATTGCCCAAAGCTATGTGGACGATCTCGCCGCCCAAGGGTTGGCCCGTTGGCAGGGCATGCCCCCGGATATGTTGGAAACCAGCGTAGTGCAGCGGACAGACTACGATGCGATTAACCTTGGCCAGGCCATTTCCCAGGGGACAAATCGCCCCATCCAAGTGTGGCAAACCTGGCAACTCTACACCCCCACCCGTGAATTACTGCTGCGGCCGGAATATAGCGATGTTGGCCTTGGCTATGCCCATAACCCTAATTCTCCCTCCCCAGACTATTGGCATTTAGTCTTGGCGGAATCCCGCTACCCTCAACCCCTTGATCCGACTCGCATTATTGAAACCTGGTCAGAAACGGGCCGGTTAGACGAGAACAGTGCGGAATTAGCCGTCGATAATAGCCGCTATGCCCTCTATGATTTTGATGGTTTGGCAGGGGAAACCTTTGTGATTGATCTCGAAAGTGGGGATTTTGATGCCTACCTCTTTTTGTTCAATCCCCTGGAGCAAACGATCGCCGGCAATGATGACGTGGCCAGGGGTGATGCCAACGCCCGCATTATCGTCACACTTCCCTGTGATGGCACTTATCGGGTGATGGTAAACAGCTACAACCCAGATAGTGAGGGAGATTTCACCCTCAGCATTTCCCAAGTCCGTCCCTAGGGGCTGTGTATTGCAAAAACCCCCCTTTTCAAGGGGGGCAGGGGGGATCCCGATCATCTTAGACTGCTCCCTACTCCGGTTTGTAAGCGTGAACCACCTGCAAGCTCCCGCCGGCGTGGAGGGTGCGATCTGCGTTAGCGTGCCCATCGCTCCCCACAAAACCCAACTCCGCCAAGAGGGTTAACAGATCCGTTTGAATAAATTGCCAAGCGGTTTCCGTCTCAAATAGCCCCATAAACATGGCTAACCCCGGCCAAAAGAGGGGATTCGTCGGGGCATGGAGATCCACAAAAGCCAACACCCCCCCGGGCCGCAGCACCCGCAACACTTCCTGAAGAATTTGGCGCAGTTGCTCCGGCTCCATCTCATGGAGAGCGGCGGCAATATGCACCAGGTCAAAGGATTGATCCGGTAAGGGCATGGCCTCGGCAAAGGCTTCAACATAGGTGGCTTGGGGGGCGATCGCCTCAGCGCGAGCAATGGCCTGGGGGGAAGCATCCAAGGCCGTCACCCGCTGGGATTGCTGGACTAAAATTTGCGTCACCGCCGCCGCCCCACAGCAGAGATCCAACACCGCCGTTTCTGGCTCAATCTTTAACCCCACCAAGGGCAGCCGCCGCAACCGCCCTTCACCCCCCACCGCAAGGGCCGCCACCGCTGAAACGGTGTTGTAAATCCACTGATAGCGGTAGCTCCAGGTTCGTAAAATTGTTGCCATTGATGCTCCAAGGGTAAACTTTAGTGAAATTTGCGAGGGCTAGCGGTGATGGGAGATCGGGAGGGGGATAATCTTGTTAGACTAATCAAGAATCTGAACATAAACGAAAGTAATTATCACAATGGATCGTATAGGAGTCCTGCTATTAAATCTTGGGGGGCCAGACAGCCTAGAAGATGTGCGCCCCTTCTTATTTAACCTCTTTGCTGATCCAGAAATCATCCGGCTGCCTGTGCCTTGGCTGCAAAAGCCCTTAGCCTGGTTTATTTCCAGCCGTCGGGCGACGGTTTCCCAGGATAACTACCGCCAGATCGGCGGCGGCTCCCCCCTGCGGCAGATTACCGAAGCCCAAGGGGAGGCCCTAGCGGCCCAACTCCAAGCCCAAGGTTGCGACAATAAGGTTTATGTGGGGATGCGCTATTGGCATCCTTTCACGGAAGAGGCGATCGCCCAAATCAAGCAGGACGACATCGCAAAACTCGTCATCCTCCCCCTTTATCCCCAATTCTCCATCAGCACCACCGGCTCCTCCTTCCGGCTGCTGGAAAAACTCTGGCAAGATGACCCCGAACTCCAACGCCTCACCTACACCGTCATCTCCTCCTGGTATCAACACCCCAACTATCTCAACGCCATGGCCCAACTGATCACCGCCGAACTGGATCAGTTTGCCGAACCTGACCTGGTGCATATCTTCTTCAGTGCCCATGGTGTGCCCTTGAGCTATGTAGACGAAGCAGGGGATCCCTACCAACAGGAAATTGAAGATTGTACTCAGCGGATCATGGCCACCCTCAGCCGCCCTAACCCCCACACCCTCGCCTATCAAAGCCGGGTGGGGCCGGTGGAATGGTTAAAACCCTATACCGAGGAAGCTCTTGTGGAATTGGGGCGATCGGGGGTGACGCAGATTGTCGTGGTGCCGATTAGTTTTGTGTCGGAACACATTGAAACCCTCCAAGAAATTGATATTGAATACCGGGAAATCGCTGAAGGGGCGGGTATTCACGAATTTCGCCGCGTCCCCGCCCTCAATACCCATCCCCAATTCATCCAAGCCCTCACCGATCTCGTCACCGATGCCCTCGATCAACCCCCGAAAACCTTTGCGGATGTGGTGCAGGTGGGCAAAACGAAAATTTACCCCCCCGAACGGTGGGAATGGGGCATGACGACGGCGGCGGAAATTTGGAACGGCCGCTTGGCGATGTTGGGCTTTTTGGCCCTGCTGGTGGAGTTAATCAGTGGCAAGGGCCTCTTGCATTTCGTTGGCTTGCTCTAACCCGGCAGGGTGGGCAATGCCCACCCTACGCCTCTACGCCTCTAAAACCCCCCTTTTAAGCATTGCCCACCCTACGCCTCTAAAACCCCCCTTTTTAAGCATTGCCCACCCTAAGCCTCTAAAACCCCCCTTTTTAAGGGGGGCAGGGGGGATCATCCCCTGGAGATGTGGCACACTGAATTTTTAAATCCAACGGCTCTTTCACTTCCGATCCCATGCAACCCCCTCTGACTCCAGGAACCCTCCTTAATCAGCGTTACCTGATCGTGCAAACCCTTGGCCAAGGGGGCTTTGGCCGTACTTATTTGGCGGAAGATCGGGGCCGGTTTAATGAACGCTGTGCCATTAAGGAATTGGTTCCGTCGCAAAATTCTGAGTATGTGATGACGAAATCGCGGGAACTGTTTCAGCGGGAGGCGACGACGCTTTATCAA
>JAABSU010000106.1 GCA_011390265.1 Spirulina sp.
CTCTCCTTTGACCATTACACCGGGGCAGGGTGGGAAATTTCCCGCGATGAGCAGTTGGTGACGGTTACTCGCCCCGCTTGGTCCTATCGCTTCTATGTCAATCCCCCCGATCCCCCGATGATTTCCCGTCAGGTGATCCAAACCTTCACGATTACGGCCCCGATGCCGAACCTGATCCCGGCATTGTCCCACCCCAGCACCCTCTATTTCCCCACGCCGGAAATTGCCCTTGATCCAGAAGGCAGTATGCGGGCCCCCATTTCCTTAGTGGAAGACCTCACCTATACAGTCATCTCGAATGTGCCCGATCGCGATCGCACCGCCCTCGGGGAAGCCGGCACCGATTACCGCACCACCATTGCCCAACATTACTTAGAAATTGACCCGGATTTAGCAAAATTCCTGCGGGCTGAGGCGGAGCAAATCTTAGCCAGTACCCCCAATCCTCGCCGCAATCCCTACGAAATTGCCCTCTTCCTCGCCCAAGAATTAAAGCAACGCTATGTGATTGCCCCAGACTACCCAATTTTTCCGGGGGATGATGTGGTACGGGCGTTTTTACGTAATGGTGGCGGTTATCCTGACCATTTTTCCACTGTGTTAACGATGATGTTGCGCTCCTTGGGGATTCCAGCCCGGCTGACCGCTGGTTTTGGCCCAGGGCAGTTTAACCCCTTTACGGGTTTTTATTTGGTGCGTAATACTGATGCATTTATGCTCACAGAGGTTTATTTCCCTCAACATGGTTGGTATAGTTTTGACCCAATGCCGGGCCATGATCTCTACCCCGTGTCGGTGGATGATTATGAGGCCTTTGGGGTGTTACGTCAGTTTTGGGATTGGGTGGCGGGGTGGTTGCCTTCGCCGGTAACGGCAACTTTGGCCCTGGTGTGGGGGGCGATCGCCGGTTTCCTCACCCAAGCCATTGAACAGTTTTGGGCCTTTGTGTCGGGCAGTGCCATCGGTTTTCTGTTGGGAACCAGTGGGGCGATCGCCTGTGGTTTGTTGGTCTGGTTAGGCTGGCAGCGGCTCCGGGGTTGGGTGGTGGTGTACCGTTGGCGGCGTTTGCCCGCGATGGAGCGGATCTATCGGCAAATGGTTTGGATTCTCACCGCCGCCGGGGAACGGCGGGCCTTGAAAATCATCAAGCATCGCCACCAAACCCCCCAAGAATATGCGGATCAGTGGCGATCCGCGATAGCGCACCAATCGCATTATGATCCGGCAACGATGGCGATCGTTGATGACATCACCGCCGCCTATGGTCAATGGCGCTACGGGGCACAATCCCCCGATCTCGCCACGTTAGAGGCCCAACTCCACCAACTCCGCCGCCTCACCCGCCCCCAACACCGCCGCAAAACCCCGGTTTAAGTGGGGCCACGTTGCTGATCCTGTTAAAGTGGGTGAAAATGATCGTTAATGTTAAGCAGTCTAGGGCTGTGGATTCAAAAATGGTCAAGCTCACCCACAAGGGGATTAGGTTTCTCGGAGAAAGATCATGAAAATTCAGGAAATATCTGTCGAGGGACTGTTTGGCATTTTTGATCATGTCATTTCCTTAAACCTGGATGAAAGAATTACGATCATTCATGGCCCGAATGGATTTGGAAAAACAGCAATCCTCAGAATGCTCAATGGATTTTTTAATTCTCGATATTCAGTATTTAAAACAATTCCTTGTAGTAAGTTTCGCATTGATTTTGATAATGGTGATGCCGTTCGGGGTTTTAAAAAGATAGACATTGAACAAAAAGAATTCACAAGATTTATTTATGAATCCGAACAAAATCAAGATCCTGATGTTTTTGATGTAGCTCGTGACGGTCAAGATCTCGATTTTGAAATTAATACTTTAGACGGCATTGATGACATCATCCCTAGCCTAAGAAGAGTAGGGGTGAAAAGCTGGCGATATCTGCCTACAGGTGAAACACTTTCTCTCAATGAAGTTATTGATCGGTTTGAAGATTTTTTGCCTTTACAACTTAGGCTACGGCAAGAACCAGATTGGCTCAAGGGACTAAAGAAAAATATTAATGTCCGTTTAATTGAGTCACAGCGTCTACTCAATGTTGTTTCTAATCAGTCTATGAGAATGCATCATGAAACACCTTCAATGCTGTCAACTGTTTCTGCTTATTCTGACGAAATTGCAGAACTGATTCAAGCTAAACTGACTGAATATGGAACAACCTCTCAATCTTTAGATCGAACATTTCCAGCAAGAGTTGTAAAACAACAACCTTCTCCTGATGTTACGGAAGAAAAGCTTCGTACTCAATTAGCTGAGCTTGAGGAAAAACGCTCACGATTAATTCAGGTGGGTTTACTGGATCAAGAAGGAAATTCGGATTTTCAAATTCAGCCAGGGTCTATTGATGAAACTACTCAAAATATTTTATCAGTTTATATTCAGGATGTGGAAAAGAAACTAAGTGTTTTTAAGGAGGTTTTTCGTAAAATTGAGCTTCTAAGGACAATCATTAACAAAAAATTTTCCTATTCTTATAAAGAAATGAATTTTAGTAAAGAAGCAGGGTTTGTTTTTAGCACAAATCTCCCAGTATCCTCAAGTCCAAAAACTATCTCCCCCACTGATTTATCATCGGGCGAACAACATGAGCTAGTGCTACTTTATGAATTACTGTTCAAGGTTCAACCAAATTCTCTTGTGTTAATTGATGAACCTGAGCTATCGCTTCATGTTGGATGGCAATCCCAGTTTTTACAAGATCTAAAAGAAATTACAAAACTTGCAGATTTAGATGTTTTGATGGCTACACATTCCCCAGATATTATTCAAGACCGCTGGGATTTGACCGTAGAACTGAAAGGCCCTGAAACATGAGAGAAAATCTGACCGCTGACCGTGATGCCAATGCAATTCGTTTAAGGAGACAGACATTTCCTGGTGTATTTCTCTTGGTTGAGGGTAGCTCAGACAAGGTTTTCTACGAACGCTTTATTGAAAAAATTTCGTGTCAAATTATTGCCATTTCAGGGAAACCATCGAGTAAATTCAAAATCATTAGTGTTTTGAGTATTTTGGAAAATTCCAACTTTCAGGGAGTCTTAGCGATTGTTGATGCAGATTTTGATCATCTTGAATCGTCTGCAACAATTACCCCTAACTTAATTCGCACAGATACCCATGACTTAGAAACGATGTTGCTCCAATCGTTGGCTCTTGATAAGGTGATGGCAGAATTTGGTTCAGAGGAAAAAATTACCAAGTTTCGAGATATTAGAACAGCACTCCTTGAAGCTGGAATGCCCATTGGCTATCTGCTCTGGATTTCCAAATTAGACGGATTAAATTTGACCTTTAATGATCTTGAATTTGGCAAGTTTATTGATAAAAAAACGTAAGGATTCAGGTACTTGAAACGCAGTCACAGCAAGGCTTTCAAAATCGAGGTGAATTCTAAACTAATAGTTCATTCTCAATAAGTACGCAAGATTAGGGGTTACAGCCTTGTTTATTGAGAATGGCAAAATAGCTCAAAATAGCTGAAACCCATACTGAGCAATGCTTACAGCCAAATTCTCATGACCTGAATACTTACGAGGTGGTTTCGAGATGCCCACAAATTACGTTAAATATCTCTTGCTAAATTGTGTGATCTGTTGGACAATTTTGCTTGTTGACTAATACTCCGATAGAAAGGAAGCATGATCATGATGAAGAATACCAAATGGATGATTGGCGCGATCGCCACCAGTGTTTTGACCTTGACAGGCATGGAAGCCCAAGCGTTTGTCGAAGCTGATCTGCAACAGTTGAGAGATACGGGTTCTTGTCAGGGGTGTGACTTGAGCGATGCTGACCTGAGCGGTGCTATCCTGAGCGGTGCTAACCTGAGCAATGCTGACCTGAGCGGTGCTAACCTGACCGAGGCTTACCTGTACGATGTTGACCTGATCGCTGCTAACCTGAGCGGTGCTAACCTGAGCGGTGCTAACCTGGACGGTGCTATTATCCTGGCCCATGCTAACCTGACCGGTGCTAACCTGACCGGTGCTAACCTGACCGATGTTGACCTGACCCTTGCTAACCTGAGCGGTGCTGACCTGACCTATGCTGAACTGCGCAATGTTAAAACGAACTATGCTAACCTGACCGGTGCTAACCTGACCGAGGCTTACCTAGACAATGTTAACCTAGACTATGCTGACCTGACCGATGTTATTGGCTTGGACAGTGTTATTGTGGAGTGACGGGATCATCTCGGCAATTTAAATGCATAACAGCTTAATCTGAGCGGTGCTGAATTGACTGAAACGCTAACTTCTAATAGAAGAGTATCAGCAGAAATTAAATACCGCGATGGGTCAATCTGTCCGTTGGATTATAGATATAATAAATCTTCAAAGACTCCCAATCTATTAGGATAGGAGTCTTTTGATTGAGTAGGAGTAATCTTCACAAAATCCCCTTTTTGTTCTGTCGCAATCAAATTTAAACCACGCTCAAAAATCTCGGCGATCGCCACCTTTAGCGAGTAGAGGAAGAACTATCTTTCATGATTTATTCGGCTAAGGAACAACAATGCACTATTCTGATAATTACCCACGAAAACCGCATTCTGGACATCGCCGATCGCCTTATTTACATAGAAGATAGTCGCCTCGTCGATCAGCCCGATTTAACAGCATTGGTACATTGATGGGTATTAAATTGCCGACTTGATGGGAAGTGATGGTATCTTTAGAGACTTAGGAAGTCTGGGGAAAGCCGAAGGAATATGTCTGTGTTAAAAAGTTTACGGTTGGCGATCGCCACTGTTGACATCAACATCAACCAGAACCGTATTCTTACCACTACACTTCTCACAGATAGTTGACAAAATATGGGCGACCACAATCATACGCTACCCCTACTGCAACTGTGCCTGATTGTGATGAAACCGCTATAAACTCCCCGCACCTTTAGGCCGGGGAGTTTCAGTGCGTCGTCATAATCCTGATGAAGCTAGATTTTGTTTAGCCGTTATCGATGCGGAGTACTGCCATAAAAGCCTCCTGGGGAACATCCACTGTACCGATGGATTTCATCCGCTTTTTACCTTTGGCTTGTTTTTGGAGCAGCTTTTTCTTGCGGGAAATATCGCCGCCGTAGCATTTGGCCAGCACATCTTTACGCAGGGCGGGAATATGTTCACTGGCAATCACCTTGGCACCGATCGCCGCCTGAAGGGGGATTTTAAACTGATGGCGGGGGATTAATTCCTTGAGTTTTTCCACCAAGGAGCGTCCCACATTGTAAGCCTTATCCCGGTGGACAATCATTGCTAAGGAATCCACCGCATCACCATTAACGAGAATATCTAACCGTACTAAATGATTGACCCGGTAGCCGATGACATGATATTCCATGCTGGCATAGCCTCGCGATCGCGACTTGAGTTGATCAAAAAAGTCCGTCACCACTTCCGCCAGGGGAATTTCATAGATTAACGTGGTGCGCTTACTGGTGAAGTAGCGCATATCCTTAAATTCACCCCGGCGGGTTTGGCAGAGATCCATCAACGTCCCCACATACTCCTCTGGGGTGATAATTTCTAGATGGATATAGGGTTCCTCGATTTTTTCCCGCATTTGGGGATCGGGGAGGGTGCTGGGGTTCTCAATTTCCGTTACTTCCCCCTTAATTGTCGTGATCCGATAAACCACCGAGGGCGCGGTGGTAATTAGGTCGAGGTTGTATTCCCGCTCTAAACGCTCTTGGACGATTTCCATGTGGAGCAACCCTAGGAAGCCACAGCGGAAGCCAAACCCCATGGCCGTAGAGGTTTCGGGTTCGTAGGCGAGGGCGGCATCGTTGAGGCGGAGGCGTTCGAGGGCTTCCCGCAGGTCTTCGTATTGGTCGGCATCAATGGGAAACAAGCCGCAGAAAACCATGGATTTGGCTTCGGCGTAACCGGGGAGGGGTTCGGTGGCGGGGGCGGTGGCGAGGGTGATCGTATCGCCAACACGGGCATCGGCTACGGCTTTGATGGCGGCGGAAATATAGCCCACTTCCCCGGCGTGGAGGTCATCGACGGGGACTTGGGTGGGGGAGAGTACGCCTAATTCATCAATATCAAATTCTTTCCCGGAGGCCATGAGGCGGATACGATCGCTCTTGCATACCGTCCCATCCATGACTCGAAAATAGATGATCACGCCGCGATAGGGGTCGTAGTAACTGTCAAAAATTAAGGCCCGCAACGGTTCGTTAACGGTATCCGCTGGGGGGGGAACGAGGTGGACGATGGATTCTAAAATTTCGTCGATGCCAATCCCCTGTTTTGCCGAAGCGAGGATCGCACCACTACAATCGATGCCCACCACTTCCTCCACTTCTTCGAGGACGCGCTCCGGCTCTGCCCCGGGCAGGTCGATCTTATTCAACACTGGGATAATTTCCAGGTTGCTTTCCATGGCGAGATAGACATTGGCCAGGGTTTGAGCTTCCACCCCTTGGGAGGCATCCACCACCAATAACGCGCCCTCGCAGGCAATGAGCGATCGCGACACCTCATAGGAAAAATCCACATGGCCCGGCGTGTCGATCAGGTTGAGGACATATTCCTCACCATCCTGGGCGGTGTAGTTCATCCGGGCGGCCTGGAGCTTGATCGTAATCCCTCGTTCCCGCTCCAAATCCATATTATCGAGGAACTGCTCTTTCATCTTGCGGCTTTCGACAGTGCCGGTGGCTTGCAGGAGACGATCCGCCAGGGTGGATTTACCGTGGTCGATGTGGGCAATGATCGAGAAGTTACGAATCCGATGGGTGGGAACGTGGGTCATGGTGGGGCGATCGCCTACAAGCTTAACGTTCACTTATCTTAACGCGATTCTTAGCGCGATCTGCCCCGTCCCTATTGCTCAATGGCCGAGCGGCCTCGTTTCCCCAAACGGGTGATCATAAACGCCGCAAAGTAAAGGAGATAAACCGTTAAGCCCACCGCCCCCAAAAAGCCGAGAAAACCGGGGGACGTGTTGCGGTGGAACCATTCGCGATAGAAAAAGGGAGCTTCAAGCCAAACGCGACAGAAGGGGGTACGCAATGCTGCCCCGGAAAAGGCACAGGACAGGAAGGGAATCGTCACCAACGTGCCAATGCTACAGTAGACCGACACCGCCCACCGCCAACTGGTGAGGGCCAATTTAAACGCCCCAGGGGGTTGATCTTCAATTTCTTCATTGATATCTGCCCAAAACCAGAGGGAAAGCGGGATCAAGATCCGCGCCAGAAACCCGGTGAGATAACCCACGGGCCAAGCCGCAATCAGCAGATAAACCGTGATCCCCAAGAGGCTGGCCACTCGCCAATAAATGATCAGCAATTGGGTGAGGGTGGCTTGTTTGCGAAATAAAGCCCAGATAAACAGCACCAAGGGGATCGCAACGGTGAATAACACCGCCAACTTATAATCCAGCCACACCCAGGGCTGGAACCAAACCTGCTCATCCATGGTTGATCCTTAACAATAAATTCATCTCAACAGCCTCAACCATTGTAGGGGCTGTTGATCCCCAAACGAGAACAGCGAGGCTCAGGGCCTCGCTGTTGCAGGATTAAAGCGCGTTTCGTTTAGTCGTCGTAAATGCGGCATTCTGCCGCGTCGGGGTTAGCATCGCAGTATTGTTCGAGGGAGTTTTTCTCCTTCGCACCGCGCTTATGGGCAGCTTCGGCTTGCAGTTCTTCCACTGCATCCCAGGCAGCGGCGCATTCAGCAGAGCTTGCCCCTTCCGTGCTGCACATGGCACGAGCTTGTTCCCGTTCTTGGTCAATTTTTTCTTGAATGTTGCTCATGAGTCCTCTGAAAATTAATATTGCCGCTAATCTTACTCAGATTGAGAACGCTGATCACCAAACGGGGTGGCTTGACGTTTTGTAGATGAGATTAACGTTTACACACAACTGGCTTCGTTGATCATCTTAGCGAATCTCTCCCCGTTGGCGACCGGCTCGATCAGTTTCCTTAACAGTTTAGGGGCGATGCTGCGGGGAATCCCTGGGGGTGGGGTTTTGACCTTTTTGTTTTGCCCCCCTACTATGAAGGGATGTATCAATCACTGTTATCTCCCGTCTATTCCCTGTTTTCAGGTTCTTGAGCAAAGCCATGAGCGACACCTTCCAATGGTTAAATGCGTTTTCGACTCGTCCCTCCCTAGAGGGGGCGATCGCCGAGGTGGTGGCCCAATTGCAAGGATCTTTATCACGAAATCCTGACTTGGGGATCGTCTTTATCTCCTCTGCCTACGCCACGGATTATCCTCGCCTAGTTCCCCTGTTGCGGGAGGCGTTGCCCATGGGCTGTTTAATTGGTTGTGGCGGGGGGGGAGTGATTGGGAGCAATGGGGATGGCCAGGCGATGGAAGTTGAGACAACCGCTGCCTTAAGCCTAACGGTGGCGGTGTTACCGGGGGTAACGGTGCAACCCTTTTATCTCCCGGCCCATCAATTGCCGGATCCCGACAGTCCCCCCCAAGCTTGGATTGAAACATTAGGAGTTGATCCCGCCCAAAATCCAGGTTTTATTGTCCTAGCGGATCCCGGTAGCTCACAAATCACCGACCTGTTAGAGGGGTTGGATTTTGCCTATCCGGGGGCGGTGAAGGTGGGTGGGCTAGCCAGTGCGAGCCTGCCGGGGGTGCCGGTGGGATTATTTTTTGATCACGAGCTGGCCCCGGATTGGGGATTGATGCGGGAGGGAACGGTGGGGGTGGCCCTGAGTGGCAATATTCAGTTAGAAACGATTGTGGCTCAGGGTTGTCGCCCGATTGGGGAGCCGTATCGCGTGGAGCAGGGCGATCGCAATATCCTCCTCCAAATTTCCGACCCCGATGGCACTTGGCATCCCCCCTTAACGTTGCTGCGGGATTTGATTAATCGCCTTGAACCCGCAGATCAGGATTTAGCTCAACATTCCCTATTTATTGGGGTGGTGCGGGATGTGTTTAAAACCCAGTGGGATCGGGGGGATTTTCTGATTCGGAACCTGATTGGGGTAGACCCGAAGGCGGGGGCGATCGCCATTGGCGATCGGGTGCGCATTGGCCAACAGATCCAGTTCCATCTCCGGGATGCCGATGCCTCCGCTGAAGATTTAGATTTTCATCTCAACACCTACCGCGATCAGCATCCTGCCCCCGCTGGCGCGTTGCTGTTTTCCTGTTTGGGGCGGGGGGCCGGCCTTTATGGGGAACCCCATGTGGATTCGCGCCGTTTTCAACAACAGTTTGGCTTGGTTCCCGTCGCGGGCTTTTTCGGCAATGGGGAAATTGGCCCGGTGGGGGGGCGATCGTTCCTCCACGGCTATACTTCTGTGTTTGCCCTGGTCAGTCCTGAGCATTGAGCCTTGCCTTCAGCCGAAGCAAAAACTGGGCTGAAGGTGGAGTGAGCCGAGGCCACAGGGGAGAGCCAGGGGGATGTCATGCGGACGGAGAGACTCGAACTCTCACGCCAAGGACACTAGAACCTAAATCTAGCGCGTCTACCAATTCCGCCACGTCCGCGTACAGTGGCGTATTCTAGCATGATCTTTCGGAATAACGATATAATCTGATGATCTGTGGGGTTAAAGCCCCGCGCTATTGAGTTAATGGACTGAGTTTATGAGTAAGGGTACGCTGTTCGATAAAGTCTGGGATCTACACACCGTCGGGACATTGCCATCGGGACAAACCCAGCTTTTTATCGGCCTTCACCTCATTCATGAAGTCACCAGTCCCCAAGCTTTTGGGATGATGCGCGATCGCCACCTCAGCGTCCTCTTCCCTGATCGCACCGTCGCCACCGTCGATCACATCGTCCCCACCGAAGACCAATCCCGCCCCTTTGTGGATGTCTTAGCGGAAGAAATGATTCAGGCATTGGAGCAAAGTTGCCAAGAACACGGCATCCGGTTTTATAACGTCGGCTCTGGCAATCAGGGCATTGTCCATGTCATCGCCCCAGAGCAGGGCCTCACCCAACCGGGGATGACGGTGGCCTGTGGCGATTCCCATACCTCTACCCATGGAGCCTTTGGGGCGATCGCCTTTGGCATTGGCACTTCCCAAGTCCGCGATGTCCTCGCCTCCCAAACCCTGGCCCTCGCTAAACTCAAGGTGCGCCGCGTTGAAGTGAATGGCACATTAGCCCCCGGTGTCTATGCCAAGGATGTGGTGTTGCATATTATTCGCAAATTGGGGGTGAAGGGGGGCGTGGGCTATGCCTACGAATTCGCCGGGACAACCCTCGAAGCAATGTCCATGGAAGAACGGATGACGGTGTGTAATATGTCCATCGAAGGGGGGGCGCGGTGCGGCTACGTCAACCCCGACCAAACCACCTACAACTATCTGAAAGATCGCGATTTTGCCCCCAAGGGCGCGGCTTGGGAGCAGGCTGTGGCTTGGTGGGAAAGTTTGCGTTCCGATACCGATGCGGAATATGACGATGTGGTGCAGTTTGATGCGGCGGATATTGCCCCGACGATTACTTGGGGAATTACCCCGGGCCAGGGCATTGGCGTAGATGAGACGATCCCCAGTTTAGAAAGTGTGGCGGGGGGCGATCGCCCTCTCACTGAGGAAGCCTATCGTTATATGCAACTCCAACCGGGTCAAGCAATTAAGGGCACGGCGGTGGATGTTTGCTTTATCGGCAGTTGTACCAATGGCCGGATCAGTGACCTGCGGGAAGCGGCGAAGGTGGCCCAGGGGCGCAAGGTGGCCCCCAATGTGAAGGCGTTTGTGGTTCCCGGTTCGGAGCGGGTCAAGCAAGAGGCGGAAGCGGAAGGGTTAGATACGATTTTTCAAGCTGCCGGGTTTGAATGGCGGGAAGCGGGCTGTTCGATGTGTTTGGCGATGAACCCGGACAAGCTGAAAGGGGATCAAATTAGTGCTTCTTCTTCTAACCGCAATTTCAAAGGCCGCCAAGGTTCCCCCCAAGGCCGCACGCTGCTCATGAGTCCCGCCATGGTGGCTGCTGCTGCGATCGCGGGGGCTGTTGCCGATGTGCGAGATCTGCTTTAACTCCCTCTCTAGATTTAGAACACCAAGTACTTTTGTTGTTATAGAATATTTATGTTACAATCCGTAACATAAATTAAATTTTATTAACAATGCTTAAACAACTTAATAACGCGATCAGCCAGTCACAGGTATTGGTATCCCGTCATGCTCGCGAGCGGGCGAAAGAACGGAACATTCTGGTGTCTCAGGTAGGGGAATCCATCCCACAGGGAGAAATTTTAGAAACCTACCCGGATGATCAACCCTTTCCCAGTTGTCTCATTTATAGTCAACTCAGCGAGGGAACCGCTATTCATAGCGTTTGGAGCTACGATCCGATAAACGAAGTTGCTATCTTGATCACCGTTTATTATCCCAGTAGCCAGGAGTGGATTGATGGTCGTGTTCGCCGGAGGTGAGTCTCTTGTTAAAATCCAAATATAGAACAAAAATCCTTAAGTACATCTTGATGTAGTCATGTTACCTGGCAGGCCCTAGCCTGCCTTTCTGGAGATAGCCCAATGAATACAATGATTTCCCTTTGCCCATTTTGTGGTGGAACAGTTGCTCAAAAATCTGTTCTTGAAACAGTGTGTGGTGGTGGCCATACTGCATCAATTCAGATGAATATTCTAGTTTGTGAAAAATGTAGCGAACGTTTTTACTCCCTTGAGCAAAATAATCGATTAGAAGCGTTGCAAGCTAAACTTGAAAATCAGCAAACAGAAGGATTGCAACCCACTGGAGTCTCATTTAAGGCAGTTTAACTGACAAAAAGTACACAAATTTTGAGGGGAGAATTATGGCACTCTCAACCGTTAAATGGAGTTTAGATGATTATCATCAGATGATTAAAGCGGGTCTATTTGTAGATCGTCCCGTCGAATTACTTGCTGGAGAAATTGTTCCTATGCCCCCAGAAGGTGAACCCCATGCTTATTTCAGCCGTACAGCCGGAGCTTATTTGGCTCGGATTTTAGGCGATCGCGCCCTCGTTAGTCCCGCCAAACCCATCACCATCCCCAATGATTCTGAACCTGAACCCGATATTGCGATCGTCGCCCCCCTCGGTCGCGAATATCTCAACCATCACCCCTACCCCGAAAATATTTTCTGGGTGATTGAATATGCCAACAGTAGCCTAGAGAAAGATTCAACCCTTAAATATCATCTCTATGCTGAAGCGGGCATTCCAGAATATTGGCTGGTGAATTTACAAACTGGGGAGTTAATCATTTACCGTGAACCGAAGGGCCGGGAATACGGTTCTAAAATGACCCTCACCACCGGCACAATTTCGCCCCTGGCTTTTCCAGATCTCACCATTCCCGTAGCAGCGATTATTTCTACAGAAGGATAACCCGCCTTGTCGTAGGTGTGGACAGTCCCTAACTGATGGAGCGGCGGGAGGGGAAGGGTTCGTGGATTGGGGGAGGCGGGGTTACGGGGTAGCAAGCAGGCGTTCTGCTTCTCGGAGGTTGTTTTGGGCTGCGGTGAAGTTGGGGTTTAGTTGGAGCGCCCGTTGGAAGGAGGCGATCTCCTCTGCCAACTTCCCTTGTGCTCTCAGGGCAATACCGAGACTGTAGTGAGCAGCAGCAAAATTGGGGTCGAGTTGGATTGCCCGCTGGAAGAATGCGATCGCCTCTGCTAACTTCCCTTGGTCACTCAGGGCATTACTGAGATTGTTGTGACGAGAGGCAACATTGGGGTCGAGTTGGATTGCCCTTTGGTAAGAGGCGATCGCCTCTGTCAAATTCCCTTGTGCACTCAGGACATTACTGAGACCAACGTGAGCAATAGCAAAATTGGGGTCTAGTTGGATTGCCCGTTGGTAGGAGGCGATCGCCTCTGTCAAATTCCCTTGTGCACTCAGGGCATTACCGAGACCGTTGTGAGCAAAAGCATAATTGGGGTCTAGTTGGATTGCCCGTTGGTAGGAGGCGATCGCCTCATCTAACTTCCCTTGGTTATACAGGGCATTACCGAGATTGTTGTGAGCAAAAGCATAATTGGGGTCTAGTTGGATTGCCCGTTGGTAGGAGGCGATCGCCTCATCTAACTTCCCTTGGTTATACAGGGCATTACCGAGATTGTTGTGAGCAAAAGCATAATTGGGGTCTAGTTGGATTGCCCGTTGGTAGGAGGCGATCGCCTCATCTAACTTCCCTT
>JAABSU010000107.1 GCA_011390265.1 Spirulina sp.
TTCAACGGCTCAGACAAAATATTTGTATCGAGCAGAAACCGGAGCGAACTCATAGAACAACCTCACGTCCCGGTGATGGGTCACGAACCGCCAAGAACACCTCATCTGGATTAATATCTAAAGACGCGATCTGCCACTTTTGACGAAATGCAGCTAGCCCATCACCGAACAAAGCTGATGTTTCACGCTCAACTGATGTAGACGAGTGAATTTCTTGCGTTTGCAAAAACTCAGCAAACTGCAAGACTGCTTGTTGATTGATCTCAGTCAAGCTACGCAAAATTTGGATAACCTTCAGTTCAACTACCATGGTGAGATTGTTTCCTCCCTATACTCAAACTAGAATAGTAGCGCACCCTTCAAGTATCACACCGCATCTGGATCAACCCCCAACTCCCGCAACCTTGCCCGCAAAGCCTCCTTCTGCTGCCGCTCCTGCTGCGCTTGTGCCTCAGCCTGCTCTGCTCGAATTCGCTCCTGTTCCGCCCGCTGCCGCTCCTGCTGCGCCTGCGCTTCAGCCTGCTCCGCCCGTTCATACTCCCGCTCTCGTGGCAATAACACCAACTGCTCATTGGGGAAATAGAACCGTAACCAATCTGTAGTTTCCTGCAAAATTGGGCCGTACCATGTGCCAAGCCACAACCCTAAAGACTCACACCAGAGCCACCCTTGATCATTGGGTTGCAACGCTACATATTGACCATTTTGAAGTGCCCAACCTTGTAATGATCGCGGATCAAACGGGTCAAACACAAAATAATGACTGGTACTGAATCGTTGCTCGTAAATCTCTTTTTTCGCCGTCAGGTCAACCGTTGCCGTCGAAGGTGACATTAACTCCACAATCACATCGGGATATTTGCCATCTTCCTCCCAAATGACCCAACCCTGACGCTCTTTCTTCCCGTCCACATTCAACGCTACAAAAAAATCAGGGCCACGGAAATCGCGGTTTTTAATCTGCGCCAAACTGTAATACACAAACATATTACCGCTAGCATAAAAATCTTCACGGGGTTTCAGGGCAGCATAAACCGAGTCGATGAGTAAATTCATCGCAAGACGGTGACGATTGCTTTCCAAGGGGACTCCATCATCAAAAACGAGATCAGTGGGGGGTAGCTCTGGAACCCAAATATCAGATTCATGGGTTGTGGGCGGAGTCATGGAGGTTTGCTCCAGTTATTTTGCACTACTTCGATTCTAGCGTGGAATCCGCATTGCCAGCCCTAGAGCAGTTCCCCGATTAAACGGATCAGGAATTTTTCCCCAGAAGATCGAACTGGGGTATAAGGCGGCCTAAAGGCCACCCCCTTAGGTTGCTTTCCCGATGCAGGGCCATTATCCTCAAGTTTATTTACCCTTCCCTTTTCTTCAATCATGACCGCACCGCCAACGCTCCCCATCCTTCGCTTGCCTCGCCAGTTGAGTGTCTTAGAAATTTGGGGGTTTGCCCTCAGCGGCCTGTTGCTCTGGCTGGGGCCGGCTCCGGCGATGAATGCAGAATTGGGCCCCCAAGCCATTTGGGTGTGGATTCCTGCCGCGATTATCGGTGTTTTACTCAATCTTCAGGTGAAACGCCTGGGGCATTATCTGCCCAATATGTCCGGCGGTACACCGAACTACACCACCCATTTACTCCGTCGTCACCCGTTTCTGGCCCGCTATGGGGCCATTGGTTACTTTCTAGGCTGGGTCTCCGTACCGGCGATGAATGGCATTATCCTGACGGAATTGATTGCCACTCAACTGAAACCGCTCGGCATTGAATGCCCAGAAACTGCTTTTAAAATTGCCTTTACCGCCATTCCCTTCATTGTCGCCCTGAGTGGAACCCGCGCCTTGGGGATTTTGCACCTTTGTTTTGTGGTGCCGGCGGTGGGGTTTATCACCGTGCTCTGTACCCAAGGCTTGGGCTGGCTTGCTGTTGCGCCCCAGAGTCCGGGCTTTTTACCGGAAGTTTGGGAGAGCTTTTCCCTACCCCTGTGGGCGAAATGGTTTTTCCTGGCGGTTTATGCCGCCTATGGCTGTGAAACGGCTTCTTCTTTTATTGCCGACAACCGCAAACCGGAGGCTTCACTGCGGAGCTTGACGTTTGCGGCGGTGTTATTGCCGATTATTTATATTGGCGGCTCTTGGTTGCTGATGCGCCTCGCTACGGATCCGGCTTTGGAGAGTAATGCGTTTTTACAGTTAACGGCGGTGGCGCAGCCGATTTGGGGCCCCTGGGCTAGCTTGGTGGTGACGTTTTTGATAGCGTCGGCTTGTTTGCTCAGTTCGGCAACGGCGGTGAGCAATACGGCTCGTTTACTCTATCAAATGGCCTTAGATGGTTATCTCTCGCCGCTGTTTGCGGTGGTTTCCCGTCAGGGGGCGTTTGGGCCGGGGGTGTTATTTACCCTTGCTTTAAGTGTGCTCTGTTTGCTTTGGGGCAATGTGGCTTCGGTGGTGATGGTGACGGGGACGGGGTATCTCTGCGGCATGATTGCGATCCATTTGGGCCTCTGGTTGCGGCGACGGGATCCGGAGGTGTTTTTACCGCGCTGGGCGTTGCTGTTTTGTGGGGTGGAAATTTTTGTGTTGATTGTGGGGGGGTTGGCTTGGAGTGTGTCTGAGCTGGTTTTGGGGTTGTGTTTGCCCTTGGTGGTGCTGGGTTTGGATCGTTTGATTGCGATCGCCCCCTTTGCGCCTTTCCGGGTGCAGTGGTGGGTACAGCGCTATCGGATCAAACCTTCCCAGGATTTTAAGAATTTTTTAGCGATTCAAATTGCTGTCTTGATTGGCTTAATTTCTTTGGCCACGATGATGGGTTGGTTTTCCTATCTGGAGCAGGCGGAGAATGATCCCACGGGGGAGATTATTTCCCATTCAATGCTGTTGGTGTTGTTACTGGTGATGACGTTTACGGGGGTGGCGATCGCCTGTTGGACGAGTCTCCCCCAAGCCGCTGCCCTGATTGAAGCAAGGGAACAGTCGGAACTGTTGTTTTTAATTGCCCAGGATGCGATCGCCGTCCTTGATGAAAATGGCCTGATTCGCCAAGTGAACCCCGCCATGACCCAACTGTTTGGCCGGCAGGCCTTTGATCTGGTGGGGCAGCGGCTCAATGTTTGGCTCCATGATCTGCCCCGCACTGTGGAAAACTGGCCCCAACGCAGTGAACAGACGTTATACCGAGAAGATGCCACGTTAATTTTAGAACTCTCCACCTCTGCATTGAAAAACGTCGATCTCCAAGAGCATGTCGTCATTCTCCGTGACATCACCGAACAAAAGCAAGCAGAAGCGGCCCTGCGCCACTCCGAAGCCCAACTCCGGGAACAAGCCCAACAGTTAGAAATTCGCGTCCGAGAACGCACCGCCCAACTCCAAGAAGCCAAGGAAAAAGCGGAAGTGGCGAACCAAGCCAAAAGCGAATTTCTCTCCAACATGAGCCACGAACTGCGCACCCCCCTCAATGGCATCCTCGGCTATGCCCAAATTCTCCAAAAGGGGGAAACCCTTTCCCCACGGGGGGCAAAGGGGGTGGAAATCATCCATCAATGCGGCAATCATTTACTGAACCTCATCAACGAAATTCTCGATCTCGCCAAAATCGAAGCCCGCAAGCTAGATTTACAGCCCAAAACCGTCGCTTTTCCGGCATTTCTCGAAGGGGTTACAGAAATGTGTCGAGTTAAGGCAGAACAAAAGGATTTAACATTTATTTATACTTCCACAGGCACATTGCCCACTGCCTTAAATCTTGACGGAAAACGGCTCAATCAAGTATTAATCAATCTGATCGGCAATGCAATTAAATTTACCGATACTGGGGCGGTGACACTGCGAGTTCATCCCCAAATTCAAGGGGATATGTGCCGCCTCCGGTTCGAGGTCGAAGATACCGGCATTGGTATGACCCCAGACCAATTAGCAAAGATTTTCCTCCCCTTTGAACAGGTGGGAGATCTCCGCAAACAAACCGAAGGCACGGGGTTAGGCCTGGCCATTAGTACACAAATTGTCGAATTAATGGGGGGAACCCTAACCGTTGAAAGTGAGCCTGGCCAGGGGACAACATTTGGGTTTGAGGTGGATTTCCCTCTGAGCCATAATTGGACAGATTACGCCAGCAATACTGATGAGATGATTACCGGCTATCAGGGCCGGATGCGGAAAATTTTAATTGTTGATGATCGGTGGGAAAATCGCTCGGTGATTGTCAATCTTTTAGAGCCGTTAGGGTTTGCGGTTGTGGAAGCAGAGGATGGCCAGGCGGGTTTTAACCTCGCAAAAACCAGTAAACCGGATTTGATAATCACAGATTTGATGATGCCGGTGATGGATGGTTATACCCTGTTACGTTTACTGCGCCAAACCCTAGGCTTTGAACATATTCCGGCCATTGCTTCTTCAGCGAGTATTTTTGAAAGCAATCAAAATGAAAGCCTCGGGGCGGGAGCCAATAGTTTTTTATCAAAACCGGTGGAGGCGATCGCCCTTTTCAAATTACTGCAAGAACACTTGCAATTAACTTGGATTTATGATCATCAACCCGTGGCCCCACTAGAACCGGCGGTCATTGCCGTTGATTTGCTCACCGAGATCATCCCACCGCCCCCTCAGGATTTAGCAATTCTCTATGAATTGGCAATGCAGGGGCGGCTTAAAGCACTGCAAACCCAAGCCGCAGCATTAGGTGTTGAATATACGGCTTTTGTGGAAAAAATAAACAGCCTTGCTCAAGGCTTTTACGTAGAAAAGCTCCAAAGTTTTATTGCCGAATACCTCCATCGGCAACCTTAAGAATACGCAAATATTTGTGATGTTTGCTTAAAATAAAATGCATCAAAGATTAAAGTAATATGGAATTAAGATGAACCATTCATCCTAGTCCAATTCCCCGATCGCCCTATGGTTGCTAACCCCTCTCGCTCCCCCCTGCGTTCTGCGGCCATTGTGATTGTGGTGGCGATCGCCTACTACAGCGCCGCCAAACTCGGGCAATATCTCGCCATTCCCCCCGGCTTTATCACCCCCGTCTACGCTCCATCGGGGATCGCCCTGGCAACATTACTCCTCTTGGGGAATTGGATTTGGCCCAGCATTTTCCTGGCCGCCTGGGTGGCAGCGGCCTGGCCCCTCGCGGTAAGTACCCATTTATTAAATGCTTCCCTGATCGCCGGTTTAGGCATTGCCATCGGCTCCATCCTCCAAGCCCTCCTCGGGGCGGTTTGCCTCCAAAGGTGGATCGGACGAGAGCAACTGTTTCACAACGCCCCCAATGTCTTTCGGTTCACCGGGATTGAACTGCTCAGTTGCATGGTCAGCCCCACCATTGGCTGCATCAGTATGTATGGGGTGGGGTTGATTGAGCCAGCCGCCTTTGCCAACAGTTGGTTTACCTTTTGGTTGGGAGATACTGCCGGTGTCTTAATCATTGCGCCCTTGATTTTAATTTGGGGACGACCCCAGCCGGTAATCGAGCACAGTCGCCATCAAGCCCGATGTTTAGAAATGGTGCTGTGGTTGCTCTTCGTCTTGGGGTTTGGTGGGTTGGCCTTTGCCTGGGCCTATCCCGTCGAATACCTACTGCTGCCCCTGTTGGTGTGGGCGGCATTACGGTTTGGGCCGCGATGGGCGGCGATCGCCCCCCTCCTCGTTACCGGCCTGGCCGTTGCCGGAGCCGTCCGCCAAACCAGCAGTTTTAACCGCGCCACCCTCAACGAAACCCTGTTATTATTGCAGGCTTTTATTGCCGTCATTGCCATCACCACCATGGTCGTCGCTGCCGTTGTGCTGGAGCGGCAACGGGCCGAAGCTGCCCTCCTCAACGCCAAAGCCGATTTAGAAACGAAAGTCGAAGAGCGCACCGCTCAACTGCGAGCCTCCAAAGAGGCCGCCGAAATTGCCAACAAAGCCAAAAGCGAATTTCTCGCCAACATGAGCCATGAACTCCGCACCCCCCTAAATGGCATCCTCGGCTATGCCCAAATTCTCCGGGCCGGTGAACCCCTCTCGGAACGGGGTCAAAAAGGGGTGGCGATCATCCATCAATGTGGCAATCATTTACTCAACCTCATCAACGACATCCTCGATCTCGCCAAAATTGAAGCCCGCAAACTGGATTTACACCCCACCAGCGTCTTTTTTCCCGCCTTTTTAGAAGGGGTCACAGAAATGTGCCGGGTGCGGGCGGAACAAAAAGGGCTAGAATTCACCTACCTTGCCACCGACCAACTCCCCGAGGGCATTGCCCTCGATGAAAAGCGCCTCAGTCAAGTGCTCTTGAACCTGATCGGCAATGCGATTAAATTCACCGATACCGGCGGGGTGACGCTCTATGTTCACCCCCAACGCCAAGGGGATGACTACCGGATCCGCTTTGAGATCAAAGACACCGGCATTGGCATCACCCCAGAGCAGTTAGATCAGATCTTTTTGCCCTTTGAACAAGTGGGGGATCTGCGCCGACAAACGGAGGGGACGGGCTTAGGGCTGGCCATCAGTACCCAAATTGTCGAATTAATGGGGGGTAAGCTTGCCGTCCAGAGCCATTATGGTCAAGGCACCACCTTTTGGTTTGAGGTGGATCTCCCGAAAGTGACCGCCTGGACAGAAGCCGCCCGCATCTCCAACGATGGCACGATCACCGGCTATAGTGGTCGCAAACGGCGGATTTTGGTGGCGGATGATCGCTGGGAAAACCGCTCGGTGATTGTCAATTTACTCACCCCCCTAGGGTTTGATGTCCTGGAGGCCCAAGATGGCGTTGAGGGTTTGAGGATTACCCAAGCGGTGAAGCCGGATTTAATTATCACGGATTTGATGATGCCCAATTTAGATGGCTATGGGATGTTGCGGGCCATTCGCCAACAACCGGTAACACAACATATTCCGGCTATTGCCTCCTCTGCTAGTATTTTTGAAAGTAACCAGCATGAAAGCATCGAGGCAGGGGCCAATAGTTTTTTACCGAAGCCGGTGGATGCGATCGCCCTCCTGGAACTCTTAAAAAAACACCTCACCCTCAATTGGGTCTACGACTACACCGCCCTCGATGCAACCAAAGATCAGGATGCTCCAGCGGAGGGGACGATGAAGATCATCCCCCCTCCTCCTAACATTTTAAAAAAGCTCTACCTCCTAGCCATGCAGGGGCGGGTCAAAGCCCTGCAAACGGAGGTCAAAGCGCTAGACACTCCCTATCACGCCTTTGCCCAGCACATTCAAACCCTTGCCCAAAGTTTCGACGTTGAAGCCCTCCAGGCTTTTATTGAACAGTACATTTAATCTGCTCAGTTCACCCATTTCTCATGGGGATCATCCCTAACTTTGCGCTCATCAACAGTGATAAACCCATTTTTATCGTAGGAAATAGTCCATCATGTCAAGCAATACCCATCCTGAAACGATTTTAATTGTGGATGATAACCCCAATAACCTCGATGTGTTATCGGAAGCCCTCGCCTTGGCGGATCTAGATGTCGCCGTTGCCACCAGTGGCGAAGCTGCCCTTAAACAGCTTAAATATGTCCCCCCTTCGCTGATCCTTTTGGATGTGATGATGCCTGGCATTAACGGGTTTGAAACCTGTGAACGGCTCAAGGCTGACCCTCGCACCCAGGATATTCCAATTATTTTTATGACTGCTTTGGCGGATCCCATTGATAAGGTTCGGGGCTTTAGCCTTGGAGCCGTGGATTACATCACCAAACCCTTTCAGCAGGAAGAAGTCCTCGCCCGCGTCCGTACCCATCTTAAACTCCGTCAACTCACCCAAACCCTGGAGCAACAGGTGGCCGATCGCACCGCTGCCCTCTCCCAATCCCTCCAAGACCTCAAACAAGCCCACATCCAGTTAATCAACAGTGAAAAAATGTCAATGTTGGGGAATTTGATGGCGGGGGTTGCCCATGAAATCAATAATCCGGTGGGGTGTTTAAACGGCAATATTGATCCAGCCCGCAATTATATTGAAGATCTATTGCGCTTGATTGATCTGTATGAAGCTCATTTTTCAGACCCAGGGCTAACGATTACTGAAGCCATTGAAGAGATGGATTTAGATTATATTCGGGAAGATTTACCGAAATTACTTGATTCCATGTCCTTGGGGATTAATCGTATTAAAGAAATTAGTGCGAGTTTACGGACTTTTGCCCGTGCCGATACCGATGAAAAAATTAACTTTGATCTCCATGAGGGACTCAATAGTGCATTACTCATTCTTCGTCACCGGCTCAAGGCCAATGAACATCATCCCCCCATTGAGGTGATCACAGATTATGGCTCGTTGCCCCTGTTGTCTTGTTTCCCAGGGCAATTAAATCAGGTTTTTATTAATCTACTCGCCAATGCTGTTGATGCCATTGATGAAGTTAATCGGGGCAAAACGTTTACGGAGATTCAGGCTGATCCCCGAGGGATCACGGTGCGGACGGCGGCGGCGGAAGATCAGATTGTGATTGTGATTGGTGATCAAGGCAGTGGCATGGCTCCGGAAGTCCAAGCCCGGATTTTTGACCATCTGTTTACGACAAAGGCGGTGGGTTTGGGGACGGGGCTGGGTTTGTCCATTGTCCATCAAATTATTGTCGAACGCCATGGGGGCACAATTGCCTGTGCGTCGGAGTTGGGCAAAGGCACAACGTTTACGATAACTCTGCCTATTTAGGGCGATCGGAAGAACGGGGGAGGCTATTGCCTAACCCCTGAACAATGCCCCGGCCAATCAAACCGAGGCCGCGACCAATGACTTGGGTGAGCAGATAGACGACCCCTTCCCCCACCCAAGCGATGAGATTGCGAACGCGGGGGGCGATCGCATCTCGGGTTTCTAAAGCGAGGGTGACAAACCAGGGAAAACCCGTCAGTTGGGCTAATTCTTCCCCCCTCGCCCCGTAGATGCTGACCTGTTTAATCACGCCAGCGGTTTGATAAAACAGCAGGTAACGGCTTTCAAAAATGGCCTTGGGTTCCCGTAAATAGGTATTTTGGCGAAATTGCCAGGAGAGTTCATTGCGGAAGCGGGTGAGCGATCGCGTCGAAAAATAGCGGGATTCATAGAGTTGATATTTAATCGCTTCCCCATCGCCATAGCGGTTGAGCAACCATTGCATCACGGCATTGCTGAGTTGAATGATCAGATGATCCCGCAGGATCGCCGCTCTCCCTTGGGCTTCGGGGGATTCGCCTCGATACTCCACTTGATCGATGGTGATGGGTGTGGCGTGGATCAGGTGGGCGAGGAAATCCCCGGCGTGGGGCATGGGGGGCAGGTCGGCAGTTTTGGCCTCAAGCGGATCGATGGGCGGCGGATTAACTGCTGCTGCTGGTGGGTAGCGACGCACCCACTCAAGGCTGATCTGTTGCCAGAGATCCCGGAGAATATCGGGGGTTTGGCGGCGGATGGTGTCGGGATCGAGTTGGAGGAATTGGGCTTGGTCACACCATTTTTTCAGGGTTTGGACGGTGAGATAAACCAGTTCACCACGGCGATCGCCTCGCAAAATATCAATTTCTAACACCTGACCCGTTTGATTGATTAACCCCCCCTGGACTGCGGTGAGGAATTGCGCCAACAGGGGATAGGGTTCCGGGATCGCGACAATTGCCCCTGGGGGGTCGGGGGGCGGTGTGAGGGCAAACACGACTTCCACCGGCAGGAGTTGATGGACACACCAGCGGGCCAAGCGGAGTTCCCGCTGTCTTCCTTGGAGAATCCAGCGATCGATGCCTTGGGCAGTGGCCAGGGGCGATCGCAATTCCCCTAAAGCAGCCTCAATTTGTTCCAATCCCGATTGGCGCAGGGCATGGAGCCAACGGGGGGGACGGTTGGGAAAATGGGGGGCGGCGGTTTGGGAGGCGAGGGGTGAATCGGGCCAACGGGTTTCCCCTTGGGACACCTGGCGAATCGTGGTCAGGAGGGTCTCTAAGCTGGCCCCCTTGGGACAATAGCCCGCCACCCCAAGGGCCTGGAGTTGTTGCCGCTGGCCGGAATCGGGGCAGGGGGTAATTAAAATCAGGGGGCGATCGGGGTAGTTGCGGCGCACCCGCTCCACATAGCCCCAATCGCCGCCACAGTCGATCAGCGTGATGAATGGCCGGGCTTGGGGCCAATACTGTTCACCCAGATTGAGATCCCCAGCGGCGAGGATTTCCACCGAGGATTCTGTCGCCCAAGCGGTGGTAAGGCCGAGGCGGAAAACAGGGTCAGGATCGAGGAGGAGAAGGGCGATCGGTATGCTAACGCGGATCGCCCCGGAAACAGGATTACTCACAATCGTGGCAGGATTTCAAGCATTCGTTTTATTATCGCTAGATTTTCTAAATTGATGGGGTTTAAGCTTCCAACTGTACGGCAAACTGAGGCGCAGCAAAGCCCATTTCTTTCAATTGACGGCGCAACTGATCCGCTTCTAACAGATTGGTTTGCTCCAAGAGGGCGATCGCCTTGCCGAAATAATTCAACGCTTCATCAACATTTCCACACTTAAACCACACCACCCCCAAATTTTGGTAGGCCTTGGCATAGTCCGGCTGAAGTTCGATCGCCTTTTCGTAGGCGGCGATCGCATTTTTATAATGGCCCAAAGCCTTAAACACTAACCCCAGGTTGTAATAGGCCAGCGTCGAGGTGGGATCAATTTCAATGGCCGCCCCCAAAGGCCGCTGGGCCATTTCGTATTCCCCCGCCTCATGGAGCAACGCCCCAAAGTTAATCAACGCCCCCAACTTGAGGATTGGGAAAATATTTTGGGTGATTGCCCCTTGATAATGGATTACCGCTTTATCCATGTTGCGTTTGCGGGCGTAGGCATTGCCCAGGTGGTAATGGAGTTCGTAGGCCAGGGGCGGCTCCAAGTTCACATCCGTTAACCCCCGTTTGAGCAGAGCCATGCCCTCTTTCGTTTTGCCGCTGTTGAGGTAAAGCGCCCCCAACTTATTACAGACATAGGGATCATCAGGATGGTCGGCAATGTAGGACTCCATGGCGGCTTGGGCGCGGGCCAGTTTATTCTTTTGGGCGATCGCCTTCACTTCATAGCCACTATGCACCAAGGCCACCACCTGCAATGTGGCAAAATTCCATTGGGGTTCCGCCTTGAGCAGGGCGATCACACTGTCATCAATGAGGGCATGGTAGGGGCGGGAAAAGGCGATCGCCTCGTGGCGGCGAAAGAGGCGGGAGGTGAGGGAATAGGGGGATTGCACCGCCCCGATTTCCTGACGGATCAGGCTCACCACCAGGAGGCTATCATCGGCCATGGCCGTGCGAATGTGGGGGCCGGCTTCTTCGGTTAACTGTTCATCCGCATCTAAAACCAAAACCCAATCCCCGGTCACATATTTGAGGGCTTCATTACGAGCGGCGGCAAAATCATTACCCCAAGGGAATTGGGCCACCGTTGCGCCGTATTCCTGAGCAATGGCCATGGTGCGATCGCTCGACCCCGTATCCAACACGACAATTTCATCCACAACATCCTTCACACTGTCCAAACAGGCGGGTAAAGCTTGCTCTTCATCTTTCACAATCATGCAAAGGCTGAGTTTCATAGGTCGTTGATCTTAGGGGGATTGAAATGTTTACTTATTACAACACCGTGAGCAGATGATCCGCAATTCTAGCGGCGGCTCCCGGTTGCCCCATGCGGCGATCGCCATTTTCGGCAATGATCTGCAACGTATCGGGATTACCCAAAAGGCTTTGGCAGATTTTCGGCACATCCTGGGGCTGTTTGAGCAGCGTCACCGAAACCCCCAACAGCCGGGTTTGGGCTTCGGCGAATTGGGGGGTAAATTGGGGGCCGGTTCCTGGGAGGGCGATCGCCGGTTTCCCCAGACCGACAAATTGCTCCGTAGCCGTGCCAGCCATGGCGATCGCCAAATCCGCCCCATTCAAACAAGCCGCATAGTCCTGCTGCGTCATCACCAAAGCATGATCCCCCCGGCGGAAACTTTGGGCCATGGGATCGGTAATCAGTTTGGGGGTAGGGAGGGGGCCGGATTGCCAACCCCATGTGGTTAAAGCCGTGGCAAAGGGAGCCGGATCTAAACCGGGGGCGAGGGCAGCGAGGAACAGTAGCGGGGCCTTAGTGGGGGGGTTGCGGCACAGTTCCTGAGCCGCTGTCAGGAGCGTGTGCCAATTGCCTTCGGCTTCCGGGGAACGGGAACCGGGGAGGAGCAGCACGGTGAGGGGGCGTTTTTCTTCAGGGATGGCGCTTTGGGTGTAGCGGGGAACCACCAAGCCATCCATCATGGGGTTGCCGAGGTTGTGGGCAGGGATTTTGGAGCGTTTGAGGATGGTCGTGGTCAAGCCATCGCGGGGATAGACGGCCCGACAGAGCGATCGCCCCATCAACCACCGTTCCCAGGGCAGATACACCGAACCCGACCAACCCTCACCCCGCCGGGATTTCAGCAGTTGCCCCCGGTCATCGCGGATATAATATTCTGATTTCGCCGTGCCCACAAAGCCATAGGTCGCCCCACTGAAGGCAGCAATAGCTAGAGGCACAACATCCCCCACCGCGAGAATGTGCCCCCCACTTTTCGCCCAGCGGCGGGCAACGCGGATCTGAGCTAGGGTCAACCCCAACAATCCCCCCTGGACATCCTGCCACAGTTGCCGACTATCCATATAGATGAATCCCCCCGATGGCATCGCTTTCACCGGGCCAATGATCGGAATATCAGCGGCTTGGTAGGCGTGGCCTGTGCCGACGATGGGCAGGGCAGCGATTTCGGGGGCTTGGGGATGGCGGCGAAGGGCTTGGGCAATCTGGATGGCGATCGCATCTTCACCGTGGCCATTACTCAAACAGAGCAGTTTCATAAATCTCTAGGGCAGATCCACAGATTGTATTATCGCGGGGTGAGGACAGATTGAAACCGCTTTTTGGCGGGAGGGGATGATCTGGTCATCCCTAAGGTTGCCCTTCTACGGAACAGAGGCGATCGCGCCCCTCAACCTTGGCCCGACTCATGGCCATTTCGGCACTATGGAACAACGCTTGCCAAGTCATACCATTTTCCGGGAACAAGGCGATGCCAATGGAAACCGTCACCGGATCGAGACTTTGGCTGCCGTATTCCACCCGTAACTGCTTCACCCCATCCAAAATCTGAGCCGCCCGACTCCGCACC
>JAABSU010000108.1 GCA_011390265.1 Spirulina sp.
CCATCGAGGAAGCGGGCATTTTGCAGGGCGTTGAGATGATTGAGGGAGCCAGTGAGGTGATTACTCTGATCCCAAGGGGGGATGGTGCGATCGCGGCTCAACCAGATCAGATCATGAAGGGCCGTCAGCAGCCAAATCAGCCCAAGGGCCTGGTAATCATTGCGTTGAGACATAAAACAGCCGGGAAGAATAATACTCCCCTTTGCAAGGAAGTTAGGGGGGATTCCGCTTCGTTTTGAGGCGCATGATCCCCCCGGCTACGCCGACCCCCTTTTTAAGGGGGTGTACTCTTGAACCCCCCTTTTTAAGGGGGGCAGGGGGGATCTCCCCTAAGCCGGTTGGCCAAATTGGCGTTGGTAGATTTCTTCCTCTTTCCCCGCTTCCACCTTGATATCTGAACGAGGATAGGCGCTACAGAGCAACACATAGCCCTCCCCTTGGAGTTCACTGGAAACCCCCATGGCATCGGGCTGCTCCACCGTGCCGCTGATCAGCTTACCGGCGCAGGTGGTGCAAACCCCCGCGAGACAGGAATGGGGGAGATCGGCATCGGCATCAAGGGCCGCTTGGAGAATGTTTTGGTCTTCGGCAACTTGGAGCGTCGTGACGTTGCCGTCGTAGTGAATTTCAACGGTGTAGGTATTGGCCATGGGTTTAGGGGGTTAAAGATTGCCACAGTTGGCCATGATACCAAGGAATTAGCGAGAGACCTTAGGATTTGCGATCGCGGTTCGGGATCGAGATCAGGAAATAACTAAAGGCCAGGAGGACAACGGTAATGGCGATCGCCACCAAATTATTCGCGGGGTATTTATCAATGTCAAAAATAATCACTTTCCGGGCAATGGCAATAATCGCCGTCACGATCACCAATTCCAACTGGATCACATGGTTTTTTAAATAGGCGGTGATGTTTTCCAACAGTTCCAGGGCAATCAGCACATTTAAGAACAACCCAAAGGCATCAAAAAGGCGCGATCGCAGCGGATCATCAGAGGGCGAGAACAGTTCTTGGAGTAAAAAAATAGCGATATCATAAAGGGCGAAAAAGATCAGCGCAATCATATAAATGGAAAGAATTTTGGAAACCAAACTTTCCACAAATTTCAATAACTCCAAAAATTCCGTATTGTTGCGGAGTAACTTAAATAACCAAGTCCCGATTCGCTGGAGAGAACGCATTCATTTCATGCCCAAAACTTAGTGATGCTCTAAATGGGTTAGGGGCGAAAAAGTTTTCGCCCCTAAAGTAATCAATCATCAAATCAAGTGGTCAAACCCCTCAGCTAAGGGAGGATCTCAATTCATGGTATGGAGCAGAATTAAATGGCGTTGGCCCCGGCCACCACTTCAGAGAGTTCTTGGGTAATAGCCGCTTGACGGGCTTTGTTATAGGACAGCGTTAGGGATTTCACCAGATCACTGGCATTCTCACTAGCGTTGTTCATTGCCGTCATCCGGGAAGCCAATTCACTGGCGGCGGATTCCTGTAGACCTCGCAACAGTTGGTTGTTGAGGTACAAAGGCAGGAGCGCTTCCAGAATTTGAGTGGGATCTTGCTCGAAGATCATATCCCGGGGGAAATCTTCGGATTGAGCTTCGACCGCTTGCCGCTCTACCTCAAAATGTCCCCCCTTAGAGGTGAGATGAAAAATTTCATCATTTTGAGTTTCTAGGCCCTGGGGAGACAGGGGCAGCAGGGTTTGAATCACCGGCCGCGAACTGATCAACGACACAAATTTGGTGTAGATCAATTCCACCCGATCCACTGTTTCCGAGAGGAACAGAGAGAGGAGATAATCGGCAATCCCGGAGGCTTCGTCAGCGGTGGGGATTTGGTTCAAACCGATGTAGGTTTGGGCGATGGGGGCTTTGCGCCGCTCGTAGTATTGGGCAACTTTGCGGCCGGCGAGGATCAGCTTGTAATCGTAGCCGTCGGCTTTGAGTTCCTTGATCCGGGCTTCTGCTTGTTTGATGATGTTGGCGTTGTAGCCACCGCAGAGGCCGCGATCGCCTGAGATCACTAATAAGCCAACGGTTTTGACTTCCCGCTGCTTGAGCAGAGCCAGATCCACATCTTCAAACTTCAAACGATTTTGTAAGCCGTAGAGCACTTGGGCGAGGCACTTGGCAAAGGGGCGGGTGGCGTTCACCTGTTCCTGGGCGCGGCGCACTTTTGCTGCTGCCACAAGGCGCATTGCTTCGGTGATTTTTCGCGTATTTTTGACCGACTGAATGCGATCGCGAATCGATTTTAAATTAGCCATGGGGGTTTATCTCAAGATTGCAAAAGAGTCAGAGCCAGGGGGCAACCCCTGACTCTTGCGATCGCCAGAATTAAGCAGAGACTAAAAAGGTCTGCTTACATTCTTTGATGGCATCCTTAAGCATGGCCTCGGTGTCGTCGGCGAGTTTCTTCTCGGCCTTGACCTTGCTCATAAATTCCGTCTTACTGGTCTTGAGGTATTCCCGGAAAGCTTGGGTAAATTCCGCCACTTTCTCCGCCGGGATGTCATCCAGATAGCCATTAATCCCGGCGTACACCAACGCCACCTGTTCCGTCACCGACAGGGGAGAATATTGGGGCTGTTTGAGCATTTCCCGCAACCGTTGCCCCCGTCGCAGTTGGGCTTGGGTGGCTTCATCCAAATCAGAGGCAAATTGTGAGAAGGCTTCCAATTCAGCAAATTGTGCCAATTCCAGCTTCAATTTACCGGCCACCTGTTTCATGGCTTTGATTTGTGCCGCTGAACCCACCCGGGATACGGAGATCCCAGCGTTGATGGCGGGGCGGAAACCGGAGTTAAACAGGTCAGAGGAGAGGAAGATTTGCCCATCGGTGATCGAAATCACGTTGGTGGGAATGTAGGCGGATACGTCCCCGGCTTGGGTTTCGATGATGGGGAGGGCGGTCATGCTGCCGCCGCCGAGGGCATCGCTGAGTTTCGCCGCCCGTTCCAGCAAACGGGAGTGGAGGTAGAACACATCCCCAGGATAGGCTTCCCGACCGGGCGGCCGACGGAGCAGCAGGGACATTTGCCGGTAGGCTTGGGCTTGCTTGGAAAGGTCATCGTAGATCACCAAGGTGGCCTTGCCTTTATACATGAAGTATTCCGCTAAAGCCGCGCCGGTATAGGGGGCGAGGTATTGCAGCGTGGCGGGGTCACTGGCGTTGGCGGCCACAACGATGGTGTATTCCATCGCGCCCCGTTCTTGGAGTTCACCCACCACTTGGGCAACGGTGGAGGCTTTTTGACCGATGGCGATGTAGACGCAGATCACATCTTCGCCCTGTTGGTTGAGGATTGTGTCTACGGCCACGGCGGTTTTGCCGGTTTGGCGATCGCCAATGATCAACTCCCGTTGACCCCGACCGACGGGAATCATCGCGTCAATGGCGGTAATCCCGGTTTGCATCGGTTCATAGACAGAGCGACGGTCAATGATCCCCGGTGCCATGGATTCAATCAAGCGGCTTTCGGTGGTGTGGATATCCCCTTTGCCATCGACAGGTTGGGCGAGGGCATCCACCACCCGGCCAATCATCGCTTCCCCAACAGGAATCTGGGCAATTCTCCCGGTAGCTTTGACGGTACTGCCTTCTTGAATGCCTAAACCAGCGCCCATCAGTACCACCCCGACGTTATCTTCTTCGAGGTTGAGGGCGATGCCCACGGTGCCATCTTCAAATTCAACCAATTCCCCGGCCATGGCCGTTTGCAGGCCATAAACACGGGCAATACCATCCCCAACCTGAAGTACAGTCCCGACATTAGAGACTTGGACATCTTGGTCATAGGATTCAATCTGCTGACGAATAATGTTGCTGATTTCGTCGGGTCTGATACTAACCATAGCGTTTGTTGTAGATCGTGTATGTGTGGATAAAGGGGTGAAATTAGGCGTTCAACTGGATGCCAATGCGGCGCAGTTGACCCTGTAAACTGGCATCTAAAACCTGGGAGCCAACCCGAATAATCACGCCGCCCAAAATGCTGGGATCGACGGTGACTTTCAATTCAACCCCTTCGGCATTGGTGAAGCTGCGAACTTTCTGTTCAATGGCTTCCCGTTGGCTATCGGTGGGGTCTTGGCAAACCGTGACTTCTGCTAAGGCCACTCGGTTCAGGACTCGCAACAGGTTGAGATATTCTTCAATAATTGCCGCTAAAAAGATAATGCGACGCTTATCCACCAACAGCATCAGGAAATGGCGTAAAGCGGGATCACAATCCCCCATGATTTGCTGCAAGATCCCTTTCTTTTGCTCGTCAGCAACCACGGGGTTGGTGATTAATCCTGACAATTCTGAAGACTGGGCCAGCAGATTCGCCAAGCCCCGCAACTCATCGCCAATATAGTCGGTGAGGTTACGGTCTTGGGCGAGGGACATTAAGGCCTGGGCATAGGGTTCAGCAACTTGGCTGCTCACTAAGGTTCCCGTCATGGTCATCCTCCCAATTGAGCAATGCAGCGATCGACGAAGCGTTCCTGCATTTGGTGGTCTTGAAGGCGGTCTTGGAGTTGGGCTTCAGCCCGTTCCAAGGCGATCGCCACTACCCGTTTCCGCAGTTCCGTAATCGCCCGCTCCTGTTCGGAGCTGACATCGGCGGCGGCAGCGGCTTTGATTTTTTCCACATCGGCCTTGCCTTTGGCGAGAACCTCTTCCTTGGCCCGTTGGGCGTTGGTTTGAGAGTCGGTACGAATCCGTTCGGCTTCGGCTTTGGCTTGGGCGAGTTTTTGTTGGGCTTCCGCCAGAGCAGCGGACGCTGTCGCGGCGGCTTGCTCGGCTTCAGTGATGGCGCTTTCGATCCCACTGCGGCGATCGCTCAACATTTTGCCGAGCACAGACCGACCGAAATAGAACAAAACCCCCAAAATAATCGCAAGGTTGAGTACGTTCGTTTCGAGAATATCAAAATTAAGCCCAATACCTCCTTCAGTGGAGGCTAGGTATAAGCAAATCCCCATGATCTTCATTTGACCTTTCTTGACGCGCTGGGTGAGATCTGGTGTTGACTAAACCAACTCTCGACCTAAGAGTTTTTCGAGAATTTGACGGGTGAGGCCATCGGCTTCGGCCTCAAGGCTTTGGAATGCTTGGGCTTTTTGGGCCTCAATTTCTTGGGCAGCGGCTTCCCGTTCCTGCTGCACCTCTTGCTGGGCGGACTGAATTTCAGTTGCCACGAGTTTTTGCCCCTCGGCTTGGGCCGAAGCAATCACAGCTTGGGCTTCTCGGCGGACTGAAACTAATTCCTGTTCATACTGTTGAGCGAGGGCTTTGGTTTTGGCCAGGCGCTCCTTGGCCCCTTGGCTCGTAGACCGAATATATTCGGCGCGATCGTCGATCGCCTTACCAATGGGTTTATAAAACAGCACATTCAGGATCACGACCAAGATTAGGAATTGAATCGCCATCAACGGCAATGTCGCATCAAAATCAAATAGCCCGCCGCCTTCTTCCGCCGCCTCTGCCAGCAAAATTGTCCACTGTATCATTGTTCTGCTCTCTTGCTGAAACTAGGGTTCAGAGGGGGAAAGGGTAGGGGGAAATCCCCCGCTACCCTTCACCCGCTCAATTATGCGAAGGGGTTAGCAAACAGCAGCACCAAAGCTACCACCAAACCGTAAATGGTCAGGGCTTCCATAAACGCCAAACTGAGCAGCAGCGTGCCCCGGATTTTGCCTTCAGCTTCCGGTTGACGGGCGATCCCTTCAACGGCTTGACCGGCGGCATTACCTTGACCAATCCCAGGGCCGATGGCAGCGAGACCAACAGCTAAAGCAGCAGCAATAACGGAGGCAGCAGCAACTAAACTATCCATGATTTTCTTCCTTTGCCTAATTGAAACAACGACAAAAATTAACAACGTACCCACAATAACCGCCGGGTCAGCGGGGATGCAAAAATCCACAGATCAATCTACTTTTAAAGGCGACTAATCGTGGTGCTCTTCACCGCCGTGGCCTTCGATCGCCTCACCAATGTAGGCAGCCGCCAAGGTAGCAAAGATCAAGGCTTGGATCGCACTTGTGAACAATCCCAAGGCCATGACCGGCAGGGGAATAAACAAGGGAACCAGCAAGACCAGCACGGCAACCACCAATTCATCCGCGAGAATATTGCCGAATAAACGGAAACTCAGGGAGAGGGGTTTGGTAAAGTCTTCGAGGATGTTGATCGGCAGTAAAATCGGGGTAGGTTCAATATACTTGGTTAAGTACCCCAGCCCACGCTTTTTGAATCCTGCGTAGAAGTAAGCGAGCGAGGTCAACAACGCCAGAGCAACAGTAGTGTTGATGTCGTTGGTGGGCGCAGCTAGTTCACCAGCGGGCAGATGGAGCAACTTCCAGGGCATTAATGCGCCGGACCAGTTGGACACGAAAATGAACAAAAAGAGCGTGCCCACAAAGGGAACCCAGGGCCGATACTCTTTTTCGCCAATCTGGTTTTTAACCAGATCTCGCAAAAATTCGAGGGCGTATTCCATGAGGTTCTGTGCCCCACCGGGTACCCTTTGAATGCTGCGAGTTGCGGCGATCGAGATGAGCACCAAGAGGGCAATGACAAACCAAGAGACCAAGAAAACTTGACCGTGAACCTTGATGCTGCCGATTTCCCAGTAAAAGTGTTTACCAACTTCGAGTTCAGCTAAAGGGAAGAAGGAGAGACCCTTCAAACCAGTGAGAATTTCCATTGGGCGTTAATTTCCCCAACTTTTTAAGGACAACCTAGGATGAGGCTTATCCCCTAACCAGTACCACATTTACCGAGATGAAGCCGACGCGAAGGTTGACTGCACGGTATAGATAATAATGGCGGCTTTGTAGGTGATAAATCCTAGAAATATGGGCACAAGATGCAGTTGATGCCATTGGGTGGCGAGGACGATTAACCCGATAAACAGGACTAACCGACTGGAGCCGACACGCTTTTGCTGAACACCGATCCGCTCCACATCACGGGCGAGCATTCTGAGATAAACCAATCCCACACAAGCGCCAATTAAATAATTGAGAGCTATATTGAGGGAATAGGCGAGCCAAGTTGAGACAAACGCAATTAGGGTAATGGCGATCGTCACCAGCAGCAGGGCCTGCTTAAGCTGGTAATAGTCCTGCATAGCAGCAATAGACGCTTGGCTTGGCAGCTCAGAAGCAGCCAATGGAGCTTCGGGCGGTGCATTCAGGTTCGACTCGTTCACCATTTGGCTCTGTCATGGGTTTACAGCCGCAATCACGGTGCTAGGTAATGGTTAAATCTTTGGAGTTCGATCCTGAAGGAGCGATCCGGTGGATTCAGCCATCGACAGCGGGTAAAAGGCGGGCTGTATGTGCCGATTTTCATGTGATGACTCGGATGTTCCGAGCCAAGTGAAATCTTATCACGGTGGGGGATCAATTCCTGAAAATTTGTCGATCCCCCCTGCCCCCCTTAAAAAGGGGGGTTCAAGAGTACACCCCCTTTTTAAGGGGGTCGGCGTAGCCGGGGGGATCCTCAGCCTTAAAACGAAGCGAGATCCCCCCTGCCCCCCTTAAAAAGGGGGGTTCAAGAATACACCCCCTTATTAAGGGGGTCGGCGTAGCCGGGGGGATCGTGATCTTAGGGGGTGGCAAGGATGATCAGTTGTTGTTGCCAGAGGTGGCGGATCGTGGCCAGGTCGATGCCGGTTTGGGAGGCGATCGCCCCCACCCTTGCCACCCCATCACAGGCTGATAACATCGCAAATTCCGCCTCACTCAACTGGACTAGCTCGTAATCGTGGTTAAACAAGCTGCGGCTCGGCCAACCGTGGAGGCAGGGGTGGAGGCGGGGGATCGCTTGCAACAAGGCTTCATCATTAGACCAGTCCAACCGCTCCAAGGGGGGACGGGCCAGGAAAAATTCGTAATGGGTGACGGCTTTGGGGTCGAGGTTTTCGATCAGTTGGTAGCGATCGCGCTCTCCCAATGCCGCCGCCCGCTCCATCAACCGGGGGGAATTCCCTAGCAGCCGCTCTAGTTGCCAAAATTGCGGATTGGAAAACCCGACAAACTCCAACCCAGCAGCATCGATCAATTCAAACAGCGTCGGGATCGTGTAGTCCACCTCACAGGGGTGAACGTACATATCCGCAAAACATTCATCCCGCTGGTTTTCCCCCGCCCACCGTTCCTGTTCCCGTTGGACTAAGGGATTATTGGGGGGCAATGTGGCGAACAGTTCCCGCCCTAGGGCTACGCCGTCACGGTAATCGCCCCGTTGCTCACCTTGGAGGAGGGCGATCGCCCCCTGCATCCGCTGAATTTCCCAGCGACCCAAGGCCCCGTACACAAAAATATGGAACAAACCACCAGGGGCCAGCTTTTGGGCGAGGGATTGAATCCCCGCGATGGGATTCGGTAGATGGTGCAATACGCCCACACAATTGATCAGGTCAAATTCCCCCGGCAATTGGGTCGCCGCTTCTTCTAAGGGCATTTGCAAAAATTCCACCCGCGTTGCCCCCGATCGCCGACAGCGTTCCCGCGCCACATTCAAGGCCCCCTCACTGAGATCAATGGCGGTGACTTGGGCTTGAGGGTTAAGGTGTACTAAATAATCCGTACCGTTCCCCGTGCCACAGCCCGCGTCCAGAATGCGAATATCCTCCCGATCTGGGGCGCGGCCGGTGCAAAAACTATGGGCCGCTACCCAAGTCCATCGCCAGTTATAGCCGGGGGGGGGAGCGTCGGAGAGGGGATCGGGGGGGAAGGGGTAGGTGTTGTAAAGCTGGGCAACGGCCGCACGGAGGTCAGACATCGGTTTTGAGGAGATTGAGTAACAGTTAAGATTCAGCGGGATCGGGTTCGGTTGCCCTCATCCCCCAGCCCCTTCTCCCAAAAATGGGAGAAGGGGAGCCGGATTAGAAGTCCCTCGCCCTTCCTGGGAGAGGGATTTAGGGTGAGGGCTGCTCCTGTTGAGGGACGGCAAACCCGGCAATAATCGCCACCATCAACCACCACAGCGTATTGATCACCGGGCGATACCACACCGTATCAAAAAAGCCTTGGGTGAGCAGGCCTGCACCGCCAGCGATCGCCCCCATTAACCACAACCCCTGATCATCCCCCAACCGGCGCAACCGGCCAAGCTGATTCAATCCCTGGCTTAGAGTCAAGAGCAACAACCAGAGGAAACTCGCAAAGCCTAACCAACCGATTTCAAGAATATGCTCTAAAAACACAGAGTAAGCTCCTAGGGCATTTTCAAAGCCGGTGCGGGCGTAGAGGGGATAGACCTTTTTAAATACGCCATTACCGGGGCCAATGCCAAACAGGGGAAAATCGCCAATCATTTGAAACACCGATTCCCAAACATTGATCCGGTAGTTATTGCTGCTATCCCCCCGGCCGGCAAACATACTCATCACCCGCAACCGCACCGCCTGCACCGTCAAAATCGCCCCCAACAATGCCACCCCAAAGGAGCCAAACACCAAGGGCAACAACCACCTGCGCCAAAATTGGGGCAGAATTGCGCTATACCAGTAGCGTCCCAACAGGAATAAAACAACGAGGGCAACAATTAAAGCCAGCCATCCGCCCCGGCTGCCGGTGAAATAAAGGCAGGCGGTATTTAACACCACCATCATTAACGCCAAGAGCTTGGGGAGCCACCCCTGCCAGAGCAGGAGCGCCGCAATACTGAGGGTGATGGCGGGGAGGAGATAGCTGGAGAGGAGATTGGGGTTGCCCAAATAGCTATAGACTCGCGTGGCATCGGCTAAGGGAGAGGTGGGATCATTCCAGGTGGCTAATTGTTTTACGCCGTGGATCTGTTGGCGGAGGCCGTAGACGGTAACGACGAGGGAGAGGTGGAGGTAGGCCGTGAGGAGCCAGTTGCGCCAGCGGGGCGATCGCAACACCTGGGCCGCTAACAAGAAAAAGCCCAAATAGAGGCTAAACCGGATCAATCCGTTCAATGCCAGCTTTTTCTCCGGGGAAAAGGCCGCCGAAAGCACCATCATCGCGAAATAGAGGAGCAGGCCCCAATGGATCGGCGTGACGCTGTGGCGTTGGTCATCGGTGAGGGTGAGCAGTAGCCAGTAGGCCCCGGCCGCGATCAGCAATACGCCAATGAGCGCCGTATCAAAAAAGGGCGCAAATCCTAAGACCAAAGCAATCAACAGCACCCCCAAGGGTTCCGCCCATTGCAGCAGCCAACTCCCGCACCGCCAATTTCCCCCTAGGCCAATCACGCGATAGGCCAAACTCCCGGCCTGCCAACGGGCCAACGGTAGGGTTTGCAATGTGAATCCTTGCCACGCCGTCAGCATGGGCCTTCCCCCTTGAAATTGCTGGATTGATTTTCGCCCCAAATTCAGGGAATGTAAAGAATGCACTGCTCAGACTTGGACATTACACCCTATGGAACGGCTTCCGGAATCACTGCAATATTTGGCGGGTAAAGTGGCGATCGTCACGGGCGCATCGCGGGGCATTGGGAAGGCGATCGCCCTCCATTTAGCTGCCTCTGGTGCAAAAGTGGTCGTCAACTATGCCCAATCCAGCCCCGCCGCCGAGGCCGTTGTGGCGGAAATTGTCGCCGCTGGGGGGGAAGCGGTGGCCAAACAGGCGGACATTGCCCAAGGGGATCAGGTGGATAACCTGATCGACAGCACCAAAAAAGAATGGGGCAGCGTTGATGTCTTGGTGAACAATGCCGGGATTACCCGCGACACGCTCCTGCTGCGGATGAAGCCCGAAGATTGGCAAGCGGTGATCGATCTCAACCTCACGGGCGTTTTCCTCACTACCCGCGCCGTCAGTAAAATCATGCTCAAACAGCGCAGCGGCCGAATTATTAATATTGCCAGCGTTGCCGGCCAGATGGGCAACCCCGGCCAAGCCAACTACAGCGCCGCTAAAGCGGGGGTGATTGGCTTTACCAAAACCGTGGCCAAGGAACTGGCCAGCCGGGGCGTAACGGTGAATGCCGTCGCCCCCGGTTTCATTGAAACGGACATGACCCACGGCCTCGATAGCGAAGAAATCCTCAAATTCATTCCCCTCGGCCGCTATGGAAAGCCCGATGAAATTGCCGGGATGGTGCGGTTTTTAGCCGCTGATCCGGCCGCCGCCTATATTACCGGCCAAGTGTTTAACGTCGATGGTGGGATGGTGATGGCTTAAACCTCAATTTAGGGGAGGGAACCGGCAACGGTATAATAGAAAACAAAGGACTAGGATATCGCCCTGAGTAATTACTGATAGCACCAAAAGGGGGATCAATTTTTAGTCCTTATATCTGTGACTTATGGCTTATGATCCCTGCTGAACCCCTCCCCGATGAATCAGAGCGTTTACAAGAGCTACTGAATTATCAAATTCTAGATACTCCCGAAGAAGAAGATTTTAATAATTTAGTGGATCTCGCCGCTCAAATTTGTGGTGCAGAAATTGCCCTAATTTCTCTCATTGATGATCATCGTCAATGGTTTAAGGCCAAGCATGGCTTAGATGTGGATGAAACGCCGAAAAAGCTCGCTTTTTGTGCCCATGCTATCCATGGGGATGAAATTATGGAGGTGGAGAATGCCACGGAGGATGAGCGTTTTCATGATAATCCCATTGTGGTCGGCCCGCCCCATATTCGCTTCTATGCAGGGCAACCCCTTTGTTCCGCCAATGGCTATAAGTTTGGCACTTTATGTGTCATTGATCGCCATCCCCGTCACCTGACGGAAGTTCAACGCCAAGCCCTACGGGTGTTGGCTCATCAGGTGGAGCGGCAGTTAGAGCTACGCCTCCGGCAGCGGCAGTTGGAAGAGAGTTTGGCGGTGATTGAGGCCCAAAAACAACGGTTAGAAGCCCTGAACCGGATTAAGGATCAAACCCTAGCGGTGTTGTCCCATGATCTCCGCAGTCCCTTGGCGGCCTTAGAAACGGTGTTGGAACTGTTTCAGGATGGTTTGGATGCGGAGGAAGTGACGGAGTTGGTGCAGGAGATTCGCCCGGAGTTGATGCTGATGGTGAAGCATTTGAACCATGTGCTGACTTGGGCGGGGGAACAAATGCAGGGAACGCTGGCTCAATTGGAACCCTGTGGAGTGATGGAGATTGCCGAGGAAAGCCTGGAATGGGTGGATCAGGCGGCAAACCAGAAGGGGGTGGAGTTGGCCGTGGATGTAGACCCGGAAGTGCGGGTGATTGGCGATCGCGAGTTGATTACGGTGGTGTTGCGTAATTTGCTCAGTAATGGGGTGAAGTTCTGTCGGAAGGGCGATCGCATTACTGTCTTTAGCCAGGATTGTGGCCAACGGCTGAAGTTGGGGGTGCGGGATACAGGGTTAGGGATGCTAGCGGTGGATGTGGACAAAATCCTTTGCCCGACGACCCATTTTTCTAAGCAGGGGACGGCTCAGGAAAAGGGGATGGGTTTGGGGCTGTTGCTCTGTCAGAATTATTTGGAAACGATGGAGACGCGGTTAGAAATTAAAAGTCAATTGGCCCAAGGGAGTGAATTTGCTTTTCATCTCTATAAGGCCCCCGTTGTTGTCCGATGAGGCCCCACCTTTATCGTCTCACCATTGACCCTGCCCAATGTCAGGAGGAAAGGGTGATGCTTTCGGCTCCCCAGCACCATTATCTCTATCGGGTGGTGCGGTTGCGCGAAGGCGATCGCTGTATTCTCCTCAATGGTCAGGGCCAGGGCTGGATCGCCCAATTAGCGGGGGATCAGGCTCAATTGCTGGAATCCCTGACGCTCACCAACGAGTTACCCATTCCCCTCACGTTACTCGTTGCCCTCCCCAAGGGCAGCGGCTTTGAGGAGATTATTCGAGCCGGAACAGAATTGGGGGTGAGCGGGTTTGTGCCGGTGATTAGCGATCGCACCCTCCTTAAACCCAGCCCCCAAAAGCTGACCCGCTGGCAACGCATTGCCCAGGAGGCCGCGGAACAGTGCGAGCGGGCGATCGTCCCCACGATTGCGCCCCCTCAACCTTGGCCTGAGGCCTTAACCCAGGCCCAAGGGTTGAAACTGTTGGCGACAGCACGGGGGAATCGCTCCTCCTTACCCCAATCTTTGCATCGTCAAATCGATCAGATTACCCTTGCCACCGGCCCCGAAGGGGGATGGACTCCGGGAGAAGTGGAAGGGGCGA
>JAABSU010000109.1 GCA_011390265.1 Spirulina sp.
AAAACGGTTTGGCTAATGCCGTAGAGGTTTTGGGAAATCACCAGGCCGCTACCAATACCCACCAGGAGCGAAACCAGGGTTAACACCGGCAACATTAAGCAGCAGGCGATGATCCGAGGCACAACCAGATAGTCGATGGGGTCGGTTTTGAGCATTTGCAGCGCGTCGATCTGTTCCGTGACGCGCATTGTGCCAATTTCCGCCGCAAAGGCGGAACCGACGCGGCCGGCGAGGACAACGGCGGTTAGGACGGGGGCGAGTTCACGGGTGAGGGCGATCGCCAGCACCCCCCCCACCGCCCCACCGGCCCCAAAATAGAGGAACTCCCGCGCCACCTGAATCGTAAACACCATGCCCACAAAGGCCGCCGTCACCAGGGCAATCATTAAAGACCCCGGCCCCACCGTCAAACATTGCTCCACGGTATTGCGGCGGTTGATTTTTACCTGGGCGACATGGAGAATCACCTGGCCCCCCAAAAAAATGGCCGCCAGTAGCCGCTGCCCCCAAGCCCGCAGGCCAAAACGTCCCGCCATTTGTCCACTCATCGTTTAGTTGGTATCGGTGTCGTCAATGCGGAACCGCTCCACCGAGGTGAGCAGATCCCGGGCAATACTCACCAGGTTTTGCAGGGAAGAAGCCACCTTTTGGGATTCCTGGGAGGTTTCCTGGGCGGTGAGTTCCACGGATTGCATCACCTGGGCCACCGCCAACGTGCTTTCCGTTTGCTCCACGGTATCGGCGGTAATCGATCGCACCAGGGCATCAATGCGGTTGGACACTTGGATAATGTCTTCGAGCGATCGCTTCGCCTGTTCCGCCCGTTTCGTCCCATCGATCACCTGTTGCGTCCCCTCCTCCATGGCCTGCATCACTAAGCTGGTCTCACTTTGAATCTGCAACACGATTTGTTCAATATCTTTTAACGCTTTCGCCGACCGATCCGCCAACTGGCGCACCTCATCCGCCACAATTGCAAACCCGCGCCCCGCTTCCCCTGCCCGCGCCGCCTCAATGGAAGCGTTCAACGCCAACAGGTTGGTACGGGAGGCAATCCCGGAAATCGCCGCCACAATCATCGAAATTTCCTGGGAAGATTCCGCCAAGCGTTTCACTTTCCGCGTCGTCTCCGCCACCGTTTCCCGGATCTGGACAATCCCCACCACGGCATGCTCCACCGCATCACCCCCCTTCACCGCCACCGTTGCCGCCGATCGCGCCACTTCCTCCGCTTCCCGGGCATTTTCCGCCACCCGTCGAATCGAGTCCGTCATCATCTGCACCGAGTTGAGCGTCACCGCCAATTCTTCCGCCTGGCGGAGCGCATCACTTTGGAGACCGCGAGCAAACTGTTCATTTTCCGAAGAACTCTTGTTCACCTGCCGCGCCGCCGCCCGCACCTGTTGGACAATTTCCCGCAGGTTTTGAATCGTCAGGTTAAAGGCATCGGCTACCGCACCCAATACGTCAGCGGTCACTTCTGCCCGCACGGTTAGATCCCCTCGCGCCGCCCCTTCCACATCGTCGAGGAGACGAATCACCTGGCGTTGGAGATCTTCTTTTTGTTGTTCCGTTTCCTCCGCCCGTCGCTGGGCCTCGCTGGTGGTGGTGAGGATCACCCGCGCCATTTCGTTAAACCCGGCGGCGAGGTGGCCAAATTCATCTTCAGCGTAGATCGTCGCCTTGGCGTTGAAATTGCCCTCACACACCGCTTCAAATTGGGTTTGTAAATCGGTGGTGGAGCGGTGGATCTGTTGGAGGGTTTCCTTGCTTAAAAACCACACCACCCCCCCGGCACTGCCCCCCGCTACCAAGGTCATGAGGGTATTCCAGCCGATCATATAGGGGATGACAACGGTTTTATTTTCGTCAGAGGTGGCGCTAAAACTGACGAAGGAAACTAAAGAAACGGCAAGGGCTGAGGCCACCCCAGCGGTGAGGGCTGTCACCCATTGCTTTTTCGCAAGGGAGAAGTTGGCAAACCAAGCCATGGGGCCAGGTTCCCCTTCAACGGTGGGTTCAAGGACGCGATCGCTCCCCTTCGTAAAATTCGTCGGAGCCACATCCGCCGCAGAGGGTACGCCCACCTCTTCATCCCGGCTCCGTCGGCCGGCAGGGGCAAAACTACTGAGATCCTCACTCCCCTCAAAGCCACTGGTGGCAAACGCCGACTCCGGTAGATCCCCCGGCACCGCCATATCAAATTCCGAGAGATCATCCAGTTCATTATTGAACACCTCTGGGAACTCATCGAGAAACCCGCTCGGCTCTTCTCCATCGGGAGTGGCGGGCGCTTTTCCCGTGGTAAAGGAACTGGGGCCAATGGTGGTATCGCCAAAGTCATCAAAGCTACCGTCATCGGCAAAGGCACTGTCATCAAAATCATCAAAGGCGAACTGATCCCCGTTAGCGTACCCATCATCCCCCATGGCGAAATCTGCCCCCAGGGCCGGATCTCCATGGTCAAAATTGTGGGTATCTGGTTCGATTAAATCTTCATCTAGGTCAAAGGCGAGGTCATCGTGGGGATCTCCCGAAGCCATCAACAGGGTTTCAGGATAATCATCGGTCATTAAACCCTGATCGGTGGTGGCAAAGGCGGAATCGTCGATGTCTAAATCATCGAGTTCATTGCCGTCGCTAAAAAATGCCCCCTCTTCTTCCTCATCAAAATTGGCGTGGGCTGATCCCCGACGGGGGGTGGAGGGGGGAATCACAAAGGTGGATTCACCGGGATCTTCTGGGTCAAAATCGGGGCTATCCTCGAAGTTCATCGCATCGAAGGGGGAGTTATCGAGGAATTGGGTGGGTTCAGTGCCGCCGTCATCGTCTTCCCAATCCTCAATTTCCATATCAAAGGCACCCGCCGTTCCGGGCACAAAGTCTGTGGAATCGAGGCTGTCATCAAAGCTATGGTCGTTATGGTCGAAATCGAGGTCAATATCCTCGCTAAAGGCTAAACCGTCGGCGGTGGGGTCAAATTCGTCATCGGCATTAAACTCCGATTGAAACGTTCCAGAATCAAAATCACCGCTATCTTCACTAAAATCATCGAAGGTTTCGTAACTGCCATTGCCATTGCTGCTGTAGCCATCATCGTCGTTGAGACCGGCGATCGCATCTTCAATGCCCGTATCGGCGTAGTTAATAAAATCCGCATCATCGGTGAGTTCCTTGACCCGCTCGTATTGTTCCTGGGCCACGGCATAGTCATGGAGGCCATAGCAATAGATGTGACCCCGCAGGAGCTGCACCGCCGGGTCGTCATCGTACTCCGCGACGAGGCGATCGACAATTGAGGCGGCCTCTTCATACTGACCGAGGGCATAGGCCCGTTCAGCCTGGCCATAGGCCTGTCCATAATCCGTCTCTTGTGCCATAAAATCTCTCCCGCCTGTGCAACTCACCCACGCCTAGGGTAAAGCGTAATTGATCTTGTTTCTGTTTTAGCTGATCCCCAGCTAAGAAGCCCACCGAGCCGAGCGCAAAATTCGCACCGGATCTAACAACCGTAAACTTTGATTGACATAGGGAGCGTTCCATTCTCCCAGAATAAACGTTGTCATGCTATCCGGCACACCCGTCGTCGGACCGAGTTGATCCCCATCAAGCCAGGCCATTTCGCCAATCTGATTAATCGCCAAACCCAGGATCATGTCTTGATCCTCCACCGCAATAATCGGAATTTCTGCCCGTTGGGTACTTAATGCCACCGGATCTCCCAAAAACTGCCCCAGATCTGCCACCCAAATCACCTGCCCCCGGATATTAATCGTCCCCAACAGCAGGGAGGAGGCGTTAGGAATCGGGGTGATCCGATCCGGCGCTTGGTTCATCACTTCCCGGATGCCGGTGGCCGGCAGGGCCAGTTCAATGCTAGAGGGGAGGAAAAACCGCAGGTGCAGTTCGCCCTCCGGTGTGCCGATGCTTTCAATATCGGAGGTGAGATCATCACTATTACGTCGTGGTGTGCCATCATTCCAAGCCATCTTTCCTCTGGGCCATGATCCAAGGTTGACAGGGCGCTACCCCCGCAGGAGCTGTTTGACAGTGCCGATCAGTTCCATGGGTTGGAAGGGCTTGGCGATATAGGCATCCGCCCCTTGGCGCATTCCCCAGTAGCGATCAAACTCTTCTCCTTTGGAGGAACACATCACCACCGGCACATTTTGAGTTTTGGGATCGTTCTTCAGACGACGGCAGAGTTCGTAGCCATTCATCTCAGGCATGACGATATCCAGCACGACAATATCTGGAGCATATTGCTCGACACGCTTGAGCGCTTCCTTCCCGTTACTGGCGACTTCGACTGTCAATCCGCTCCCTTTGAGCAGATCGGAGATCATTTGCCGCTGGGCTAAACTGTCTTCGACCACCAAAACTTTACTCATATCTCCCTACCTAATCCTGATGAAACCTGTGACAGCCTTTGGTCAGATCGTCCTGGGGCTGATGCCGCTTCATACGTTAAAGTATCGCCCATCTTTAGCCTATCTGTTGTTGAGTTCACGCTCAACGGGGATTTTCCCAATCATAATCGGTTCAGTTCAATTCTTGGGTCTTTTTTCTGGAGCTAGGTGCTGGGGCAGTAGCTTCAAAAGCGTACTGGTTTGGCAGGGTTTGGTCAAGATGAGCGTGACCGGGGGCGGGAAGTCAGCCGGGGCGGGCGATGCATCTTGGATCAGGAAGATGGGCAGGCGATCGCCCCTGGGCAGTTGACGAATCATTGCGGCCAGGGTGGCTCCTCTGATGGTGGGAAATAGCGCGTCGCAGAGGATTAAGTCCGGTAGCGTATCACAAATATAGCTGAGGGCAATGAAGGGATTGGCTTCTACACAAACTTCGTAACCTTTCGCCTGTAACGCTAGGGCGGTGGGTTGGCTTAATTGGGGGTCGTCACCGATGTAAAGGAAGCTGGGAGGGCTGGCGGCGGGGGTGACTAGGGGCAAGGGCGGCAGCGTTAACCAGCCCTGGGCGCAGCCCACTTTTACCCAATGGGCCAGGGTGAGGAGATCCCCCCCCAGACGGCGGGCCAATTGGGCCAAACTGGTGTGGCCATCGGCCCAAAGGGCGATCGCCCCATAGGGGGTATGAGCCAAGGCAACTTGGGCCGCTGGGAGATCGAGGATTTCGGGACATTGGGCCACAGACTCAATGGCCGGTGCGAGCCGGAGCCAGGCCTGGCGCTGGCCCATCGCCTGAGTCCGCAGGGGAGCCACGGCCCAGCCTCCGAAACTGGGGATTAGGGGCGGCGTGGGCACAAAGGCAAAGGCTCCCTGGGTGTAACTGAAGCCCTCAAACAACGCTTCCGCGATCATGCTCCGCCAGATCGCCTCGACTTGGGGCCAAGGAATGGCCTCCGAGGAAATGGCCCGCCACAGGCCGCTGTAGCCTGGGGGGAGGGCAGAATCAAGCCAAGGGGTGAGGCCATAATCACGGCAGCGATCGCCATCGGCCTGGCCCACCGGGCCGCCATAGGTGAGCTTTCCCGTTGTAAACCAAAAGCGGAGCAACAGTGGGGTTGCCTCTAACGCCTGCACCGGAGGCATCAGGGTCAATTCCCCCGTCCATTGTTGTTGGGCAATCCAGGTCAGCACCGTACCCAAATCGATCGCCTGGATTGTCCCTTGTACCGTTGCGCTGATCATTTCCATTCCTTTGGCCCAACTGGTGGCTGCTCCCTGCGCGAATCCCCTCTCAGTTTAGAGTGCGTTGAAGCGATTCCAATTGTCTAGAGTCTGAGTACAATGGGGAAGAGTAAAATCTCCCCATTGGGGGCGATCGCTTGTCAAAGCCATGGTGTCATTGGATTGCGTCGGTGGAGTCCACACTCTATCATCGTGATCATTATATTCAGCCAACGAGACATTAAGAGGACGGTCAGCGTGCTGTATCTTGCCGAAGTAAGAAAGCAGAAAAGTGGTGGGTTCATGGCCAAAATGACCACGGAACTTAAACTCCTGGCTTGCCAGCGCAACGACCAAAGTTGGGCCAGCGTTCCCGGTGATGAGGCGATCGACTGCGAGGCTGCCGGCGAATTTGAGTCCGGCGTACTCCTGGCGGTGAACCTCAACAACAATCGCCAACTCCAAGGCGCACCGGAACCCGCCGCCGCCCAAATTATCCGTGACCTCCAACGCTATTCCCGGATGCAGGAAAAGCTCAAGGAGCAGGAAGAAGAAATCGAAGGCTGGAAACAGTCCCTCACTCTCCAAGCCCAGGAACTGAACAAGCGGGAGATGGAGTTAGAGGCGGAGTTAGAGCAGCTAGACCACCTCAACGAAGAAGGGGGTGGGGGTGCTGGGGGGATCAGCAGCGAAGAGTTGGAGCAGGCCAGAGCCGAAGCCGATCGCATCCGGGAAGAATTTGAACGCAAAACCCAAGAACTAGAACAAGCCTGGGCCCACCTGCGGGGGGAACAACAACGCCTCGCCGAACAACAGGCCGATGCGGTGAATTCCACCGCCGTGGTCGCCGCCGCCATTGACCCCGCCCAGGGCCAACGCATTCAAGAACTGGCGGACTACCTCGCCAGCATCCCCTTCCCCGTGGCGGCCCTCCAAGAACACCTCAATCTCACCCTTGATGCCGTCAATACCCAAGCCGAAAACAGCGATTACTACGGGCGGCAACTGGATGAACAACAGGCGGATGCCCAACAGCAACAAGCCGAACTCGATGCCCAAGTTGCCACCTGGGAAACCCAACAACAGCAGGTGCAGTCCCTACGTCTAGCCCTGGATCAAGCCAAACAAAACCTGACCCACCAACGCCATCAACTGACGCTCAAAACCGGCCGCAAGGATGATCTCGTTCGCCAAGAAAATCAGCAAGGAACCCTGATCGCTAGCCTGATGGCACTCGGGCCGGTGGAGAGCAGCAATGGCAGTGAGGAAAAAGCGGGGGTGGATCTTGCGGCGCTGCAAGGCATGGAGATGGGAGCACTCCAAAAGGTTGTTGAAGATCTGGAAAGGGAACTCGATCGCCTCGGTCAGTTTGTCGAAAGCCAAGAGGAGGAGTTGAAGTTGCAACGGGAAGCGGTGACGGAAATTGAAGAAAAACTCAAAGCCGCCAGCGTTTACGATACGTCAGACCTAGAGCAGGAGTTGGCCGATGAACAGGAGCAGCGGAAACTGCTGGATGAAACCCTAGTGGGGCAACGGCGAACCTTGGCGGAAAAACGCGCCACGCTACGCCAGCACCTCAAAGTCTTGCAGCAGCGGCAGGGCATTGTGGATCCAGAAGCGGGGGGCAATACTGTGGATCTGGGGCCGGTGCTGGCCCAGTTGGCCAGTGAGCAGGAAGCACGCCAAGGGGAGATTGCGGCCCTGGAGGCGGAAATCCAAACCCTAGAGGCGGAAATCGCCACCCTTGCCGCTGGGGTGGAGGAGCAGACCACCACCTATGATCAACAGCAACATGAGTTGCGATCGCTGGAAAACCAACTCCAAGAAAGCCGGGCCAGCGTTGCCCTGCTCTGGGGCCGGGTCAACCTCTATGAGGAATTGGTGGAACCCCTCCAAGAATCGGTGCACAGTCTCCAAGAGCAAAGCCAAATCCTGAGCGATTTACTGGCCCAGGCCCAACAAACCCAGGACTATCAGCAGGAGGCGATCGCCAACCTCAAAACCGCCGTTCAGGATTTATTGGGTTCTCCCTAGGCTAGATTGATAGGGGAGCCATAGGTTTTGGTGGCAGGATATTGGATCGCAGACTGAAACAAAGCACCATGACGAAAAATTATGATTGGATTGTCATTGGCGGCGGCATTACCGGCGCAGCCCTGGCCTATGAACTGGCGAAACAGGGGATCAAAACGTTGCTTCTTGATCCCACCCCTGAACCCTACCAAGCCACCCGCTACAGCTATGGGGGCTTAGGCTATTGGGCCGGAACTACGGCGTTGACGCGCCAACTTTGTGCTGAAGGGATTGCCCTCCATCGGCAATTGGCGGCGGAATTGGGGGGAGAGACGGAATTTCGAGAATTGCCGGTGCTGTTTACGATCCCGGCGGATCGGGATCCAGAGGCGATCGCCGCCGAATATCGCCAATATGCCAATTCCTTAGAACTGCTCACCCCCGCAACGGTGGCCGCACTGGAACCCCTGCTCAATCCCCAAGTCCTTTCCGGGGCGCTGCGCATCCCCCACGCCCAGATCAACCCGATTCGCACCACCGCCGCCTACCGTGCCGCCTTCTCCCGTTTGGGGGGAACGATCCGCGCTGAACCGGTGCAAACCTGGGAACGGGAAGGCGATGGATACGCTAAGACGGATCGCCTGATCGGGGTGACGACCCAAGTGGCCAAAAGCCAAGCCACCTACCACTCCGGCCACATTACCCTCTGTGCCGGAGCCTGGAGCCGCTCCCTCCTCCAAAAGTTAGGGGTTCGCCTACCGGTTTACTTCACCCACGCCACCGGCTTGGAACTCTACGGCGCTCCTAACCTCCACTTTGACCACCTGATCATCACGGCTCTGTTGCAACGCTCCCACCTAGAAGCGATCGCCACCAAGCCCGAATGGGAAACGCGCTGGGATCAACCCGGCGTAGAAATCGCCCCCGCCATCCTCGATCCCGGCATTGCCCAATTCCAAGATGGGCGGATTTTATTGGGCCAAACCAGTCACACCCTCTCCGACCTTGATGCTCCCCTCGATGCCTCAGCAGAGGAAGCAAAAATTAGAGCGGCGATCGCCCCCCTCTGCCCGCTCATTGCCGAACAACCCGCCCAATGGTTCCGCTGTCTTGTCGCCTTCAACCCCGCCCCTCTCCCCTACGTCGGCGCAGTTCCTGGCTGGACAGGTTTAAGCCTCTTCACCGGCTTTAGCAATACCCTCGTCCTCGCGCCTCCCCTCGCCCGCCACTTTGCGCGGTGGGCTTTGTCTCGCCAGGATGAGGTCATGGAGCAGTTAGCGGTTCCTCAATAGCCGAAAGCTCCCCTTCGCCCTCAGCCCTCGCCATCAATCTGGTTTGCAAAATTTATGGTTAGTTCACGTCATGGTTAATTCACGTCTCCAAAAACTCGGGGCTTATCTCCGTCCCCATTGGCGCCAAGTGGTTGCGGGGATTGTCGCGCTTTTAGTCGTGAATGGCATTGGTGTGTATATCCCTTTGTTAATTCGCGATGGCATTGATCAACTGGAATCCGCCCTTAGCTTTAACACCATTTTTAAGTATGTGGTGCTGATTTTTGTCTATGCTTCGGTGATGTGGGTGATTCGCTTGTTTTCGCGGGTGATCATGTTTGGGGTCGGCCGCCAAGTGGAATTTGACCTCAAACAGAAAATTTTTCAGCATTTGCTCAAACTCGAACCGGCCTACTTTGCCGTTAACAGCATTGGCGATTTAGTAAACCGCGCCACCAGCGATGTGGACAATATCCGTCGCCTCTTGGGGTTTGCGGTGTTGAGTTTGGCCAATACCCTGTTTGCCTATGCTTTAACATTGCCGGTGATGCTGGGGTTGAGTGTGAAACTGACGTTACTCTCCTTGGCGGTTTATCCCTTAATGCTGATCACGGTGCAACTGTTCAGCGAAAAGCTGCGCCAACAACAGCGGGATGTTCAGGAAGCCCTTTCCGATGTCAGCCAGTTAATTCAAGAGGATATCAGCGGCATTGCCTTGATTAAAATTTATGCCCAAGAACTGAATGAAAAACTGGGATTTAAACAGAAAAATCGGGAATTGCTGAAGGCAAATTTAAAGCTGGCCCGCACCCGTAATTTACTCTTTCCGATTATTGAAGGGTTGGTTTATGTCTCGCTATTAGTGCTGCTGTGGTTGGGGACAGGGGCGATCGCCCAGGGGGAGATTTCCATTGGGGATTTTGTCGCCCTGCTGATTTTTGTGGAGCGGTTGGTGTTTCCCACGGCGTTACTCGGGTTTACGATTACGGCCTATCAGCGGGGGGAGGTGAGTATCGATCGCATCGAAATCATTTTAGGGGCTGATCCGAAAATTCAAGACCAGCCGGGGGCTGTCACCCTACCGCCGGAATTGATTGAGGGCAAGTTAACGGTGCAGAATTTCACGTTTACCTATCCGGGGCAAGTCCGGCCGGCGTTACGGAATTTAAACTTTACAATCGCCCCCGGCGAAACTGTTGCCCTCGTCGGCCCCATTGGTTCCGGGAAATCCACCCTGGCCAATGTGATTCCCCGCCTTGTCGATGTGGAGCCGGGGAAAATTTTCCTCGATAGCTACGATATTACGAAGTTGCGGTTGAAGGATCTACGGGAGGCGATCGCCTACGTTCCCCAAGATAGTTTCCTCTTTAGCGCCCAAATCCGGGAAAACATCCGCTACGGTCAACCCTTCGCCGAACAGGGGGAAATTGAAGGCGCGGCCCAGCAATCCCAAATTCACCCGGAAATCCTCAACTTTCCCCGCCAGTATGAAACCTTGGTGGGAGAACGGGGGATCACATTATCAGGGGGACAACGGCAACGCACCTCCTTAGCCCGCGCCCTGATGCTTTCGGCCCCGGTGTTGATCCTCGATGATGCCCTGGCCAGCGTTGATAATCAAACCGCCACGGAAATCCTCGACATCCTCGCCCACAACATCCAAAACCAAACGATCCTCTTTATCTCCCATCAACTCTCCGCCGCCGCCACCGCCGATCGCATTTTTGTCATGAGCCACGGCGAAATTGTCCAAATCGGCCACCATAGCGATTTAATTAGTACGCCTGGACTTTACCAAGATCTTTGGAAGCAGCAGCAACTGACCCAAACCGTGTCTTAACAGGGGAATCGCCAACACCGTTCACCCTAGGGGCGAAAATTTTTTTGCCCCTACGCCCCTACACCGATTCAATTTATTTAAATGGAGGCGGTGAGCATCTTGACCAGTTCCGGCGGTAGGCTCGACCGTTGGCGGTTGTGGCGATCGACACAAACATGGTGAGTCATCGCGGTGGCGCATAACAGATCGCCATCGGTGACGCGATAGAGGTGGTAGTGGATTTGAAACCCACTGTCCTTGAGATCTCCAAGGCTGAGGTCAATGCGCAGATTGTCACTACAGTAAATGGGTTGTTTGAATTGGCCCTCACAGCGAACAATGGGGAGGACGATCGCCCCCGTGAGATAGGCACTGAGGGGTCTTGCCCCCGCCCTCAACGCCGCCTCATAGGCGCTATGACAGAGATCGAACAACCGCCCAAAATAGAGAACGCCAGCGGCATCGGTGGCGCTGAGAGGGACATCGCAGCGGTGACTAAAAAATGGGGGTGAAATCTTGTTAAACATCATTTGTCAACCTTGCGTCAACCTGTGGCAACCTAGGAAGTGACCCAATCTATACCGCCATTTGGCGACTTCTATCGTTAAGATAATGGCATAATAAACCGGCAAATGATTCGCCCTTTTGGCATGATTACGTCCCCCGCTCCCTTTTCCCGCCTTCACCATTCCACTGCCCAAGCGCCCCACTGTGCGATGGCGGCGGCGAACGACTCCCCGGGGGCGATCGCTGCCACCGGCATTGAGATGATTTTTAAGAGCGGTTCCCAGCAGGTGCAAGTCCTGAAAGGGATTGATTTAATGATTCATTACGGCGATATTCAGTTGCTGATGGGTCCTTCTGGGTCGGGAAAAACCACATTGCTGACAATCCTAGCGGGGTTGTTGACCCCCACGGACGGAAAAATTCAGCTTTTGGGTGAAGAAATCACCACAATGTCCCGCCCCCAATTGGCGAAGTTTCGCCTCGACAATCTCGGCTTTATCTTCCAAGGCTTTAACCTGTTTCCCGCCCTGACGGCCTTGGAAAATGTCGAGCTGGCCCTGAGCATGAAGGGAACCCAGCCCAACCGCAAGGCCCGCTACGCTGAAGCCGCTGAACTCCTCGATAAGGTGGGTTTGGGCCACAAGCTCCGCAGTTTGCCCCGGGATCTTTCTGGGGGACAACAGCAACGGGTGGCGATCGCCCGCTCCCTCGTCGGTCATCCCCGGTTGATCATGGCCGATGAACCCACCGCCGCCCTCGACTCCCACAGCGGCCATGCGGTGATTGAACTGCTGCGCCGTCTGGCGAAAGAAGAAGGGGTCACGGTGGTGATGGTGACTCACGATCCCCGGATTACCGATGTTGCCGATCGCATTTCCTACCTAGAAGATGGCATTTTGTTGCGGGAGGCTCCCCCGGTTCATGTCTAGGGTTCTGCACCGAGGGCTTCGAGGATGCGCTCACGGGTGGCGAGGGCGGCGGGGTATTCCGGATCGAATTGGAGGCCCTGGTCAATGGCGGCCAGGGCTTCAGCATAACGGCCCATCTGGAGCAAGACCCAGGCTTGGCTTTCCCAAGTGCTAACGCTTTCGGGGTCAAGGGCCAGGGAACGGGCGCAAGATTCCAGAGCAGCCTCGTATTGTTGGGCATGGCCGAGGGCGAAACAGCGACTATTCCAAGCGAGGGCGTATTCAGGATTCAGGGCTAGGGCTTGGTCATAGGAGGCGATCGCCCCTTGATAATCCCCCATGCGACGGAACACCACGCCGCGATCTAACCAAGCATCCACATATTCAGGATCAAGCTCTAGGGTGCGCTCATAGGCCGCTAAGGCTGGCTCGTAGCGTTCTAACCGTCGCAGGGCAATGCCCAACCCATTCCAAAGGTCGGGATCTTCTGGATTAAGGGCGATGGCTTGTTCATAGGCGGCGATCGCCCCTTGATATTCCGCTAACAGCCGCAGCGCATCCCCCTGCAATTGCCAACCCTGGCTCAACTGAGGATTAAGACTGATGGCTCGCTGTGCCAACGACTCAGCCAGGTGGTAGTTCCCTGCTGAGAATGCGACTTCCCCGCTAGTGAGCAGGGCAGCCGCCCAGTTGAGGGTGGCGGTTTCTGAGGCAGAAGCAACGGGGGCGACCATCACGGGCAGCGTTCCCCCCAAACATCCAGCCATTACCCAAGCCATCCAGTGCTGTTTTTCCATTCACTGATTATGCAATGATGATCCGTTTCAGTTTACGAAAATAGTGCGGGAGTCTGAAAGCCCCGTCGCTTTAGCGCGGGGATGAAAGACGACATGGCGACTTTAG
>JAABSU010000110.1 GCA_011390265.1 Spirulina sp.
ACTAGCATCTGGGTTGAGGACTTCGATGATATAGGTGAGAGCACTTTCCGCCGCAATCGGATCAGTACTCGCTTCTAACCGTTTGGTGATTTGCAAATCCGCTTCTTTAATCGTAAAACCACCCACCGCCGGGATCGAAGGACTAGGCACGTTCACCCAAGTATCAATCCCTTTTTCATTACCAAAATTACTCGTCCAACTGTGGGCCCCGTTGGCGCTGTCGATGCCCGCAATGGCGGATTGTCCACCACTGGGAGCATTGTTGTAATAGATTAAAAATGGATCAGCGGGTAAGCGGATATCGGGAGCCGTAGGATCAGGGGTGCTGGAGGCGGGGGGGTTATTTAAGCGTTGAATTGTGAAACCACCATTGTTATTTTCTGGGTCTAATAAGGGAAAGTGAACTTCCCCGATCGCCAGCGTCATCGAACTGCGAAACGTAAAATCCCCAGGGGGAACCGGGTTGCCTTGGCCATCTAAACCATCCCAAGGAATAACATTTTCTCCCGGTTGGGCAATTCCCAGCAGGATGCGATCGCTACTGTTATTGGTAATTTGCCCATCGCGATTTAAATCTAAACCAATGGTATAGGTCGCGGTTTTGCTACTGGGATTTGTGAACATAAAGCTACCGGTGAGGGGGGAACTGCCCGCTTGGCCGACGGTTCCCTCCTGCCCCACAAATCGGAAATTTTGCGGCTCTGGGGGGGCTTCCGGTTCGGTTCGTAACCAGTTTTCAATATTACTCACCCCAATATTGCCAAAACTAGGGAGATCGGGACTGGGGGGATTGACAAAGAGGCGGTGCGTAACGTTATCCCCATCATCACGACTATCAGGGGAATGGATCGAAACCCCGGTAGGAACGTTGTTACCGGAGGCATCGCCACTGAGGTTGACGGATTGGAAAATGGGCGGACTATTTAAGGCAGTGCCATTGCGAAACCCCTTGTTATTTGCAAAGAGGGTGAAGCCGTCGGGGTCAAGATTCGTAAAGGCAATGCGGTATTGAAACCCATCTTCAGTCAGGACGTAAAGCCGCGAATTAAACTCCGCATCTTGACCTAAACGTCCGGGCAAATAGTTCATGAATACGCGCCCGGTGGGTACTGGGGAACCTTGACTATCCGTAACAGTAATATCCCAAGCGGTGACGAAAAATTCGTTAGAGGCTTGTTGATTGTTAATACTCCAATTGTTAATCGCCGTCCGTAGTGAATTGACATTGGGGAAAGAGGTGGTGCTGTCAGGATTGGGGCTGACAAATTGCACCTGCCAAATCCCCGCTTGACCTGACCCCACAATGACTTGACAGGGGGTATAACCCCCAAAGGGGCCGGCATTTTCTTCAGTTACATTGCGAATGAGGCCGCCGTTACTGCCATCGCAAGTTCCTGTTGTGCCATCGGGAGCAATATACTCAATCCGCCCTTGATTGACCCCCACGGCGGAAGACCCCAGATTGATGATTTCCCCTGCGTTGGCATAGACAAACATTTTGTTTTGGCGAGGAATGCCCGCCAGAGGTGCGCCGGAACGGTAGAGCAGGAGGGGGCGATCGCCCGTCCCCTTCAATTCCCGACTCCCCTCTGCCAGGGCAACAGCGGGAGTCAGCAATAAAAAGGTAAGGGTCAGCAGTGGAGCACAGAAACGAAACATGGCAACAACAGAAATGCAGGGCGAGACTTAGGGTTTTTGCCAGCGGGACACTTCCCCCGCAGCGGTAACAGTGAGGAGATGCTGCCCCCCATGACTAAATTGGCAGAAATTAACGGGGTGGGGATGATGGAGACGGGCGATGCGAGCTTCGCCCCCCGGACGGGTCGCCCAGAGCGTGACGGTTTTGCCCGTCACACTGGCGATGAGCAAACCATCAGGGCTGAACTGCACCTGACGGATGGGGCCACTGGTGCGGTGTTGACGGATTTCGCTGAGGGTATTGGTGGCCCAAAGACGGAGATGGCGATCGCTCCCCCCACTAGCTACCTGTTCCCCATCGGGGCTAATCGCCACCCCCTGCACCTCTCCCCCCGGCGCAGCATTGGCTACCTTTTCCCCCGTGGCCACATCCCACCGCTTCACCGTTCCATCCTGGCTCCCACTGACCAGAAAACGGCCATCGCCACTAAACGCTAAACTTTCCACCACGGCCCAATGGCCCGTCAGTGTGCGTAAACTGTGGCCCGTCCCTAAATCCCACAACACAACCGTTTTATCAGCGCTGGCGGTGGCGCAGGTGCGGCCGTGGGGGCTGAGGGCGATCGCCGTCACGGGGAGAGGATGGCCCGTTAGGGTGTGGCCCAGGGTTTGGCTCGTCCAAACTAAGCTGTTCCCGTTTTGCTGGCCGATGATCAGGGTTTGGGGATCGGCGGCAAAGGCTAGGGCGGTGCAGGATTCGGCGATAATACTGTGGGCGATCGCCTCCCCTTGGAGATCAAAAATCACCACCGGGCCATCACTTTGGCGATAGGCCACCCAATGGCCATCACCACTAATCACCACCGGCCCCTGAGCGGGCATCACCAGGCGCACCGTCGCAGTACAGCCCCAAGATTGCAAACTTTCTGGGTCAGTGTAGGGAAAATCGACGGATTCCGTAAAGCGGTTGAGGGTGTTACGGAACGATCGCCCCCATCCCCAGAGATTTTCCCCCAAATCCCGAATCCCCGTTTCCAATTCCGTGCCAATTTTGTCCAAAGGTTCAGGCTCTAGGGAGCGGCCGGCGCGTTCGGCAGCTTGGAAAGCCTCAAATTCCGCATCTAACTCGTCCCCAAAGCCATCCTCTTCGCCAAAATCCTCCTCAAACTCATCGGGGGCAGGGGGTTCGGGTTTCGGTTCCAGTTTTGTTTCCGGTTTTGGGGTTGGGGCATCCCAAAAATCTTCAGTTTCAGGGGGTTCAGCGAGGGTCGTAACTTGATCTTGAATACGCTGGATCGCCCGCTGAAGATCGGTGATTTCCGGTTGCCAGTTCTTTGGGCTAGGCAGGGCGGCGAGATGGGTTTGCAGGTTGGCGATCGCCCCTTGTAACTCGGTCAAAACTTGAGGCTCAACGGCCAAATTTTTGAGGTGCGCGGTTTCCCCTTGCATTTCCGTCACCATAGCCCGCAGCTCCACCAACTCTTGAGGCAATTGGGTTTCAATCGCGGTTTTTAACGCTGTCAGCAGGGCCGGATCGGGGCTGATCGTGTTGAGGTGATTAATTTGTTCCGTGAGGTGGGCGATCGCCCGCTCACTATTTTGGCGGTGGTGGGTTTCCCCATCGGTTAAGGTTTGCACCTGAGCCTTGAGGGCTTCCACCACCCGCTGCAATGTGGCAAATTCCGCCGGAGAAAAGCTATCCCGCAATGCTTGCAATTGGTGCTGAAGCAACGTCACCGTCGCCGTTAATGCTTCCCGTTGGGGATCGGGTGCGTCCACTTGGGCCGCTAATTCGCTCAACCCTGTGGCTACATCCCCCCATTGCTGCTCCTGGGACTCCCGGACAGCCATCAACTGCTGCGCTAAATCAGTGAGTTGGGGCGGAATTGCGCCTTGGCCCTGCTCTAGGGTCATGAGGCGATCGCGCATTTCCTGAAATTCCCCCTGATGCACCGGCTGCAAATCCGTTTCCACTTGGGCAACTAAATTGTGGCGCAGTGCGTCTAACTCATCCTGAAGCATCTGCTGTTGTTTTTGGGCCCGTTGATGAACAAACACATTCACCCCCAATGCCACCGTCAAAGGAGCCGTCGCATAGAGGATCTGCCGGGTTAAGGCCGCCGTAACCGTCCCGGCCAGGGCAGCGGCGATCGCCCCCGATTCTAGCCAAAGCCACCCGGGTGTTTGCTTGCTCACCAAATTTTTTTTCCTTGATCGGCGAAAGATCATCACCATCTTAGTCCTTTCCCTGAGAACTGCCCATCACCCCCATGGCAGTGATACGCTGAACAGTTGTGCCGCCCTTAATTCCGATGTTTAGTTTTTCCGCTTCCCCGGCCGATGCTGAACCCTGGAAGTATCGCCTTGACCAATTCGCCCGCGATTTTCGCCCCCAATTGGCGGCGATCGCCTGGGGTTTTCATCTGGCCAACCCCGATAGCACCGACGTTTTAGGCATTGACCTCAAACCCCAACCCCATTTTGTCACCTGCCCCCGCCGCGCCGTTGAAGCCCTCAACCACAACGTCGCCCATCAACTCCAGGAAATTTTGGGAATCTTAGATGCCCATGATCCCGCCAAGGAGGTATTTATCTTGGTGATTGGCGAAGGGCAAATTAAGCTGCTGTATTTTGAATCCGATCCCCTGCCCCCCGATGCCTACACCACATTAGAGGAGCCGCCCTTAGAACTATTGATGATCCAATTGGAAGATGAGCTAATCGCCCGCTTTCCCGCCGATGGGGAAACCGAAGCTCAACCCGCCCCTCCTAAACCACCAAAGCCAGAAGAATTTTTGTAGGCTAAATCCGTTGGGTCAACACCTGCCAATAGGCCTCTGCCACCTGTTGGGGCGTGTAATGTTGATCTAGATAACGTCGCCCGGAATCCCCTAAGCTTTTCACCAATGAGGGGTTGCCGGCCAGAGCTAGGATGTAATCCGCCAAACCCACCGCATCGCCACTTTCAAAGGCCTGGCCACAGCGGGCATTGTGGAGAATTTGCCGCAGGTAGGAATGGCGCTCACAAATGGCCGCCACTGGGCGACCCGCGGCCAGGATGCCGTAGAGTTTACTCGGTGCAACTAAACCTTCTAATCCGGGACTGATGCTCACCAGAGCCAGATCGCAGGCGGTCAGGGAATAGGGCAGTACGGCTTTATCTTGATAGGGTAAGAAGCGGCAATGGGTGAGTTGCGATCGCGCCACCCGCTCCATACAGGCCTGCAACTGCGCCCCCCGGCCAATAAACACAAACTGAATCGGCTCATCCCGCAGCAATTCCGCCGTTTTCAGAATCGTTTCGAGATCATGGCAGCGGCCGAGATTGCCGGAATATTGCACCGTAAAGCGATCCACACAGCCATAACGCTGGGCGAACCAGTTTTTCGCTTTTTCCATCGGGTAGATTAACTGGGGATCTGCCCAACTGGGGATGACGGTGATCCGACTTTCCAAGTCTGGGGCCTTGGCTAAAACGCGATCGCGCATCGACGAGCTTAAAACAATAATCTGCTCCGCCCGCTTCCAAATATGGTGATTTAGCCAATCCCAAACCTTCACCAGGGGATGACGAGCCGGAAACACATCCAACGCCACCGCCACATCGGGATAGAGGTCATAGATCAAACAAATGTAGGGCAACCCCAAAAGTTTATGGGCCAGATAGCCCATTACCGGCAGATAGGGGGGTTCACTGGTAACGACCAACAATTCCCGACGATGGGCCGCCCGGATCAAATGAACCGCCGTGCGTAAACAAAACAGCAACCCATTCACCGCCCGCCCCCGAATCCGTAGCGGCCACATCCGCGATACGCGCGATCGCTGCACATGGACTTTATCGTGAATTTCCCGCTTCGGAGCCGAATCCGCATCAAAGGCATAGCCCGGTTGCCCCGTAAACACCCGCATCTTGAGGCCCATGCGGCTGAGGTGCATCGCCAATTCAGCAATCAATTGCCCGGTGGCAGCATAATCGGGGGGATAAAACTGCGTCACAATCAGGACGTGACGGCGAATGCCACTCAATATCGGCAGGGATCTCTCCGGATGATGTGAGCGTCCAGCGAAGGAATGGGCATGGGAGAGATGGGACTCGGTGTGGTCTAACATGCTGCGATTAACCAACCAAAAGGAGGGGACATGCGGGGTGACGGTGTGGGGTCAGGGGAGGCATAGGATAGGCTACAAGTTACAGTAACGAGTTTACGGACATAATGTCCCACAATAAGCGGTGATTCTCTCCGGTGAGAACCTCGCAGAGAAATTAGTCTTTAAAAATTAAACGGTAATGCAAAAACCCGTGGACGGGTATCCCGCTTGGAAAGTTGCCGAGGCCAGCACCATGATCCTAGCGGCAGAGGACTATCCCCAGCCACAGGAGGAAGATGCCCTCTCTAGGTTGCCAAAACAGGAGCAGACGCGCCGTGATCGGCCAAACGCCGCTTCTGTGCTATAGTGAGAATTCTAAACGAGGGCGCGTAGCTCAGTGGATAGAGCACCAGATTCCGGTTCTGGGTGTCGGGAGTTCGAACCTCTCCGCGCTCGTTTATGACTCCTTGATTGATAGCCCCTGATCTAAACAGACAGGGTTTTTCGTCTTTGGATTGGCCATGGTGAATCTGTGGTTTGCAGATTAAAGTTGATCAGACCAATCAGGAAGATTGGGAGCAAGAATAATTGTCACAGGGGATGGAAGGCGTTGGGAGGTTGGGGCTATGGTAAGGCATCATCGTTTTTGACCTTGCGCCCATGGCTCCCCCTGACTTTTACCCCGATCGCCAGCATCCCTTTCACACCCGCCTATTCCAATCCGTCGCCTTTGCCTTGGCTTGGTGGAAATTTCAATTGCGGTTGCGGGTCAGTTGGGAGGATGTGGCGAAGTTGCGGCAATTGCGGGGGAGTCGTGTCATTCTCTTGCCCAACCATCCGACATTCAATGATCCGGTGGTGTTATTTCTCCTGTCGGCCCAGGCGGGGGAGATTTTTTATTACCTCTCTGCCTATGCCAACTTTAAAGGGCTAACGGGGAAACTGTTGCAACGGTTGGGGGCCTATTCGATTAAGCGGGGGGTGGGCGATCGCACCAGTATCGCCTACACGCTGAATCTGTTGGCCAGCAAGCCAGATTGTCGGTTAGTCATTTTTGCCGAAGGGGGCTGTTCTTTCCAAAATGATACGGTGATGGCCTTTCGGACTGGGGGGGTGCAGTTAACGATGCAGGCCATGGCCCGCATTGTTAAACAAACCGGGGAGATTCCCAATATTTACCTTCTGCCGGTGAGTTTGAAATATCGCTACACCCGGCCGATGAATGCTGTGATTGAAAATTCCCTCACCTCCCTAGAGCAGGCCCTGGGGATTACGCCGGAAATGCCCGATTTTTACCCCCGGTTACGGGCCATTGGCGAATGTGTGGCGGCGCAATTTGAGCGGGAATATATCGGCCATCCCCTCACCGGCAGTTTAAACGATCGCATTGAGCAGATCCGGGCGGAAATGCTGATCGCCTGCGAGCGGGACATTGGCCTTGAGCCTTTGCCCAGCCTACCCCTGCGGGAGCGGGTCTATCGGGTGCAGGCGATTGTGGAGGAGCAGGAAAACCCCAGCCCGGAATTACAAAAGATTTATCAAAGTACGGTGCGGCTGTTGAATTTTGATGCCCTCTACGATGGCTATGTGGCGGCGGCCCCCACAGCGGAGCGGTTCCTCGATACCCTCACCCGCCTAGAGCGGGAGGTGTTCAATATTGATCAGCCGGAGCCTAAGGGCGATCGCCTCGCCTATGTGAAATTGGGAGATCCCGTTAATTTGGCGGATTATTACGAGGCCTACCGGGGTGATCGCACCGCTACCGTGGAGGAACTCACGGCGCAAATGCAGCAGGTTGTACAGGCGAATTTGGATATTTTGGCGGGGATGGGGAGATAGGGAACAGGGAACAGGGAACAGGGAACAGGGAATAGTTTTGTTACTTGACTCTGCTTAGTCCATGCAGGGGCGAAAAATTTTTCGCCCCACACCCATTCATTTTCTGCTTTTCTCTCTCCACCCTCAAGGCAAGTATTCCATCAATTGATGAGCTTCTGGATTGTGGGGAAATTCTGCGAGGATTGTCCTGAGGGTTTGCCGGGCTGCGTCCCATTGTTCGGCATTCATTTGGGCGTTGGCGATGCCCAATTGGGCTTGGAGGTGTTGGCGGCCAATATCGGGGGGGAGATGGCGGAGGGCGGTTTGAAAGGCGGCCATGGCCTCCCTCGATTCCCCCATCCCGTTCAAACTTTCCCCTAAACCAATCTGGAATTGGGGCTGATCGGGCCAGTTTTGTACCGCTTGACGGTAGAGGGTGGCGGCTTCTGACCATTGGCGACGGCCTAAATAGATTTCACCGGCTAAATCAAGGGCGATCGCCTCCCTTTCTTTTGCCCCCAACGTATCTAAACCGGTATGAAATCCCACGACTTTTCGCAACGCTTCTAGGGCTTGCTTTTCTTCCCCCTGCCACAGCAAAAATTTTGCCCAATCGTAATAACCCCAAATCAAATCGGGATCGAGGGTTAATGCTTTTTCATAGGCTGCTGCGGCATCACTAAACCGGCCTTCTTTTTCATACAAAGGAGCGATGGCGAGATAGTTATAGGCAAAATCGGGATTGGCTTCAATGTTGCGCTCATAAACTTCTAAGCCCCGCAACCAAAACCCCAAATCCGTTAAGGTTGTAGCGAGTTCATACTGGGTATGGGCGTGGATTTGATCTGGGGCTGTGCTCATCGGCCCTCGATAGCCGTTGCCGCGAATGCCGCCATCGGTGACGGGTTCCCCTAGGGGCGTATAGGCGCGACTCGCCAAACTGGGTACGATAAACCCATAACGAGGTTCCAAGGCGATCGCGGTGTGATAGGTTCCCAATGCTGCGAGGGTTTGCCCCCCTTGGATTTGGACTTGGGCGAGTTTGAAGCGTAACCCGGTGGGGTTGTGGAGTTCGCCCGGTAGGTTGAGGGCTTGGCTATAGGCGGCGATCGCCCCTTCAAATTCTTCTAAACATAAGAGCGCATCCCCCAGGGCCTCCGCTTCGGGGGCGGTTTGGGGGGAAAGGGCAAGATTGCGCTGTTCCCAACAAATGGCCGCTAGGGCCGGGTCTTGGCGAGGAACTGCCGCCACGGGTTGCCCGACGGCCCAAAGGAATAATCCAGCGATCGCCGCTGCTTTGATCATGGTGCAATTTTTCAAATGCTAATAATGGAATTTTAGGGGAGAAGGGAGGGGTTGTAGCCCGTTCAGCCACGCAAATTCGGCTATGGCTTGGCAGTCGGGTCAATCTCCTTATAGCAATCGCCCCCCCAACCTCCACACCAAACGACAAGAATATCTCGACAATTCTGAATTTGTGATTCGTGGGTCGAAAGGGGCATTAGAATTAAACGAAGGGACAAGCCATTTGATCATCTGAAAGTATGGACTGGATTACAATCACCACCATTGTTTCTGCTGGTGCTACGGCTACTACGGCTTGGGTCGCGTGGGAGCATCTCAAACACGAAAAAACCAGTAGCCAAACAACGCGACACATCACAGCGACACCGACTCCAGCCCCGCCGGTATTTCCGACGACCTATGGGGTTACGTCTAATGCGTCACTGGAGAGCGAGGTGGGTGCAGACTATCGCCCACTTCAGGATCTTTTGGCTGCCCAACGCTTCAAAGAGGCGGATGAGGAGACATGGCGTGTGATGTTGTGGGTGGCGGATCGGGAAAAGTGGGGGTACTTCCGAAAGGAGGATATTGAACAGTTTCCCTGTCGCGATCTGCAAACAATCGACCGTCTTTGGGTGCAGCACAGTAACGGGCGCTTTGGGTTTAGCGTCCAGAAGCGGATTTATAATGAGGTTGGCAAAGATTTTGAGAAGCTAGCTGACCGTGTGGGTTGGGGAAAGGGAATGTGGGAACGAATTTGGGGTTTGGGGTACGAAGACTACAAATTCGAGTTAAGAGCCCCGGAGGGACACCTCCCAGTTCTCAATTATTGGACTTACGGACGTTATAGGTATTTCCCGGTGTTCGGTCTCCGGAGGTCTCTTCTCTCGCGTCGAGACTTGTGAATTGTAATCTATAAAGGCTACAGAGTTTTTTTAAGAATCATTAACCCGTTGATTTTCACGAACCCATGCGGGGTCTGGCTTTTCGATACCTGGCACTGGCATTTCACAGCGAAGACTGAGGCGCGGATTGGGGGGAGGGAACCCAATTTGTCCCGCTAAAATGGAGAACACCATCACCACTCCCCCACCATGCCCAACACCATCACCATCGACATTCCCGACTACACCTATCAACGCCTCCTCCACACCGCCCAAGCCACCCAAAAAAACCTCACCGAAATCATCCTCCGCGTCCTTGAAATCGGTAGCCCTCCCGACTGGCAAGACATCCCCCCCGAATATCAAACCGATGTCGCCGCCCTCGATCGCCTCCCCGACCCCGACCTGTGGCAAATCGCCCGCAGCCAAAAAGCCCCCGACCAAATGCAGCGTTATGACGAACTCCTAGAACGCAACCAAGCCGGCACAATCACCCCCGCCGAACAACTCGAACTCAGCCAACATCGTCAAGATGCTGAACGCCTGATGCTCTGCAAAGCCCAAGCCATAGTCCTGCTCCGCTGGCGAGGACATTCCATTCTGGATCTCCAATAAATGTCTCCCTACATTCCCACCGAACTGCGTCAACAAATTCGTCAGCGTGATTTGGGACGCTGCTGCTACTGTCTCACCCGTGAGACGATTAGTGGCATTTCCCTGGCGATTGATCACATCCAACCCCAAAGTAAAGGCGGCAAATCCACTCTGGATAATCTATGCTTGTCTTGCCGCGTCTGTAACGAATTTAAGTCCAATCAAACTGAGGCCCAAGATCCCCTGACGGGTGAATCTGTCCCTTTATTTAATCCTTGTACCCAAAAGTGGAGTGAGCATTTTAGGTGGACTGTGAATGACACGATGGTTACAGGTAAAACAGCGATCGGACGAGTCACGGTGCAAGCCCTCAAAATGAATAACCCTGCTATTGTTTCAGCCAGACAACGGTGGGTCACAGTCGGTTGGCATCCTCCCGATGATATAGCGAATTAACTTCCCTCGTGTCATGGCTCTGCCGTGACACGCGCCTTCAGCGGCTCCGCCGCTTGGGGAGGAGGCAGAGCCTCCAATGGGCATTACTTGGCAGAGCCAAGTAACGAGATTTCATTGCCCTGGTGAGGGTTTCTTGGCTTTGCGTTTTTTCTGAGCGATCGCGTTCGGTTCAGTCCCCAACAGTGGATTATTGCATGCCTACAATAAGGGAATGTGAACCGACAGGCACAATGCTAAAAACTCCCGTATCCCCTCAACCCCTTTTCCTCGAATTGCCCCCAGACCTCGCCCTACAGGTCACGCCGGAACAGTTCGCCGCCCTGGCCGTGACCAATCGTGATCTCAGACTCGAACGCACTGCAACCGGAGCATTAATCGTGAACCCACCCACTGGCGGCATTTCTGGCAAACGGAATTTAAGTATCAGTATTCAATTAGGGAATTGGTCGGAAGCGAACGAGCAACGAGGTGAAGCGTTTGACTCATCCACGGGGTTTGCATTGCCCAACGGTGCGAATCGTTCCCCCGATGCCTCGTGGGTGCGGCGCGATCGCTGGGATGCCCTCACGCGGGAACAGCAGGAGGGGTTTGTTCCCCTCTGTCCAGATTTTGTTGTGGAGTTGCGATCGCGCAGCGACAGTTTAAACACCACTCGCGCCAAACTCCAAGAATATCTCGACAACGGCACACAATTAGGCTGGCTCATCGACCCCCAAAACCAACGGGTAGAAATTTATCGCCCCGGTTGCGAGGTTGAAACCCTAGACCGCCCCGATATGCTCTCCGGTGAACCAATCCTGCCCGGATTTATCTTAAAATTGCAACGAATTTGGGCGTAATCGGAATCTGAGATGCGGTGGATTGGGGGGAGGGAACCCAATTTGTCCCGCTAAAATGGAAAACATCAGCAGGCGAATTTGATCCGGCAAGAAATTGAACAACGTTTTAGACCTGTGGGAATCCGCGATCGCCTCCTAGCTAGACGCAATCAATCTGGGATGCAACCACACGATCCGCGCTAGCGTACCTATCGCCAATGAACTGCACCAAAGGGCGAAATAGGTCTGTGAGTTCCCCCCGGCTCACCGTCAAACAGGGGAAAGGGCGATCGCCATAATCCACCCCCACTTGCAACGGGAACACCGGCTCCGGCTCCAGGGAAATAAACCCACCCCCCGCCGCCTGCACCAGGGGCCAAACCCCCGCAATATCCCAAATTTTCGGCGTAGCCTCCACTCCCCCCAAAGCGGCCCCGCAGGCCACGAGGGAGATGTTATAGCTGGCCACACCGATCATGCGAATTTTGCAGGGGAAGGGGGCCTTTAAAATATCCGTGCTACGGGCGCAGAGGTTAAAAAGATGGTTTTGGCTCGGCTCGTCGTGACTCGTTTGGATCGGCTGTTGATTGAGATAAGCACCCGTCGGCCCTGTTAACCCCGATTCCCCATACCAATAGCCGTGGAACGTCTGGCCTAATTGGGGGAAATGGATAAAGCCAAAGACCGGCACGCCCCGATAGAGCAACCCCAAGGAAATCCCCCAGACGGGAATCCCCCGCGTGAAATTCGTCGTGCCATCGATGGGGTCAATCACCCAGCACCAATCCGTCGCCGGGAAAATATGGAGGGTTTCCTCGCTGAGAATGCCGTGGTCGGGGAAACGATGGGCGATCGCCTCCCGGATCCTGCGATCAGACCATTGATCCGCCTGGGTGACAAGCGTGCCATCGGGCTTGCGCACCGCCTGCAACCGGCCAAATTGCGGCACGAGATAATCACTCACTTGGGTTGTGATCTCAGTACAAAAATCGAAAATATCGCGCCAAAACTGTTCCATGGGTGATCTCGCTGGTCGGGCATCCGTTGATTAGTATCGGGCATTTTCGGGCTTAATCCAGTTCGGATTCCATGACAGTGGCGATCGCCACCCGCGTATTTTCCCGAAACTCCGCCACATCCACCCGGCCCAAAATGCCAATAGCCACCACCATACTCACCGCCTGCAACCCAAACACAAACCCATAGGCCGCCAAGGGTTGACTAAAAATCGATTGGCCAATATCGAGGATCACCCCCCCGGAAAAAATCGCAATACCCCGGGCGATCGCCTGGGAAAGCCCCCAAGCCCCCACAAACGTCCCCGCCGTCTCCGCCGTCGTCAAATCCAACATCAAACTAATCGAGCCAATCGTCGCCATCCCCGCCGCCAAGCCAAAGACAATCATCATCGCCTTCAACACCAGCACATCCTGAGTCAGTC
>JAABSU010000111.1 GCA_011390265.1 Spirulina sp.
TCATCTGGTCTTTCGCTAGGGCCTTCACCTCCGTCATCGTGCCGAAATCGTAGAAAATTAACCGGCCATCGCGGTGTACTGCCATATTACCGGGATGGGGATCGGATTGAAAAAAGCCATCTTCCAATAATTGTTTTAAATAGCAGGAAACCCCCAATTTAATGATTTGATTGGGATCAATGTGGCAATCTTCAATGGTGCGGCGATCGTCAATTTTGATGCCGGGCAAATATTCGAGGGTGAGGACTTTTTTGGAGGTATAGCGCCAATAAATCCGAGGCACTAAAACATGGGGATAATTTTTAAAATTGTTTTGAAACCGCTCGGCGTTGCGGCCCTCATGCATATAGTCAATTTCTTGGTAAAGTAGCCCAAAAAATTCATGATAAAGGGCTTCAAGTTCATATTTTCGCGCCCCCGGCACATATTGATTCAGCAAACGCACGACGCGATGAAGCACCTCAATATCAAGGTTAAATAATGCCTCTAACCCCGGCCGCTGCACCTTCACCACCACCTCCTCGCCACTGTAAAGTTTGGCGCGATGAACCTGGCCCAAACTGGCAGCGGCTAAGGGGAAGGGATCAAACTCTTCAAACAAATTTTGCACCGATCCCCCCAACTCCGCCTCAATCACCGCCATCGCCTCCGCCGTCCCAAAGGGGGGAACACGGTCTTGGAGTTCGCTGAGGGCTTCGACGTATTCGAGGGGGATGAGGTCGGAGCGGGTGGAGAGGGCTTGGCCCAGTTTAATAAACGTCGGCCCCAGTTCCAGTAATTGCCGCACCAACCATTGAGCACGGCGGCGGCGTTGACGTTGGCCATTGCCCCAGAGGCGATCGCCCCCCAATTGGATTAAAAATCGAGTGGCGACCCCAAAAATATCCAGTTGACGGGTGAGGGGGGAATATTTTTTACGTTGCCAACGGGGTGCTCTCATAGCGGAGAAAGATGCAGAGAAAAAACTGAGTCCAAATCAAAGGACTGCAATCCTCTAGACTACAGGGAAACTTGGGCCTTGAGGGATCGGCCATGGAGTCGATTTTGTTGGGGACGAGGCCGTAGGGGGCTGAAGACGAGGGGAAATGTGACGACTCTCACCCAGATGAGGAAAAGGGTTTGGGGCAAGAAGCATACCGGATAGACGATCAAAACGCTATCATTTGGATACCATTTTGTTTGTTGTTGCTTGCTGATGTCTAATTCGGTGATCCTAAAGCCGTTCAGCTCCCTGGTAACAGTAGCCCTTGTTACTGTCCTCACCTCCCCAGTCAATGCCCAGGGCAATGCCTATCCCATCGCTTGTCAAACCATGGTCACGCTCAACCAAGGCGCAACTTTGACCTATCGCTTAACGGGGAGTCTGCCCGTGGCCCCTGGGGCGACAATTCCCCCAGATCGAGCACAAACAGCCTTAAATCTAACGGTGCAGTGGCAAGACCGCAACGGCAACATTCACACCCTGCTCAATAACTCGGCTTTGATGGATGGTCAGCAGTTGGCCCCCGATGCTAACTATGCTCAAATCCCCTTTGAAGCCAGTTTTCGCGGTCAACCCAACAATGGCGATCGCCTCTATAGCACAACCGCATCTATCCATGGCCTCTACGTTAGTCTTCGCCCCACCAACGGACAGCCCCAACAAATCCAGACTGTCCACTACCTGCGCCCTGGGGAGTATGTGCGTTCAGCGGTGGGCAGTTGCCAGACCGAAAACCCTGAGCTGAATCGCGTTGTTGATGAACAATTGCGACTGTTGCAAACCCGACTTGATGCTCAGGACTGGGCCGGTGCGGATACAATCACCCGGCGGCTACTGGCCCCGGAGTCAACCCCAAGCCCCCCCTTGGCTTCTGTCCTCTTATTGCCGGAGCGAATCCGTACCATTGATCAGATGTGGCTCAGGGCCAGTAACGGCCGTTTTGGCCTTTCGGTACAGTTGCGTCTGTGGCAGCAAGCGCGGGCGGCCCACCCTCGCGATCGTGAAGCGGCAATTCATGCCTTTCGCGATCGCGTCGGTTGGCGACTCACAACCCCCCGCGCTGAGGAGGACTTCATCAGTAGTGACTGGTTGAACGAGTCAGAATTGTCCTATTCTTTAGCGGCTCCAGAGGGGCATCTCCCCTGGGTTGGCGTATCCGATCAGGTGGTGCGATCGGTGGCGATACCACCGCCAGGGGTACATTGTGGGGTTTGTACCGTCGATGCGATGCAACTCCGTCATGAACGCTTCTATCAATATATTCCTCAACTGATGGAACGACTAGAACCGTTATTTTAGTGCTGGTCGTCGGTATCCAAAAAATGGTACGCCAAACTGCTTCATCTCCAATTTAAACAGGGCCGAGAGCAAGCAATGTTTTGGGGCGCGGAGGCAAAGCACCGATTAGAGGGGGATTCCCCATGATCGGGGGCAATGTGAAAGAATAGAAAAATTAACCCCTCAACCTTGGTTCACCAACAATTATGGATTTTAATTGGCTGAATGACTTGCTCGGTCGCCATCCCGAACAAATTAAAGCACGGGTAGAAATCTACACCTGGCAAACCTGTCCCTATTGCATTGCGGCCAAGGCCCTGCTGCTGTGGAAAGGGGTGAATTTTCAAGAATACAAAATTGACAGCGATGCAACCGCCCGCGATCAAATGGCCCTGCGGGCCAATGGTCGCCGCTCCGTACCGCAAATTTTCATCAACGATGAACACATTGGCGGCTCTGATGACCTCTATGCGTTGAATGAAAAAGGATTGCTCGATGGTCGCCTCAGCCAAGCGGCTTAAGGCCCCATCCCCTAATTATGGGGAAGCTTCCGGATCTGATAACCCTGGCCTTCTAAAAGTTCATAGTTTTCTGCCCCCATGGCCGCCGAAAAGCGGGCTTCGGTGGCATCAACCAGATCCTGTGGGACAGCTTTCCAGAGTTCTTGACTTTGCCAGTGGACAATCACCACGACCTGATCAGGGGCTTCCCCTAACCAAATTTCTTTGCCGAGGTAGCCGGGAGAGGAGGCGATCGCCTCATCCCAAATCTCCTGATCCAATTGGATAAATCGTTCCCGAAGTTCCGGCTTGACCCGAAAACGCAACCATTCATTAATCATCAGCAATCCTTGAAATGGGAGTATTCTAACCCAAATCAAGGGAGAAACCGGGTTGTGTTGGCGGTGAATGATCGGCATAGACCTGCCTAAAAACCCGGTTTCTGGTCTGGCGTTAGGGGAACATGGGCAAAAACAGTGTTACGAAGTAGTACACAAAGGGGGCGGTAAAGACATAACTGTCGGTGCGATCGAGGATGCCCCCATGGCCGGGAATCAATTGGCTTGAATCCTTCATGCCTGCATCTCGCTTCATCATCGATTCCGTGAGATCCCCCGCTAAACTCACACAGCCAATCAAGAGACCGATAATCAGGCCAGTGGTGGCCCAACTGTGCCAATGGAGGCCCCAGGCTCCCGCTAATCCTACAACCGTACTGCCCACAATGCCAAATACTGCCCCCTCCACGGTTTTTTTCGGGCTGATGGGGGAAAGTTTGGTGCGGCCGAAAAATTTACCCATGAGATACGCGCCAATATCGGCGGCCCAAATGCAGGCAAAGGCTAAAACCGTAATCGTCAACGCGGGGGACAGGTGATCGGGATGGGTGGCCAGTTCCCACCAGGAGGGCTGGGTTAGTTGCAGGGGGGGGATGTGGTCAGGGTCAGCGGCGATCAGAATGCCGGAGGGAAAATCTAGCCCCACCCGCAGCCGAATCCAATAGGTGGGGAGCCAGCCGCCGTAAAACAGGCCGAGAATGGAGGTGGCCATATCGGCGATGGTGGCAATTTTGGGTTGAAATAAGAGGTAACAAAAAATCAGGATGCCACTAATGGGAGAAAAGGCATCGGTAAAGGCGGGGGCGATCGTTGCAATAATCAGGAGTAATTGGGACAACACCAGGGTGGTTTTGGCGGCTGGCTCAATGCCTTTGGCCCGCACCAGATTAAAGTATTCTCGCTGACCGAGGTAGACAATCACCATGAAACCAGCGGTAAAATACCAGCCGCCGGCCAGAATCATCGTTAAGGCAGCACCAAGCGCCACAATTGCACTCACGACACGGGACCAAGGCATAGGACAGTTTAGGTTTGAACGTAAGAGTTAGGTTAAAGAAATCTTATCAGAACTTTAAGGAGTAGAAAGCTTAAAACTTCAGGTAGTAGATTAATTGGGCGACTAAATCCGGGTTGATGTTAAGACGGTTTTGGAGGGCGGCGAGGTTTGCATAGGGGCCATGGCGATCGCGCTCCCTCACCAATCGGGCCACTAAATCCGCCGTTAAAACGGGAACTTGTGCCAGTTGGTCGGGGGTGGCGGTGTTGGCGTTAAGTTGGATGGGGGCGACTAGGCTGGTGGGATCGCGGTAGGTGAAGCGCAGCAGAGGGGCGTAGGGTTCGAGGCGGGGGAGGGGCAGGGCGAGGGCGGCAGCGAGATCTTCCAAGCAAAGGAACTGTACGCCGTTGGCGGTGAGGGCGACGAGGGCGCGGGCCTGGTGGATGGAAATCCCCGGTAGGCGGAGCCAATCGTCAACGCTGGCGGTGTTGGCATCGAGGGTTAAGCCCAGTTCAGCGGCGATCGCCACTTCTAGGGGCGATCGCAGCCGAGCATAGGGGTTTTGGGCCAAGCGGGTGCGGATTGCCCGTTGTTGGGGGGTGAGGCTTTGACCAAATTGCTGGAGTTGTTGCCACCACTGTGCCATGGGGTTTAGGAGCGTTGGAAGCGGAGGATTTCGATGGATTGGGCAGTGAGGAAAATGCCTAAGAAAATATAGCTGGCAAACACCCATAAACTACTGCTATCAAAAATTCCCTGGACGAGATTTTCATAATGTTTAATTAAAGAAACATGGGCGATCGCCCCCTCAAAGGGCTGGCCCAACTGTCGTCCGACTAAATCCATAATCGCCAACAACAACACCAACACAAAGGTGAGAATCGCTGCAATAATATTGCTCTGGGTGAGGGAAGATAAAAACATCCCCAAAGACAGCAATGCCGCCGCGAGTAGGATTAACCCCAAATGGGCCAAAAGCGGCACAGCGGGAGGCACGGGGGGATCTGCTGCCGCAAAGGCGACTAATTCTAAAACTAACATTGGGATCAGTAGCGTGATGTAAAACATCAACACCCCCAGCAATTTTCCCAGGGCAACGGCCCAATTGGTGAGGGGGGAAGTAGCCAGAAGTTCCAATGTGCCATTTCTGCGTTCTTCGGCGTAGAGTCCCATGGAGAGGAGGGGAATCACAAAGGAGGTGAGGGAGCCAATAATGCCCAAATATCGCAGCAGAAAAATATAGGCCACATCTACCGGCGGCATCGGAATGCCGGACTGTTCACCAATCGCCACCTCTTGAATAATGCCATTGGGACTGAGGAGCAAATAAACAAACACAATCCCCGACAGGAGCCAAAACAACCCCGCCACCACATAGGCTAAAGGGGAGAGAAAATAACTTTGGAGTTCTTTACGAAAGATGGCGAAAATATTAGCCAGTAAGGTCATGATCTACTTGGGTTAAGGGGCTTAAAATTTCCATCTCGGCAAGAGCGGGATCTGTCAAGGGTCAACGATCAATTCAGGATCATCAGCATCGGTTTTATCGATGGCTGCCTCTGCCGTCGGTAGGGGTTCTTCCTCGGTGGTTAATTCCAAGAACACATCCTCTAATGTGGGTCGGGTGCGGCGCATTTCATGAAGTTGGCAACCGGATTTAATAATCGCATTGGCGATCGCACTTCCCGGCTCCATTTCGCCATGACAGGTAATTTGTAAACGGGTGTGGGCAGAATCAGGAATTTCCTCCACCTGTACCTCTCGCACCCCAGAAATAGCCATCAATTTTTGGGTGAGTAATTGACTCATGCCCCCCACCTCCACCGCATAGCCGAGGCGGCCGATTAACTCCTCCATCAGCGTATCTGGGGCATCGGTGGCGACGATCTTACCATGGTTGATAATGGCAACGCGATCGCAGGTCATGCTCACCTCCGGCAAAATGTGGGTCGAAAGGATAATGGTATGGTTCCCCGCTAAACCCTTGATTAAATTACGCACCTCCATAATTTGGCGGGGATCAAGGCCCACCGTCGGCTCATCGAGAATAATCACCGGGGGATTGTGAACGATGGCCTGAGCCAGGCCCACCCGTTGGCGAAACCCCTTAGAAAGGCGGCCGATCAGCGTTTGGGTTTCTGTTTCAAGGCTGCATTGTTGGATAGCGAGATCGACTTGTTTGCGGCGATCGCCCGCAGTCACCCCCTTAATCCGGGCCACAAAATGGAGATAACCCAACACGGTCATATCGTTGTAAAGGGGGGGATTTTCCGGGAGATAGCCAATACGTTGGCGCACCGCCATCGATTGGGTATGGACATCGTAGCCCGCCACCCGCGCCGTCCCGGAACTGGCGGGCAGATAGCCCGACAAAATCCGCATCGTCGTCGTTTTTCCTGCCCCATTGGGGCCTAAAAAGCCTAAAATTTCCCCCGGCTCCACCGTGAAAAACACATCCTCAATGGCAGGATGGGGGCCATAGCTCTTACTGAGATGTTCAACTTCAATCATTGGGGCAACTCCTGCTGATTTCTGCTCAAGACGCGCCCCCTTGGATTTTTAATTGGTTTAACTCCGCTTCAAGGTGAGCCTCCCGCTCCAAACGGCTAAACTTAGCCTCCGCTGTGTTTTCCGTTAACTCCGCTGCCGCCTCTTCCTCAAAAAGCTGGGCCTCCACCCGGTCAAACATCGCCCAAGGACTTTCTCCCCCCGTCGCCGTCAACAACTCCTGAAGACGACGGCTGGCCTGGGCGGACTGGAGACGAGCGAGGATCATTTCCTGTTTAATCCGGGCTTGGGCATAGCGGCTTTCGAGGGTGTGTAAATCCTGCTTGAGTTTGGCGATCGCCCCCCCCTGCGCCTGGAGTTGTCCCCGCAGGAATGCCGCCGTTTCCTGATAGGTGTGGCGACGGTGGAGGGCAGCCCGGGCCGCTGCTTCGTCCTGGGTGGCGATCGCCCCTTGGGCCCGTTGGTAGCAATCCGCCGCCGCCGCTTCATTTTGGAGGGCTTGGCGTTCGGTGCGTTTGTGGGTGGCGATCGCCATCGCCACCCCCTGACGGAGAGCCGTTAACTCCTCCTGCATCTGGGCAATCATCTGCGTCAACAGTTGCGCCGGATCCTCCGCCGCCGTGATCCAATGATTAACATTGGCTTCCACCACTCGCCAGGCCCTTTTCCACACAGTCATCGCTTCTCCACCGAATAATGCTAAACCCATCCTAATGCCCTTAATCTTGCCCTTGATGGACTTCCCCCACAAGGCCGCGACCTTGGAGGGCATTCACCAACCGCTGTGCATCCGCAGCATTATCAAAGGCCCCCATTTGAATCCGAATGCCCTGGGGAAATTGACGCAAATAGGCATCAGGAATCGCCCCCCGTGCTTCCTGGAGAGAAGCCGCACTATCGTAGCCCACCAACACATAGTAATAGGGATCATTACTCGGGGGCGCAGTGGCCACATTGGGCAGGTTTTCCGGTGCGGGTTCTGCGGGTGTGGGGGAGGGTTCTGGGGCAGGAATAGGAGAATTGGGGTCGGGTAACAGGGCAGAGGTTAGATCTGAGGGCCGTCCGGGAATAGCAGGACTAGGGGCGGCATCTGGCTCGCCATTTTCAGGATCGGGCGGGGGCAATGTGGGGGCGTTGGCCGTGGGGGCTTCTTCCGTGGCCAGGTCGGGGCCGTCGAGATCTAGGGGTGAACCATTAGCACCAGTTTCAGCGGCGGGGGATGGGGGTGTGGCCTCGGGGGTTGTGGGGGCTTCGCTGCTGGGTTCCGGGGCGAAGGGATCAGGGCCGTAAAGAGCCCAACCTAGAAGCCCCAAGGTGATCGCCACTAACCCCATGGCCGCTAAAGCTAAAGGACTTAACCCCCGTTTTTTCACCGGTTTAGCCGCTGGATCCGGGGTGACATCACCCTTCTTGAGGGTGTTGAGGAGTTGCTCCGAGGATTGAAGATAGGTTTGGGGGCTTTGGCCCTGGGCAGGGGGATTGGGGCCTTGGGTATAGTTGGCAATGTCATGATCCTGGCTGGGGCCGGGAGGCGGGGTGACGGGTACGCTGACACGAGGGGCCATCGCTGTTGCCGCAGGGGTAACGGATTCATGCTGTTGCCGTTGGCGGCGATAGCGGGCTAGCTCACGATCCACATCCACATCGAGGCAACCGAGGGCCGCTTCGAGGGTGGGATGGAGGGTAACGGGGGAGGGATCTTGACTCATAGGAGGGGGTCAAAAAATCGAGGATGGGGCCAAAAATGCAGGGAGATGCTAACCACAGGATACAACGAGATTTAAGTTTGCCGCTGTCGTTGTGGGTTAATCCTCCAGGGCCGTCATTGCACAAATGAGCGTTAAATCTGGGGTTTGGGCATTGAGGATCTCGCAGGTGCTCAACCCAAAAATGCCATCGGGGAGGAGGGCATAGGTTCCTTGAAATTGGGCGATCGCCGCTTGAGTTTGCCGGCCCATATAGCCATCGAGGGGGCCGCGATAGAAATCAAGATCCTGGAGCAGTTTTTGCAACGCCAGCACATCAAGACCCTGCAAATTTAAGTGCAGGATACGCTCAAACCGGATCGATTGGGAAAAATCGAGGTGCGAGAGGGAAAAGGTGGGCCGTGGCGTGGTACGGGGCAAGCTTTGGCTGAAACGGGTGAAGGGGGCAAGGGGTGAGGGGGTGGGCTTTGTGTGCCTAACCGGTTCTGGATTGCGAACCGGTTCTAATGGGATAGGGCGATTCGCTGTTGAAGTTGGGGGTAAGTCTTGACCCTGAGGGCTGGTTGTAGAAGAGGGGCGAGGGGGGCCGGCCATGGAGAGGGTTAACCCCTCGCCACTGGCATCGGCTGCGGTGGGGTCATCTACCGTTGAATCCCTTGCCCCAGGGGCATCTGAGCTTGAGCCGGTTTCTGAGGCAGGGTTAGGAAAATTGAGGGGGATTTCCACCACCGCCGTTTCTGGCTGCTCTTCTGGATCTGCCGGATCTGTAGCCTCTGTCTCCTCTTCCCTATCCCGGGCCGGTTGTTGGGATTGGGGATCGGTGGGGCGGGGGGAAGTGGGAGGAGCCTCCTCCCGTAGGACTAAATCCGTGGTGAGTTGGACAATGGCTAAAAGGGGCAACCCGACCCCCATCAAAACCGTTGCAAAGGTGGCAAAACGCACCTCCTTAATTTGCTTTTTAAAGAGTAGAAAAAGCAAAAATAGGAAGGTTAGGATGGACAGTAAAATTAAACCCGTGTAGTAAGGGACTACAGGATTTTGGGAGGGGGTTGGTTCGTAGCGGGGTTGTAGCGTTTCCTCAAGCCTGGCTTGCGATCGCAACCCTTGGTTGTTCCCCGGCAGCGGTGGTAATGAGTCAAGCAATGGATTAACCATGCGGATAGCTGTGATGGACTACGACGAAAAGGATTTTGAGTAAAGGGAGCCGGGTTAATTCTATCGCAATAAGAGGATCCCCCCTGCCCCCCTTTTTAAGGAGGGTTTTTGGGTTTTGGTCGGGGGGAAAGATTTTTTGCCCCTAGGGCCAAAGCCTGATCAATTTGCTGATAAAGCTCCGCCAATGTTCCAGTATTCTGTAAAACCTGATCGGCGGCGGCGATCTTCGCCTCTAGGGGCATTTGCTGGCGGATGCGGGCTTGGGCTTGGGGGGCGGTGAGGCGATCGCGCGACCTTAACCGCTGTTGTTGTTGCGCCCCATCGCAGGCCACGACCCAAATTTCCGTCACAAGATCCGTCAGGTTTGCCTCAAATAAGAGGGGAATCATGAGGATCACTGTCGGGACATCAGCCCAAGTGGCGAGGGTTTGGGTGAGGCGATCGCCCACCACCGGATGAATTTGCTCCTCCAACCAGCGCAGTTCTAACGGATCATCAAAAACAATCTCCCCTAATCTTCGGCGGTTAATTTCTCCATCCGGTAGGATAATCGCCTCACCGTACCTATCACGCACCCGCTCCCACACCGGACTCCCCACCACCACCGCCTGCCGCGCCGCCTGATCCGCATCAAATACCGGCAAGTGATACCGATGGGCCAAATAATCCGCCACCGTGCTTTTCCCCGTACTAATTCCCCCCGTTAACCCAATCCGTCGCTGCATCATGCCCTCCTATCGCCTTCCGCCAAGGGGTAGGATAACAATAACTGCCCCTCTCCCCTGCGGCCATGACAATCCAATCTTCCCCCGAACCCCGTTGGCGCACAATTCTCCGCCTGCTGCGCTGGGATAAACCCGCCGGTCGCCTAATTTTAATGATTCCGGCCCTTTGGGCTGTCTTTCTCGCCGCCAAAGGGCTGCCCCCCTGGCCCCTCGTGGGGGTGATTATCCTGGGAAGTTTAGCCACCAGTGCCGCCGGTTGTGTGGCCAATGACCTTTGGGATCGCGATATTGATCCCCAGGTGGAGCGCACCCAAGCCCGGCCCCTAGCGGCCCGTAGCCTGTCGATCCAAACGGGGATTGTGGTCGGGATTGTGTCCCTGGCCTGTGCGGCAGGACTGGCCTTCTACCTCACACCCCTAAGTTTTTGGCTAGCGGTGGCGGCTGTACCGGTGATTGTGCTCTATCCGGCAGCAAAACGGGTGTTTCCGGTGCCGCAGTTAGTGCTGGCCATTGCTTGGGGGTTTGCGGTGTTGATTAGTTGGACGGCGGTGACGGGGAGTTTAACGCTGGGGACGGGGTTGTTATGGGGGGCGGTGGTGTTGTGGACGTTGGGGTTTGATACGGTTTATGCGATGAGCGATCGCGAAGATGATGCCCGCATTGGGGTCAAGTCCAGCGCCTTATTTTTTGGCTCCTTCGCCCCCCATGCCGTGGGGCTATTTTTTCTCGGCACAGCGGCCTGTTTAGCAGCCTTAGGGGTCGTGCTTCCCCTCCATAGCAGTTTTTGGGTGAGTTGGGCGATCGCCCTCCTCCTCTGGGGTCATCAAACCCGCCTGCTGTTTAACCCCGACTTGCCCCGTGTTTGCTATGGCGAAATCTTCGGGCAAAACGTGGCGATCGGCTTTATCCTCTTGGCGGGGATGATTACGGGAGTGCGCTGGGGCTGAGAGGAGAAAACCCACCCCTAACCCCTCCTCAGATCGGAAGGGTGCCCGTAGGGCGGGGTGGGTTCCCCTATTCCCGGTAACGGACAATCTCCGGCGTAAGCGCCTCAAGGGTAGTACCCGGATAGTAAAACTGGAGAATCCGCGCATAGTTCCAACCCTGTTGCGAGAGGGTATAGGAACTGTACTGACTTAAACCAACTCCATGGCCAAAACCCGCTCCGACAAAGCGGTAGCCGGTGAGTTCTCCCTGAGGATTGAGGATTGGATCGAGGTAAAACAGCGTGCTGCGGGGCGGCCCTAAGGCGCTGCGGGCCTCGGTTTTGCGCAGTTCAATTAAGCCCTTATCGGTGGTAATGGTGAGGATGCGAATTCGGCCCGAGGGCGATCGCTCCGTCACCGCCATGCGAATAATCCGCCCCACTGGCCCTAAAGGATGCTTGATCCGCTCTAAATACCGATTCAGATCGGCGGTGAGTTCCGTTAACGTGCTACTGCGATCCCAGCGAAATACGGGGCTATTGACCCCATTGAACCCCTCTCGTTGATTGAGGAAAGCCCGGATCGCTGGTTCAGTGTTGAGGGGGTTTTGGGCTAAATCCCAGGGGGGGGCGATCGCATCTACCCGCGCCTGAAGATAGGGCCGAGCCGCCCCATCCCAATTATCTTCAAATTGAGCCGTCACCCCGCCACTATGGGCAGAATAAAGGGCATCCACCAACTCATTCTCGTAGGTGAGCACCTGGCCCGCCGTGGTTTGAATCGCTCGATCCGCCGTCGCCACCGTTCCCGTTAACCCCTTGTAAACCTGACAATGCACCGTGGCGCACAATTCATAGTCATCGGCCCGAAAACGGCGGGTATTACGGAGGGCATAGGTGCGGGCGATTACCGTCTGGGCCTGCACCGCCGTATAGGGGGCTTGGGGGCCAATTTCATGGGGAACGACCCCCCGCAAATAGGTTTCAATATCCACCTCATTCACCAACGTGAAATCACCATAGGCATTGGGCTGAATCTGCATCCGGCCGCCGTAAAGGATCGTCCCCTCCGGATCTTGAACGCGAATGCGGTTGCTGGGGGTGGTGATGGCCAGTTCGGTGCGGTTGTAGCGGAAGTTGCCCACCTGGAAGGAAACGATGGGGGTATTTTGAAGCAGTTCACTGTGGAGATAGGGGCCAGTTTCCCCAGCTTCTTCTAGGCTTTCTAACAGCTTGCGCCGCAATAGGGGCGTAGCATACACATCCCGTTTTGCCCATACTTGCCAGCGGCCGGGTTGGGTCACTTCCACTTCAATGCCCCGACCTGCCCATTGTTTGGCGTGGTCTTCGGCGGTTTCAAACGTGGCATGATCCCCTAGAACCACCCATTCCTGCAACACAGGACTGCTTTGGGGCTGGGGGCGAACGTCGAGGGTGACGCTGGTGGCGGTGACGGTGGTGGGTTGACCGCTACCGTCTTTGAATTGGAGGGTGAGGGGGCGATTGTCTGCACTGCTGAGGATGAGGCGATCGCCCTGTTCTTCCCCAAACCGTTGGACAATGCCGACGGAAATTTCTGTGGTGGCGATCGCCGGGGGGGCAATGCCCAGGAGGAGGGTGGGCAGCAGGAGGAGGGTAGCGGGTCGAAACATAGGGGGTGAAGATGGAGGATTGTAGGGGGAGTGAGAGGTGAGATGAGCTTGGCTCAACTGCTCTAGGCTTTGTTCTCTCTCTCCTTCCCTCTACAACCCTACAACATCAGAAAAACAGTGGTCAGCATCCGAAAATGC
>JAABSU010000112.1 GCA_011390265.1 Spirulina sp.
GGCTCATCGACTAAGGGGGGCAACTTCACCGGCTCCCGGGCCAAATTCACCACTGCTAAATCCGTCCTAAAGGCCGCACTGCGATGGCACACCGCCCCATGTACCGCCACACTCCGACCATCAAAAACCAGGTCATCATTCCCCCCCACCTGATTCACATAAAAAATCGGCAAATTAAACCGTTGGGAGGCATGGATCAGCATCGCCTCACGGATGGCTTGAATCCCCACCCGGAAGGGGGAAGCGGAGAGATTGAGGATCACATCCACGCCCAGGTTAGCGAGATCAGCAATGGGGTTAATGCTGTATTGCCGTTTGCCCCAAAACTGGTCATCATTCCACAGATCCTCACAGATCGTCACCCCAAACCGAATCCCCCCTAGACTGAATTCGTTCGGTTGATCCCCCGGTGCAAAATAGCGGTGTTCATCGAAAACATCGTAGGTGGGCAGCAACCGCTTCGGGAAAAATTGCTGCACCTGGCCCCCCTGGAGGAGCGCCATCGCATTAAAGAGCGGTTTTTGCCCCGATTCCTGGGCCTGGGTATTGGTTTGGGCGATGCCGACGAGGGTGGTGAGTTCTGGGGGGAGGGCCTGGGCTAATTCGAGGAGTTGGCCGGCCATGGCGGCGATAAAGCTGGGCTGGAGGAGCAGATCCCGAGGGGGATAGCCACAGAGGGAGAGTTCTGGGGTGAGGAGGAGATCCGCGCCTTGGGCGATCGCCTCCTCCCCAGCGGCCAAAATTTGGGCAGCGTTGCCCTTGAGGTCGCCAATGGTGGGGTTGAGTTGGGCGATCGCCACTTTCATTGCTTAAACCAACGGTGGGGTTTGCAAATGCCATTCGGTGGATTGCTCGTAGGCATGGGCCACCTGAAAGAGCAAATCTTCCCGCAACACCTTACCAATCAACTGCATCCCAATGGGTAAACCCTGCTCATCAAAACCGCAGGGGATACTAATGGCCGGCAATCCCGCTAAATTTACCGGGATTGTCATTAAATCCGATAGATACATCGCTAAAGGATCATCGGTTTTTTCCCCCGCTTTAAAGGCCGTCGTGGGAGATGTGGGACAAACCAAAATATCTACCTTCTCAAAGGCCGCATCAAAGTCCTGTTTGATCAGCGTCCGCACCTTTTGGGCTTTGAGATAATAGGCATCGTAATAGCCAGAAGAAAGGGCATAGGTTCCGAGCATAATCCGCCGCTTCACCTCTGTGCCAAAGCCTTGGGCGCGGGTGGTTTTATACATCTCAATCAAATTATCGGCATCTTCAGCCCGGATCCCGTATTTCACCGCATCGTAGCGGGCCAGGTTTGCCGACGCTTCCGAGGGGGCGATGATGTAGTAGGCGGGTAAACCATAGCCAAAGCGCGGGCAGGAAATGACCTGAATTTCTGCCCCCAATTCTTGAAGCAGTTCCAAGGCCTTCTTAACGGCATCTTCCACCACCGTTTCTAAACCACTGCCAAAGGTTTCCTTAATAATGCCAATGCGGAGGCGGGATTTAGGGCGGAAATTGGGGCGGAGCAGTTTGGCATAGTCGGGAATATTCACCTTTAAACTGGTGGAATCCTTCCCATCGTGACCGGCGATCGCCCCCAACAAAATCGCCGCATCCTCCACCGACCGCCCAAAGGGGCCAATTTGATCCAAAGAAGAGGCATAGGCCATCAAGCCATAGCGGGACACTAAGCCATAGGTGGGCTTCATCCCCACCACACCACACAACGCCGCCGGTTGTCGAATCGATCCCCCGGTATCAGATCCTAGAGCAACAGCACATTGACGGGAGGCCACCGCTGCCGCTGACCCGCCGGAAGATCCCCCCGGAACCCGCGTCAGATCCCAAGGGTTACAGGTGCGACCATAGCCGGAGTTTTCCGTGGAACTTCCCATGGCAAACTCATCGAGGTTGGTTTTTCCCATGATCACCGCCCCGGCATCCTTCAGCTTTTGGGTAACGGTGGATTCATAGGGGGGGACAAAGTTTTCTAAAATCCGCGAGCCGCCAGTGGTGGGGATGCCGGTGGTGCAGAGATTATCTTTAACGGCAATGGGAACCCCGGCCAACGGGCTAATTGTCTCCCCCGCTGCGATCTGAGCATCCACTTGTTGAGCTTGGGCCAAAGCCTCATCGGCCATGATGTGGAGGAAGCTGTGAAGTTTCGGCTCAAGAGCGTTGATCCGTTCTAGGGTTTCTTGGGCGATTTCCACCGCAGAACGCTCTTTACGAACCAGTTGTTTATGGAGTTCACGAATGGATGTCATGCGGGTCGGGCGCGAGGGAGAACGAAATCTAAGGTACATTGTACCCGTTTCTGAAGCAACCGGACTACCCCCCACAGCCCCAAGGCAGGGCCAACTGGGCGGCTAAATTTTGCTTAAAGGCGGTGTAGCCGTAGGCTTGGATGACGCTGGCTCGCAATGCCGCTGGATCGTATAGGCGGGGATGGGGATGGGTTTGGGTGAGGATGGCGGTGAGGGTTTGGGCGATCGCCTCCACATCATCGGGATCAACAAGTACCCCCAAGGCTCCCCCCCGGAGGGCATCGATCGCCCCATCTTGATTCCCCCCTAAAGTGGGCTTGCCGGTGGCGATCGCCTCTAAATAAACAATGCCAAACCCTTCCCCCCGGCTCGGCATCGCAAACAGATCACACAGTTGATAATGGGCCGCCAATTCATCGTCTGGCACAAACCCCGCTAATGTTACTGCCCCCTGGAGATCCAAGTCGGCAATTAATTGCTCGACACGGGGGCGATCGTTCCCTTTGCCCACCAGAAGATAGTGAACATCGGGCAACCGCCGTCGCACCTGGGGCAATGCCCGCAAAATTTGGTCATAGCCCTTATAGGCTTGGCTTTGATCCAAACGGGCCACGGTGAGAATTACCGGCTGTTGAGGGGTGAGGCCGTAGCGGTGGAGGAGGGGGGGAGGTTTGGGGGCAGGGTAGAAGAGGTTGGCATCGAAGGTGTTGGGTAAAACGGTGACGCGGGCGGGGTCGAGGGTAGGCTGTTCCGCTAGGAGGCGATCGCGGCTATAGTGGCTCACGGCCAAGAGGCGATCGGCCTGGGCAAAACTGGCAATCAACCGCCGATCGCTCACCCCCCACACCTCAATCCCATGAGCCACCGCCCAATAGGGAATCCCCCACCACCGCTTAATCAGAGCCGCGAGGGGGGCAAAGTTGGTATGGGTGGCGATGATTAAATCAGGGGGCGATCGCCACACCCCATAGAGCAACTGCGCCACATACCCCCAAGTCCGCACCTTTAAGGGCCAATGGCCCCCGAAATGAAACCGGGTGCGGGGTTGAAGGAGATCATTCCCCACGGTGCGGCGATCGTGTTTCAGAAACACCTCTAGCCGTAGGTCTGGCCGTAGCTCCTGAATCCCCCGCAATAAAAACCCCGAATAGGTTTGAATGCCTCCCTTAAACTCGAAAATATTTGGAACCCAAAGATGGATCACCGCCATAACCATTCCCCACGCCCCAACGGGTTCAGCATTCCGCCAAAATTTTTCCTATCCTAGCCTCTTAGGGCCGGGCTGGGGGCAATGTTAAAACGGTGCGGGGTTGCGGGGTCGTTACCGTTAACACTTGGGGCGGTGTGGCATCGGGGGGATACAGGAAATCCACCTGTACATCTCGCCGTTCCCCCGGTCGGAGGCGCAGTTCAACTAAGGGTTCTGCCCGTTGTCCCCGCCGTTGCACTAAATGAAAAAACCGCTCCTGATCCCGATTGAAATCATCGCGATAGCGGAACCGCACCGAACCCCGGAAGAAAATCCGATCCTCCGGCGGATTGAGAAACACGAGCCGATCTTCCAGATTTTGTTTCAGGGGGGTTTGAATCGTGAGGGTCACGGTTTGGGCTTCGCTGCTGGTGTTGTGTAGCGGCAGCGTCAGGTTGTAATGGACGGCATAGTTGCCATGGGCTCGCCGCGCTGTATCCCCATAGCGCACCAGCATCGGCGCACTTTGGATCTGTTCTGTGCCATGGGTTCCGGTGTCTGTGGTGCTGAGGGGATAGGAGAAGGATTGCCCCTGGCCAGGAATGGTTAAAGTCTCTACTTTTGGGGTATCGGTAAGGGTGGCTTGCCATGCCGACCCGACAGAAATCCCCGCCACCCGGCCATAGACATAGCGGCTGGGGGATTCATAGGGAGCTAGATCCCGGGGACTAACGAGCCGGCCATTCACGGCAACGTTGCGCCATTCTCCCATCGTTGGGGTGCGGTAGGTGGTGCGGGTGACGGGATTGGGATCGTCGGTATTGAGATCAATGGCGGTGGTTTGTTCGGGAACCTCGTAAAGGGCGAGGTTGGCGAGATGGACAGGGCCAGTACTTTCGAGGCGCATCATCGTCGAGCGGGCACTACTGACGGGGATGGGCATCACCGCGAGCATCCGCAGTTCTCGGGGTTGAATGACAATTTGCGAGGGAAAATAGGGCTGATTCACGCCTCGGATCATGTCTCCGGCCAGGCGAGAGCCGGGGCCGGAAAAGATTTGGCCGACGGGATCTTCAAGACGGGGGGGAAGATCGACAAAGGGGGCATCGTGGGAGTTCAGGTAACTGATGGCCTGTTTAACCCTGAGGGTGACGGGACGAGGCCCGGCGTTATAAACCATCACCCCTTGGTAAAGGGTGCGGGGTTCACCGGCAGGGCGAGAAATGTGGTGGGCAAAAAAATCGAATCGACCCTCTAGGGCTTGGTTGAGGTGGGCTTGGGGAACGGCAGTGCCTTGGGTCGGGAAGGTGGAGAGCAAGATGCCTTCGGTGGAGACCACTTCGGGGCTATTGCTATTAAAAACTGGAATGTCATCAAGTTGCCCCGGCAACGGGCGAACATCATGCTGTTCAATCTGATATCGTTGGGGCGCGGATTCGGGAGGAACAAAGGCGGCAGGGGTTTGGGCCAGGAAGACGGGATACAGAAAAGGCAGCATTGAATCGTTGATTCTCCTCTAAAAGAGCGTCAATGAGTGGAGGGTTTTGAGTTAAGAGACAACTTTAACATCGATGTTTAACACTATCTGCATCCTGATGGTGGATTCGGGAGAGTTTTGGGGCGATCGCCTCCCCTGATTCAGCCTGCGCTGAAGATAGCACAGTTTTTGGGGGGGCGGGAAATTTTTGTGGCAAGAGAATTTTTTGATAGAAGAAATTAGTTCTTTTGTTCTTTACCTGTCCTAAATAAGGGGGCCAATTGGAAAAAGGCCACATTCGTTACAAACGGTGACACCGTTCAGGCTACAATGCGCTACTGGTGTGAGTAAGTATATATAACTAGCAAGAACCCAATGATGCCTACTGTCTCTTTACCTCAGCTATCGAGCGATCGCGTCAACCCTAGCGTTACCGCCTACAACCCTGATCAGCAGCTTAAATACCTGCATTTACAGGCAGAAGTCGAAGTTTTGATCCAGCAATTACAAACCCTAAAATTGCGCCAAGAGGTGGGCTGCCACCGCGATTAGTCCTGAGGGGTTGCCCTCCTTGAGTCCGACTGTGCTATGCTACAAGGTGTAGTGTTTTACGGTGCGCCATGCGACTCAAACGCTGGGAATCCCCCCGCCGCCAAGGCCGCAACGACAAGGGCAAAGGCGGCTCTGCTCGACAACGACAGGTTAAAAAACAGCATAAGCTTTGGAGCCAAAGGCTCAAGCAAAACCAGAATGATTCTGAAGGAGGGCGATCGCCCTCCTTTTTTTATAGGGGCAAAATAGGGGCCAAAAACTTTTGCCAGAAGCCCACGATCCCCCCGGCTGCGCCGACCCCCTTAATAAGGGGGTTAAATCTCAGAACCCCCCTTTTTAAGGGGGGCAGGGGGGATCCCCGCAGGGGCTTAGGGGGGCAGGGGGGAGCCTAACCGTAATAGGCCGGAGCATTGCCCGGTTTCCATTTGATATTGCAGCCAATACTGGGCTTTTGATCAGCGGTAACGGGCTGGTGATTTAACACCGCATCGATCGCCCCCCGCAAATCCTCACCCGTCACCGGCTCCCCACTCCCCGGCCGACTCCCATCCAATTGCCCCCGATACACCAAAGCGCGATCCTGATCAAACAGGAAAAAATCAGGGGTACAGGCCGCTGTATAGGCCTTCGCTACCCCCTGGGATGCGTCATAACAGAGGGGGAACGTGAAGCCCAACTTGAGCGCCATTTGCTTCAGGGGTTCCGGGCCATCCTGGGGATAGTTGTCCACATCATTGGCACTAATGGCCACAATGCCTAAGGCGCGATCGCCATAGTCCCGCCCCAATTGCGCCAATTGGTCTTGAACGTGCTTCACAAAGGGGCAATGCTCACAGATGAACATCACCAACAGCGCCCTTTGAGCCGCAAACGTCCCCAAAGTGATCGTTTCCCCCGAAACCGTATCCGGCAGGGCAAAATCCGGGGCGATCGTCCCCAGGGGCAACATCGTCGAAGCAGTACGAGCCATAGCAAAATATAGGGTTTTGATCATTTCTCTCCTATCCTAACGGGCCAGGGATGCGCCAAGGCCCGGGGAAGGCGATCGCCCCTTTCCAAATTTAAACAATTGCAAAAATTTGTAATTTTCCGGAAATCTTTGCTTTGATGGTGAGGACAACCCCAACCTGTTTGGAGTTACTGATGGTTAACGCTCCTCCTGTGATTCGCACCCAAAGCCTCACCAAACGCTTTGATCGTCACCTTGCCGTTAATGAGGTGGATTTAGAAATTCAAGGGGGCGAAGTCTATGGCTTAATTGGCCCCAATGGCGCGGGCAAAACCTCCTTAATTCGGATGCTAGCCGCCGCTGAACCCCCCACCAAAGGCGAAATTTATCTCAATGGCGATCGCCTCCACCACGCCCAACACAATCCCACGATTAAACAACGCATCGGCTATCTTCCCGATGATTTCCCCGTTTATGACGATTTAACGGTGTGGGATTATCTCGATTATTTTGCGCGTTTGTATAAATTGCGAGGGCGCGATCGCACCCAGCGCCTTTACGAAATCTTGGAGTTGGTGCAACTGCACACCAAAAGCAAAAGCAAAGTGGCCACGCTGTCGCGGGGGATGAAACAACGCCTCAGCCTCGCCCGCACGATTATCCATAGTCCCCTGATCCTCTTCCTTGATGAGCCGGTTTCCGGCCTTGACCCCATCGCCCGGATGCAATTCCGCACGATTATTCAAGCCCTTCAGCAGGCGGGGATGACAATTTTAATTTCGTCCCATGTCCTCAGTGATTTAGCAGAACTCTGTACAACCATTGGCGTGATGGAATTGGGGTGTTTAGTGGAAAGCGCCTCCCTCGAAGCCCTCTACCGCCGGTTAGGACGGCCCCAGATTGTGATTAAAACCTTAGGCGATCGCAGTGATTTAATTGCCATTTTGCGCGATCGTCCCCACATCATCGGCTGGGAACTTAAACCCGACAGCCAAACCCTACAGATCGAATTTGATGGCAACCCAGAACAATCCACCCAACTGCTCAAAACCTTAATTACCGAAGGCGTTCCCGTTGCGGAATTTTCGCCGCAACAGGAAACGCTAGAAAATATTTTCCTCAAACTCGGTCATCAACAAGTATCCTAATCCCTGTTCATCCCGTCACATCAACATCAAACTACAACCTTTCTAAATCCACCATGAGCATTAAAATGCCTAAACAAAAAATCAATCATTGGCTCGATCAACTGGGAGATATCAACCCTCAACTCTTTCGAGAAATAAAAGGAAGACTCACTGATATAGCTTTTATTTTTGCTGTTTTTATTGGAGGCTTAATTAACTTAATCGCTATTTTTGCCACCCAATCTAAACCGGAATCTATCAGAACTAGCTCTAATTACTGTGCATGGCCTGCCGAATTCACAAAAGATCCTAATATGCTAATTTGCCCAGAAGAGTATTTTAATCATCCTCTCTGGTTACATGATCAATGCCAGATGATATATCTGTGGTTAGCCGTGCTGATCATGTTTGCCATTGTGCTCATTGGCACTTACTTACTGGTTCACGATTGGCAAAAAGAACAACAACGGGGCACACTTAACTTCATTCGCTTCAGTCCCCAATCAAGCCGACAAATGCTCTGGGGTAAACTCTTAGGTGTCCCCATTGTCCCCTATTTAAGCGTTGCCCTCGTCATCCCTTTGCATTTGTTTTTAGGGCTGCTCGGAGGGATTGAGCTTTGGCAAAGTTTAGGGTTTTATGTGGTTTTTGCCTTAGGAGTAATTACCTTTTTCCATTTTACCCTATTACTCTCCACCCTATACACCTCCCAAGGGATGTCAGCGTTAGGAGTGCTGATCAACTGTATCGTCTTAATCGCCACCAACAACATCCCCCACGACGAGGCGGTAACAATGTTTGATTGGTTAAAGCTATTGTCTCCTTCCACACTTTTACCATTAATTATAGGAATTGATGATGGAAATAGCGGGTTTAATTATGACATTTATTCTGCTCCTTTCAACCATGGACAGGTAGAACAAATTACTTGGCTTTATTTGCCTATCGGTCAAAATGGCTTACTATTTTGGGCTGCGATGGTGATCAACTTTGGCTTTTGGATTTTCTGGCTGGATCGTGCTTTTCAGCAAAAGTTTCAAAATCCACAGCTATCCTTAATCACGAAACAAGAATCCTACCTTTTGGTGGGCACATTACAAGTTATTTGGGTGGGATTTTTGACCAATGGGGGTAATTGGGAAAATCAAAATCAGCTTGGTATTTGGCTAGTCTACAACGGTTCACTGATCCTAGCCATGATCATTGCAACCTTACCCTCTCGACAACCTTTGCTCGATTGGTCACGGTATCGCCATGAGTCAACCCGAAGCAAAAACTGGCTGATCGACCTGACCTTGAGCAAAAATAGTCCGATCAATGTGACAATTTTGATCAATACAATGATCATGATATTCACGATGCTTACTGTCGGTTGGTTCTTGAAAACTGGGGAGGTCATCCTTGTTTACGGCGTGGCATTCATCCTATTTGCTTTGATCACCATGTACCTTACCGTATGCTGCCAATTCGTTATTGTATTTAGTTGGAAGCCGGAGCTTTCTTTCATTGTAATTGTGGTGAGTTTATCAGGATTAATCCCTCTGGTTATTCAATTTTTCTCACTGGGTATAGTTTTGACTGCGACGATTGCCTTAGTGATCATGAATGGGATGTTTTTGCGGCGGCTGTATAGCTTGGGCAAATCAGAAACGAAGGTGTTAATGGAGGCACAGTAAACTGATGATTAAAGGCACATCTGTTCAGATGATGGTGGCGCGTTGGGGCGATCGCCTCGGGGATTGGCATCCGCAACTGTTACGAGAACTCCAGGGGCGACTCAGTTGGGGGAACTGTGCTCTGACGCTCTTCACCTCTATTGCCGTGCAATGGCTCATTTTTAGTAGCTTGCGGGGGATAGGACGGCAGAAAGATCCGCTCAGTGTTCATTCACAATATTGCCAAGTTCCCTCTCCCTTAAAGTTTCCCCCCCAGGAAATGGCAGACTGTGCTCCGAAGTGGATTAATCATGCTCTCATTCAACAACATCAAAGCCAAAGTCAGTTTTTACTGATGGGGGTGGTGATGGTGTTTGCCCTAATAGTGTTTGGGGTTTATTTAATTACGGTGGATATTCTTCGGGAACGCCATCGGGGAACAATCACGTTCATTCAAGCCAGTCCGCAAACGAGCGGGGGTTTTATCTGGGGGAAAGTGTTGGGCGTGCCGATTTTGCTCTATGGGGCGATCGCCGCTGCGATTCCTTACCATCTCTGGATGGCAAGGGTTGGGGGAATTTCTGGGCTGGGGGTCGTCTGTTTTTACCTGGTGTTAATCCTGGGCGGCATGGTTTTTTGCCAAGCAGCGTTGTTGGGGTCGTTGCTTTTTCCCCCTCGCTATCAGGTGATGGCGTTGATCAATGGGGCCATGACCGCTGTGTTTTTACTGATTACCAATTTTTATACCCACACTAGTTATTATAGTTTTAAAGAGACGGAAATTATTCAACTGCAATTTTGGCTTAAACTGTTTTCCCCAAGCTTAGTTTTGACCACGTTACCTGAGCGATTAGCGGATCCATATTCCACTGACTATCTGAGAATTCCTTTTGATGATTACCGTTGGGATCAACCCACTTGGTTTGATCTACCCATTACAGCATCGACCCTTCAGGTCACGGTGTGGATGATCATTCAGTATGGCGTTTGCTTATACCTGCTCCAAAAAGGTTTAAATCGCAAATTCACGGCTCCGCAAAAGCCCCTATTAACAAAACTAGAATCCTATAGCTTTGTTGCTCTGTGCCAAGGAATATGGCTGGGGTTTTTGGTGGATGAAACCTGGTATTTTCCGACTTCCGTACAGAATCCTCAATTTCATTGGGAACCGTTGGAGCTATGGTTGGGGTTGAGTGGGGGACTGTTGGCCCTGATGTTGGTGCTGTTAATGCCCTCCCGACAAGAATTATCCGATGCTTTCAGGGTAGCTCGCGGGCGGCGTGGGGGTCGTTTCAGCAGGCTGTTCACCGATCCCCACAACTCCATGATGCCCATGGCCATCGCCCACAGCCTGATCACCCTAGGGGCGATCGCCTCCATCCCTGCATTCTTTAAGCCCCAGCTTTTCACATTCTCCGGTGAACCCTATCCAGCCATTTTTCTCGTCATCCTCTTGGGGTTTGCTTGGGGGGTGACGGTCAATGGTTGCCAACTGTGTATTTTATGGGGCTGGTCAAAACTCTGGGCCTGGGGGGTGAGCATGATCCTGTTCACGATCCATGGGATTTTAATCCTGATGATTGTGATCGAGCATGTCCCCTTTTGGGGTGTGGTGATGGCAGAGGGGGCGATCGCCCTGCTCCTATCCGGTTTAAACCAGCAAAAGATCGCCGCCAACGCCGCCACCAGTTTCGGAAAATTTCAATAGGATAGAAGATACTTTGCAGGCCCCTTCTTCCCGTGCATAGCTCCAATCCGCAGATCATTGACCTCACCGCTGATTATCCTTGCCCCTGTCGGCGGCCTGGAACCCTGCGACCCATCGCCCTTACCGAAGCCCTAGGGTGCGATCGCTGCCAGCAAATCTTTGAAGTCACCGAAGCCGGCGACCAAATTCAACAACTCGTCACCACCTATCCCCAACGCCCCACCTGGCGTTGGAACGGTCAACGATGGATTCCCCAAGCCCAGAACCAGGGCGATCGCCATTTTGCCCTCTACGGATTTGGCTTATTCTTAGGACTAATCACATTCTGCTTGTTGCTCCAGTCGATCACTGGCCTCAACTTCTGGTCGGGCATCGTCATCCTCATTTTGTTGATTGCGATTCCCTCTGTGATGTTTTGGCTATCCTATCGCCATTAGTCCTTAATCCCACAGTCATGGCTTCAACCCCTTCCCCTGATCCTCCCGATCGCCTCAGTACCGCCATTGCCCAACGGGCTGATGATGCCTCGATTCGTTTGGCAACGACGACAGGCCTCGAACGTAGTCGCGGCATTCATGCCATGGCCGTCGCCCTCGAAGCCGCTAGAGCCGAAATTCTTGAAGCCAACACCCTCGATCTGGAAATGAGTCGGGAAATGGCGGTGTCTGAACTGCTTCAGGATTGGCTCAAACTCACCCCAGAACGTTTACAACAGGCGATTAAACTCCTCCACCGCCTCAGCGATACCGCTGACCCTCTGCTGCGGGTGATGAACGCCCCCTATTCCATCGCCTCTTCCCAAACCTATTGCCAATTGGTTCCCCTGGGGGTGATTGCCTTGATCCATGAGGCTTTTCCGGAGTTGGGGGCGATCGCCGCCGGCCTCTGTCTCAAAACCGGCAATGCGTTAATCCTGCGGGGAACCCAGGAAGCCAGCCGCACCAATGGCATCATTGCCCAAGTCCTCCAAGGGGCCTTAGAAACCGCCAAACTTCCTGCGGGGAGCATTGAATGGGTATCACCGGAACAGGGTGTTCCCATTAAAGAAATTACCGCTGAAGATGATTTAATTAATCTGATTATTCCCTACGGCCGGGCCAGTTTTGTCCAGCAAATTAGCCAAACTGCCACCGTGCCAGTGTTACGCACGGCCATGGGCAATTGTTATCTCTATTGCTCCCTGTCTGGGGATTTAGATTTAGCGCGATCGATTATTGTTGATAGCCACGCCAGCGAACCGGATCCGGTCAATGCCATTGAAAAGGTCATTCTCAATCAAGCCCAAGCCCGTTCTTCCCTGACCCGGTTTTTTGCCGGTTTTCAGGAACAGGGTTTTCAATTGCGGGCGGAACCGGAATTGGTGGGGCAGTTTCCAGATTTATTAACCCTGGTACAACATCAAGAATGGGGCTGTCCCTATTTGAAGAAGATTATTAGTTTTAAATTGGTGGAGGATTTGGATGGGGCGATCGCCTGGATGAATCGCTATAGTAGCAGTCATGCTGATTGTTTGGTGAGTGAATCCTACGCGGAAAGTCGCCATTTTGCCCAAAATGTCAATAGTGCCCTGGTTTATATCAATGCTTCCCCCCGTTTTTCCCGCAATCCCAAACAGGGGGATTCGGTCTTTTTGGGGATTTCTAACCAAAAGGGACAACGGCGGGGCTTAATTAGTGTGGAAAGTTTGATGACGTTAAAGCAGGTGGTGCAGGGACGGGGGGAATTGTGAGTCAGGAGCGGGAAGTTGCAGGAATCTTCGGAACTATTGAGAGGTTGCGCGATCATGGCCAAATCGATGTCCAACAGGGTTGGCGGAGCTATTTTGGGGATGAAGAGCATTCCAACGGCGTGAATTGGCCCTTAGCAGAACCGAAC
>JAABSU010000113.1 GCA_011390265.1 Spirulina sp.
AACTCCTCAATAAACAGAGCCTCAAAATCAAACCCCGTCAAATACCGTTGCGCCCGACCACGATTCAACATCCGCTCAAACCTCCATCAATCCCCCCACTTTAACCCAAAACCCCCCAAGGGGGGCGAAAAAATCTTTCGCCCTCTTCAAGTCTTGGGCAGGGGAATCTCATCTCCATATTCCCAAGCTGTTTCAATCCAAGCAATCTTAGCCTCTTGAATGTTAGCAACAGCTTCCTCAAGAGTATCGCCTTGGGAAAGACATCCCGGTAAATCAGCCAACATAACGGTATAACCGCCATCCGTTTCAGGATAAAGAGTGATGGGATACTTTACGTTAAGATAATCGCTTAAAGTTTCAGGTTTGATTTGTGTTTTCATGGCTTTTTTTTATAACTAAATTTTTAAATTTAGCTGTAGGGTGGGCAATGCCCACCCTACGATTTTTAAATAGATTTATTGCTTTGTTCAGTTTCTAATCGTGCTAAAATTGTTGCTGCTTCAGCAAGATAAAGGGCAGTGATAGCGCGTTTTTTAGGATTTTTTTCTTGTTGCAGATCATGGGCAAAAATTTGAATTCGATGCTGATAAGCTCGGATTGATTCTGAGTCATTGATCACATTTAAATTAGGATTCATAGTTCAAGCTATCGTGATTCCTCAATTATAGTTGTAGCACTGCTCACCCCACCGCTGGGGCGAAAAAAATTTGTGCCTCCGGCAGGCTTACGCCAACGCCCCTACCCTTGGAATAGCCCCAACGAACAAATCACCTGCGACCCTTGATTTTGCTCCTCAGCATCCACCACACATAACAGATCATGCTCCCATAAAAATCGCACCAACTGCGCTAACTGCTCATTGCGAATTCCTGACTTTAACTCTCGATTCAGACGGGCGATCGCCTGCTGTTTTAACGGGTATTGATGCATCCCCTCAATGGCCCGCTCCAACATTTCCCACTCCTTCCCTTGGGCCAACAACGGCATCGTTTCCCGCATAGATTGGCTATAGGCCATCAAGCGATCATAGGTACGCGCCATCGCACTGCGGGGATTTCCCAACGTTCCCGGCAGGGTTTTGCTCTGCGCCGCGATCAACTCCCCGCCACGGGTCACAAGCCCATGGTGCTGGGGATCGCGGGCCATGGGCGGCGTATCCAAACTACACCGCGCCATCCGCAAAATGCGCATTTGGGATTGAGTCACACTGTTGCCGTGGCGATCGACCCAGGCCAACGCATCCGTCCCCCCAGGCGTGCGCAAATAGAGCAACACCCCTTCGGGATCAAACCCCGTCGGCTGATGGTGACGGGTGGCATAGACCACATCCGGCAACGCTTCGATTTCCTGCTTGAGGCGGGGATTGGCGGCGATCGCACTCTCCCAAATCTGCAACGCCTCCGACGTTAAATCCACCTCCCCCTCCTCCTCCTCATCCAACACCCCCGATCGCTCATGGTAAAGATTGAGCAACACCTCCCGCGCCTGCTCATCCTCAAAAAAGGCTTCATCGGTTCCCACCACCTCCTGATTTTCACTGAGGCGATCGCGCAACCGCCCCCGCAAATTAATCAGCCGCTCCACCCCCTCCGCCGGTAAGAAGGAATAACAGAGAATTTCCGTCGCCTCCTGACCAATGCGATCGACCCGCCCCGCCCGCTGAATCAAGCGAATAATCGCCCAAGGCAAATCGTAATTCAAAATAATCGCGCAATCTTGGAGGTTTTGCCCCTCACTGAGCACATCCGTAGCAATCAACACCCGCAACTGCTCCCCCGCCGGGATGGCTTGCCCATTACTCACCGGACTAAACCGCCAAGCCAAGGCCGTCGGATCGGGGGCTTGCCCCGTCGCCACATCCACCCGCTCAATGCCCTGAGCCACCAAAGCCTCCCCCAAATACTGCGCCGTATCCGCAAATTGGGTAAAAATTAACACCTTCTCCCCTGGATGCCGTACCTGAAGCAAATCCACCAACGCCCCTAACTTGCCATCTGTCGCCGGGTTCCATTCCCCCGCCAGGTCTAAAATCCCCATTAAGGCCTGGGTATCCTCCTCAAGATGTGCCGTCAGTTGAGGCCCAAACAGATTCGCCCGCAACCATTTAAACCGGCTGCGGTATTGGCCCCGATAGCGGTCATAGATCGCCGCCGCCCGTTGGCTAAAGCTGCGGCTGCCCTGGGTTTCCCCCTCTTCCGGCTGAAATAGCCCGTCTCCTTCTCCTTGATCATCATCATCCAATAACGCCGCGTCCTGCGTACCAATGGGCAGGGGCAAATTCTGAGCGATCGCCTCCAAATAAACGTAATTCCTGAGCAAATGCCGCTCGATAGATTGCAAAAACGCCGCCCCGCTACTCTCCAACCGTTTAAATAAATTGGTGCGACAAAACCCCATGAGCCGCTGGCCCGCCTGGGAAAGATTGGCTAATTGTTGGGCCTCTTCGTCGTTGGCGGCAGGGTTAGCTTGGGGGGCGATGTATTGGCCGAGGCCGTAGCGGGGGAGACGCAGGGTATTGATGATCTCAACGATGCGATCGCCATACAAGCGGCCATAGGGATCGGTTTGGGGGTCGCCAATTGTGAACCGGACGGTGCGGGGTCGTCGCAGGGGAAAATAGGAGCGATCGCCATTGGGAAACTCCAAATAATACCGCTCCCCGTCCTGATGGGCATAGGTTCTTTTAATAAAACTGCGGGTGCGCCGTACCATGTAGCGGCTCATCAATTGCTGCCAATCCTCCGGCTCGGTGCTTTGCTCAAAGGCGAGGAGCGATCGCACCGGAGTGGCGGGATGTTTGCGGCGAAACTGCATTTCACCCCCCAAATTTCGCACATAGGCTTCTGGCTTAATCCCTAAATCCCCATCGGGGCGCAGAAATAACCGCAATTGCGCTGAAAGATCTAAGTAAGTTTTGTTATAGGGCGTGGCGGTGAGCAGAATGCAACGACTACCGCTTTCCTCGATGTAATCTTTAATGGCTTGATAGCGTTTGCCCTCCTTGTTGCGGAGGTTGTGGCTTTCATCGATGAGCACGAGGCGAAAACGGGCCGGCACCTGGGGCAAATCTTGAACAACGCGACTGATGGGGATCACCTTCGCCGCCAGGCCATAGCGATCCACATAGCCCTGCCACATTTTTTCTAAATTTTTCGGACAAATGATCAGCGTACTTGTGCCGTGGTCATCCTGATAAATATGGGCGATCGCCGTCCCCACCAAGGTTTTACCCAACCCCACCACATCGCCAATGATCACACCGCCGCGACTATTTAACTTTTTCGCCGCCACCTGTACCGCCGCCTCCTGGAAGGGCAACAGGCCAAACCCAGCGGGGGCGCGGTATTGGCTCAAGCCGTCCCGCGCTTCTTGGGAAAGGTGGTAGGCCATTTTGAGATAGATATAGTAGGGGGGGAGCGATCGCCCCGCCCAACTCTGATCAATAATTGCCGCCAATTCGGCAGTAATATCCAGGCAAAAGTTATCCTCCCACCGATCCCTAAACCAGGCCTCTAGCTTGTGGGTATCATCGCGATCCACCACCTCCACATTCAGTTCCCCCTGCGATCGCAATCCGGCAAAGGTTAAGTTACTACTGCCCACATAGGCGATGATCGGCGTGGCGCGATCTTGGCGATAGATGAGATAGAGCTTGGCATGGAGCGTATGGCGCAGGAAAAGCTTAACCTGGAGTTTCCCGCTGAGGAGTTGCGATCGCAATCGTTTTAACCCCTCCTCATCCGCAACGGTGGGCGCACCATAGGTCAATTGCCGCCGAAATTCCTCAGCCATCCGCGCTTTCAACGCCACCGTCTGCCCCTGATCCACCCGCTCCGGCTTCAAACCAATGGCCAAATCCCGCCGCAGCATATCCTCCGGCAGGCGATACATCCCCACCAAGAGGCGACAAATGGAATCGCGCCCCCCCGCAAACTGTTCAATCTCCCGGTCAAGCTGTTGCCAGCCCCGCAGGTTGAAATAGCCCACACAAAAATCCGCCCGATCAGCCTGCTTCAGGTATGCCTGCAATTCCGGCAACAGGGGCTGCTTAAGATTATCGTAAATGCTCGACATCGGCTTTTTTAAGGGGAAGAAATTTCCCCCTATCCTAACCTAGGGGCGTTGGCGTGAGCCTGCCGGAGGCACAAAAATCCTTCGCCCTCCGGGGATATCATTTAGACGTTGACGCGCAACGCCTTGAGCATATGGTAGGTGATCAGTAATTGCGTTAACGCCAAGGGATAACTTTGGAGAATTTCCCCCGTTGTCCCCACCAATTTACCAATATCTTCATTGCCTTCCAAACTGCAAAACTGCCCCAAATAGGGCACATCCGCACAGAGCAACCGCTCCAATTCATGGACTTGCTCCACAGTGGCATGGCCGTCAATTTCCAACACATCCACCGGCTTACCCATATCCCGATCCAATTCGAGGCGAATCGCATCCCCTAAATGGTTGCCTTGGGAATTGAGGATTTCTGTGAAATCCGGGTGAGGAATCGTCGGGCGCAACACTAAACGCACATTTAAAAGCAGATCATCGACATTAGAACCATCGGTGGAGGGATAGAAAGAAACCACCACATCAGCCCATTTCCGTTGGGGGCGAATATAGGCTTCGGAATCCGGTTCCCGTTTTTCCAGTTGATCAATAACGGCGGCTTCGGTGTAGCCTCGTTTACGGGTGTCTCGTTTGATTTTCCAGGTTTTCCGCAGATCTTCCGGGGGGGCAAGATAGACTTTAACGTCGTAGCTATCGCACATCGTCCGAGTGGAATAACCTAAAAGCCCCTCGACAATCACAAACTTCCGGGGTTCGATATATTCCGGCGGGTCAAACATGCCGCTATCGTGGTTGTAGATCGGCTTTAGGATCGGTTGGCCGGTGCGCAACAGGCCGAGATGTTGCTGGATGATATCGAGATAGTTGCAATCGGGGGCCAATGCAGAGATACCGAGTTCGGCCCGTTGGATGCGATCGTAGCGGTGGTAATCGTCGGTGCAAATGATCGTGACGTTATCTTCACCGAGGATTTGGGCAATCCCACGGGTGAGGGTGGTTTTACCGGCGGCACTGTCGCCAACAATGCCGAGGATAATTGGGCGTTCACTCATGGGTTTTCTTTAAACTTAAGGGTTAGCTTTACTCTATCAAGTTGCGTCCCTTTGGGTTAAAAAATGATTAAGTTTACGGGGTGAGGGTGGCCAGGGCCTCCTCCACCATTCCCCGCACGAATCGCGCCGAAGCCTGCAACGCCCCTAACTCCGTTTCACTCAGGGGCAACTCCAACACCTTTTCCACCCCTCCCCCATTAATCCGGCAGGGAACCCCCATAAATAGATCCTCAATCCCATACTGGCCCTGAAGGTAAGCCGCCGCAGGCAGTTGGCGGGTGCGGCCCTGTACCATCGCCCTGACCATTAAGGTAATCGCAGCGGCGGGGGCATAGAAGGCGCTGCCGGTTTTATAGAGTTTGACCAATTCCGCCCCAGCGTTGCGGGTGCGCTCTAGCAGGGGGGCGATTTCCGCTGGCGTGAGCAAATCCGTCAGGGGCACGCCTTCGACGGTGCAATAACGGGGCAACGGCAGCATTAAATCCCCATGGCCCCCCAAGACCATCGTTTGCACATCCGCCACCGCCACCCCCAAAGCTTGGGCAATAAAATATTGCAACCGTGCTGAATCCAACACCCCCGCCATGCCCATCACCCGCTCCGGCGGCAACCCCGTCACCTGCCAAGCCAGATAGGTCATCACATCGAGGGGATTGGTGACGATCAGTAAAATCGCATGGGGGGAATGGGCGATCGCCTCCCGCGCCGCCGTCGCCACAATTTGGGTATTACTGGCCAGGAGATCCCTCCGACTCATCCCCGGTCGGCGGGGAAAGCCAGCGGTAATCACCACCAGATCCGCCCCGGCAGTATCCTCATACTGATTAGTGCCGGTGAGGGTGTAGGCGTGGTTTTCTAGCCCTTGGGCCTCCATGAGGTCGAGGGCGATCGCCTCAGGCAACCCCGCCACCACATCCAACAGCACCACATCGGCAATGTGCTGCTCTACCAACCGCTGGGCCAAGGTGCTACCCACCCGGCCCGCGCCAATGACTGCTACCCGTGGGGTTTGAGGAGGCATCTTAATCCACTGCCTCTAATTGATCCAGGCGCAACCACATTGCTGGCGTGGGCACATAGAACTTGACAAAGGCATAATCCCCTTCAACCTCCACCACTTCCCCCTTACTGTCAAACAAATAAGCCGGGAGTCGGGCATCACTGGCGGTAATCTCGACACTATTGGCTAAGGCTTCTCGCACCGCTCGCACCAGGGAACCGCGTTTAATTTTGCTGGCCATAAAGTTTAAAACTGCTTCATTCCTAGAGGTTACGCCCCCTCATTCTGCCACAAAATTAATCCCGGTACTCGCTGCCATCGGGCATCGTTGCCCCCCGCCATTCTACCCAGGTGAGGATCGCGGTACTCAATTCTGCCCGCACTAGATTGGCATTGGTTAAATTTACCCCGGTCATATCGGTGCGGGCGCAATAGGTTTCAATCATTTCCGCTTCGGTGAGGTTGGCGTTTTTAAGGTTGGCACGGCTGAGATCGGCACGGTTGAGGCGCACACCGGTTAAGTTGGCTCCCGCCAGTTGGGTTTTGGCCATGCGGGCATCGATGAGCAAGGCCCCCGCTAGATTTGCCTTGGTGAGATCCGCTTCAGTCATTAACGCCCGCTCCATTTTCGCCTGGGTGAGGATCGCCCCGGCAAGGTTGACCCCGTTTAAATTAGCCTCAGACAAAAATGCCCCGCTCAAATCTGCCCCGCTCAAATCTGCCCCACTCAAATCTGCGCCGCGAAAATTCACCTCCCGCAAATTCGCCCCGCTCATATTCGCCTTGGGCAAATCTGCCCCCTTGAGGTTCGCCCCCTGTAAATCCACATTACAGAGGATCGCCCCGGTGAGGCTGGAGCTATAGATGCGTTTTTCTTCCCGGAGGTTGGCCCCCCGCAGGCAGGCCCCGGTCAGGTTTGCGCCACTCAAATTGGTTCCCCGCAAATCCGCTTCAATGAGATTGGCATCTAAGAGTGTGGCGAGGGTAATGTTAGCACTGCGGAGATCCGCCCCCTGAAGGCTTGCGCCGTGGAGGTCGGCGTTGTGGAGGTTGGCTCCGGTGAGTAGGGCTTGATTGAGGTTGGCCCCGCTCAGTTTGGCTCCGCTTAGATTGGCTTTAGCCAGTTTGGCCCGGCTCAGATAGGCAAACATCAGGCTGGCACTGTGGAGGTCGGCCCGGGTGAGGTTGATGCCAATTAAATCGGCCCCCGCGAGGTTAAACCCCCCTAAGGGAGCGGCGACGAATTCCGTTTCACCAGCGGCGTAGCGATCGCACAGTTGTTGAGCATTCATAGGTTAAAGACTGGGGACATAATAGGGTTTCATGGCTTTGGCGATCGCCTCTGCCGCTTGGGTGCTTTCAGCCGGAGCTTCCAATTCCGCCGCCGTTGCGGTGAGTTGTGCCACCAGTTGATCCCAGGTGGCATATTGCTCGTGAAGCAACCGTAACAGATCATCAAAGGGTTGGGTGCGGAGGCTTGACCACTCATGGCTATCGGTGGCGAAGTTATGATTCAAAATCGAAAAGGCGAGAATTTTGGCCCGCAGCGGATTGGCATATTTCATCACCGCTAACCGCACCCCGTACCGGTCATAGTCCGGCAGTTTCACCGCTGGCGATTGCAAGGATGGGGGCGGGGTGGCGGGGGTAAAGTTCGTGCTGGTTTTTAGCTCGTATTCTGTGGTGGTGGGGTTGTCGGATTTGAGGAAATCCAGGGAGGGGAATTCCGACAAATCCGGCGGCGAAATGACTGTTTGCAGATTCACCTCCGTTTCTAAGGATTGGAGCGTCGTGGGGGCAGGGGTTTGCTCAATCACCATCACGATGGGCGGCAGTTCATCCCCTAGGTTGGGATCAGGGGAGAAAACGGCATGGTACAGGGGGTTAATGATTTCTAAAATGGTGGTGGCGATCGCCTCATATTCCTGACGACGGCTGAGGTTCCCCACCACTTGATCCAAGGCGTGGTGAAAGTCTTCGCGGGTGGGATATTCCCGGTGTAAATCCTGCATTAATGCTTCCAGATCAATGCGGAGCAAGCTTTGGGGATCATTTTCCCAACTATTGTGGCGCAAACACCAGAGCAATTTACGCACCCGCAGATTTTGCTCCATGGCGTTCAGGGTTGCGGCAATGGTGATGATCGTCGTTGTGTCGGGATCATCGGGGTGAAGCTGGGGGGCCGTGGGGGCAATGAATTGGGTTTGCTCGTTGAGAAATTGGGTTTCCTCTGTCAGAAATTGGGTACTTTCGTCGGCACTTTCCCCATAAAGGGGGGTGAATTGATCGAGAACGAGTTGAGCTAGACGGGAATATTCCCCCTGACGATTGAGCTGTTTGACCACGCCAAAAACGGCATCCCCCAAGGCTTCCGGGTTAGGATAGCGATAGTAGAGGTCTTGGAGGAGTTGGGGCCAGGGCTGCTGCTCTAGACAGGTGCGATCGCTTTCCCATCGTTGGTTACAGGCACAAAAAATCAGCTTACGGAGGCGTAAGGCATTGTCATGCTTGGCGAAAGCTTGGGCGATCGCCCCGAGAGAAGTCTGCACCGACATCTGGACACCCACATTAAAACCACATCCCCAAAATTATACTCCCGTCCCAGAGCCTTGTAATTGATCTAAACGCGCAAGCACTTGATGACCATAAAATTCCCTCAGGCGCAATCAAGGAAACGGGTTGGCCGTCGGGATTGGCGGGCAGGGTGAATTCTGGAGCCGGTTCCCCGATGGGGGGCTGTGGCCCGCCGAGGGCGAGGGCGGTGGGGTTGAACCCGAAAAGGAGGAGCAAACTACAAAAACTGAATAAACCGATGAGGAGCGATCGCCGCAACATACCTATTTCCCAGAATGATCAGAATTTGGGGCTATTGCCGTCAATTCCCGTGAAAATCAGATTTCCAGATATGAGTAGCACGCTGGGCTAATTGCCGTTGTCTTGTCGTTAGCGCCTCTACAACCCAATCTTCAGCCGCAATATTCTGTGTCAGCCTGTACACACTTTGCTGGTAAGCCGCTTGCTTGATTGCATAAGACCCGTTTCCAACTTGGCGGTTAAGACTTGGTTCTAAGGGTGTTAGATTGCCGATACGGTACACCATTTCTTCTATTTGAGCATCAGTGAAATTTTTCCGCCAATCATCCGTTGGAGATTCAGGCAAGATATGCTCAACCGAAAAGCCATCTTCACTAAGATCTTGTCGCTCCGATGCATCTATCTCAAGCTTCCAAAGAATGTACCGTACTAACTTTCTTTTTTGTCCTTTTGTGGAAATGGAAAGCAGGGAAAAATCTTGTGAAAATTTCTCATCTGAAACATAGATTGAGCGCAGGGCATCAAAGACTTGCCTTGGGTTAGTGATTTCACCCTTCATGATTGCGATCGCTACTCCGTTATAGAGCGTTTCTAACTCATTGGGATTTAAACTACTGACAACAGTATAGCGAAAAGAGATGACGCATACAAGCTTCAAAAGGCGCGTAAAGTTGTCAGAAGAAAAATTTCGATATGCAGCAAACAAAGTGGGATAAGCTTGCTTGACTCGAAATAGTTCAAGTTCGCGAAGATAAGACCGATTTTCTGGATTGTCACGCCAGAAATCATCATTAGAGTTGCCAAGAGCAATAAAGAGACTACTATAATCTTCAAGTTGATCCAACAACTCAAATGCCTGCTGACCATTCTTGACGGCTTCCCGAACTATTTTAAATAATCGTTCACGCCTGACTCTCGTTTCTCGGATGCTTAGATAATAGCGAAGAAATTCGGGAAACTTTTCCATCTGAACGGTATTGATAATTCTTCGCCATTGCCTCTGAGCCTCCTGCAAATCATCTGGCCCCTGAAAGAGTGAAAACAAGTAGTTTTTCAACAAATCTGTTGAACTCAACTCTATACCTCTAGCATTCAAAGTTTCAAATACTGTATAAGCATTCAATTCATCCTCAACATTAATCTGAATAAAAAGTAGTCTTTGGGCAATTGCATTTGTTAAAAACTCAGCCAACATTTCTCCATCTTGAACAACAGCTTGAAGCTCTCCTAATCGATTAGAAAAGTACTGGAAAGCTTGCCAAAGTAATTGATTGGATTTTGAAAGTGCTCGTATATTAAGGGGTTGCCTAAGATTAATTAAATTACTTTGATAGAAATCGTTATTATTTTCATTCAAGATAATCTTGCTTGAGTAGCGAAGAGATCGCGGATCTCTATCACTCAGATAAGTACGCTTTAGAATTTCTTGGCGTTCCCGATTAGCCTCTTGCTGCTCCACTAGCTTCTGAATTTTCTCAATGACGGCAATGGCAACAATACTCAGAGTGGCTAGCCGTTGTTGCCCATCAATGATTGTAAATTCTTTGCCTGAATTGCCAGATCCTTGTAAGACAATCGCTCCCATATAATGACTAGAATCAGGGTCGTTGTAAATAATCAAAATATCTTGCCAAAGATCCTCCCAATTTTCTGCTTTCCAGGAGTAATCACGCTGAAACGGCGGTACTCGGTAAATCTTGCCATTACCGATCAAGTCGCCAAAACTAGTAGTGCGCGTATCTAATAGGTTGATCCTAGCCATGAGTGTGAGACGAGTCAGCGAGTTCTCATCTCTAAGGTATCAGGAGATTGCTTATTTAGGGTGTTTGGGCAGCAGCGGCTAGCTAACACCTTGTCACGCAAGCCCGGTCTAAAAATACGTTGGAGCGGAGCGTCAAAAATTGCTCTCTAACCGACATCGGCCATTTTGATAGGGAATCCGGTTGTAAAATCCATGGGCGTAGGGGCGAAAAAATTTTCGCCCTCGCCCCCTGGCCCACAATGGGGCAGACCTCGCTAGAATAGGGTCTAGCCGGGCCATTGCCCAACGCTAGGAAAGTAATTGTTCAACGGAGAGCCGCTATGACCCAAGGAACTCAAACCATGCAACGGGGAATCCTCCTCACCGAGACCGCCCTCAAACATCTCCAACTGCTGCGGGAGCAACAGGGGCAAGACCTCTGCCTGCGGGTGGGCGTGCGGAACGGGGGATGCTCTGGGATGTCCTACGCTATGGACTTTGAAGACATCGGCAATACCCGCCCTGATGATGAAGTCTACGATTACGATGGCTTTAAAATTATCTGCGACCCCAAGAGTCTCCTTTACCTCTATGGCTTGGTTCTGGACTACAGCAACGCTCTGATTGGTGGCGGTTTCCAGTTCACCAACCCCAACGCTAACCAAACCTGCGGTTGTGGTAAATCCTTCGGGGTCTAGATCAAAAGCGGCAGACCTTGTAGAGTGGGGCGATCGCCTCTAAAGTATTGTCTGCCCTTTCATCACCCGAACAAGCCATGACCGATTCTGTTGCTGCCCTCTATGAAAGCGGACTAGAACGCTACCAAGCGGGGGAAAGCCCCGAAACCCTGATTCCGGTGTTTCGAGAAGTGTGCGATCGCGCCCGCAAAAATGCCGCCGCTTGGTCTAGCCTCGCCTGGCTCTATCTCCTCTGCGATAAGCCCGCCGCCGCCCTCAAAGCCGCCCAAAAGGGGATGAAGCTCGATCCCAAGGCCCCCCAGGTGCGGATCAACCTCGCCCTCGCCATGCTCGATGCTGGTCAAACCGGTGTGCGTAGCCACATCGAAGCCGCCCAAGACATGATGGCCCTCAGTGAGGAAATCCGTCAGGATGTCCTGGAAAACATTGAGGACGGCCTGACTCGCAAACCCGACTGGAAATCGCTCCAGCGGGTGAAGCAATGGCTGGCTGACGCATAGGCAAAATCCCGGCATAACATTGATCCCTGTAGGGGCGAAAAATCTTTCGCCCTCTTTGATCGCTTCATCCTTCGTCCTTATGATATGACCCCAAAAATTCCCCTGCGGGGCCTCCAAGCCCCCCAATTCCGCCACCCCCTTGATCAAGAAGCCACCCAAGCCCTCCAAATTTTGCCGGGCTTGGATGTGGTGATTCGTTCGCTCCTCAGTCCTGTGGCGGAGGAGTTTTTCTTTATCAACAACATTGCCGCCAGTGTCCAGGTGGGGCGGAACCAACTCCCGGAACTCCACGATCTCCTGTTGGAAGCCTGCGAGGTGTTGGATCTAGAGCCGCCAGAATTGTATGTGCAGCAAAACCCGGCCCCCAATGCCTACACTTTGGCGATGCGGGGACAGCGGCCCTTTATTGTCCTCCATACCTCCCTGATTGAACTGCTCACCTGGGAGGAGGTGCAGGCGGTGATTGCCCATGAGTTGGGCCATTTGAAATGTGAGCATGGGGTTTATTTGACCCTGGCCAATTTGATGGTGTTGGCGACGAATTTACTGCCGGGGTGGGGGGCGCTGTTGACCCAGGCCTTGCAGGATCAATTGTTAACTTGGGTGCGTTGTGCAGAATTTAGTTGCGATCGCGCCGCCCTCCTTGCCTCTCAAAATCCCGATGTGGTGATGTCGGTATTAATGAAGCTTTCGGGGGGATCGCCTCGGTTAGCACCCCTGTTGAATTTGGAGGCCTTTGTGGCTCAGGCCCAGTCCTACGATGCGATCGGCGATCGCGATCTCGGTAATCTCCTCCGCCAAGCCCAAGTGCAACAA
>JAABSU010000114.1 GCA_011390265.1 Spirulina sp.
CAAAAGCGTCGGCGAGCATGGGCGTTTGGCATGGGAGATGACCGGAGTATCGCCCTGAATATAACAAACGGGAACGATTAAATTAAATGGATCAGCCCGGTGATTAGCCCCCCGATCAGGAGCCAACTGAGGAGGAGCGATCGCATCAACCCTAAAGCCTCCTCAATCACCCCAAGGGTAATCGGTCGGTGGGGATTGCCTAAAAAGGGTTTGGGGCGTAACTCACCGTGGTAGGTATTCATGCCCCCCAACTGCACCCCCAACGTCGCCGCATAGGCGCATTCACTCCAGCCGGAATTGGGGCTGGGATCTTGGGGGGCATCCCGTTGGCAGATGGCGAGAACTTGGCGGGGGCGGCGGGAGGCGATCGCCACGGACAACACCGTTAAACGACAGGGCAACCAAGTTAAAACATCTTCAAGTTGGGCACTAAACCACCCTAAATCCTGGAACGGCTCACGGCGATAGCCAATCATGGAATCGAGGGTACTGGCGGCTTTGTAGGCCAAGGCCAAGGGCAGCGGCCCCACCCCCAACCACACCCCCAACAGACTATAAAACAGGGGAGCCGTCACGCCATCGGTGGTATTTTCCGCCAGGGTTTCCAAGAGGGCGCGGTGAATCCCTTCGGCTTCCAGCTTGTCCGTATCCCGCCCTACATAGTGGCTCAACTGTTCGCGGGCTTGGTCTAAATCCCCCACCGCCAACGGCTCCAACACATCCAACGCCGCAAACCGCAAACCTCGCCCCGCCAAACAACTGGCCACCAACAGCACCTGGATCGCAATCCCTAACAGGGGATGAATAGCCGTTGTGGATTGGGCGATCGCCCCCCCCACAGCCCCACTGCCCCCGATTAAGCCCACCCCCAAAACCACCCCCCCCAACTTCCGAGGCCAACCCCGTTGGAGTTTGAGGATTAGGGCTTGCGATCGCCCAATCACCCAGCCCATCCCCTCTACGGGGTGGGGCCAATGCCAAGGATCGGCAATGAGATAATCCCAGCCCGCCGCTAAAACAATAATCCACCAATCGTTAAGCATCTAGCGGGGTTTGAGGGCAGGGGCTACGGGTGAGGGTAATGGATGGGGATCAAGATTGTGGGCATCGCGGAGGGGCGGCGTGGCAGGAATAGTACGGATGACGGTTTCGCTGCCATTAATCACGCCCCCTAACAATGGCACTTCATCTTCAATCAGTTGTTCCAAAACCGTCCCCAGGGGCTTACCCAAGGTGAGGCCGAGGCGGGTGATGAACAGCAGGCCATCAATGAGGGGTTGGAGCAGCAGGGCATCATTGCACTGCTCAAGGGCGGGGGTATCGACAATCACCAGATCATAGCGGGATCGCGCATCTTTGAGCAGGCGGCTGAATTCGCTGGCTTCGAGAATCATCGCGGCTTTGGCTTGGGGGCCGGCACTGGGAACTAGGTAGAGGTTGGCGACATCGGGGGCGAGGGCGGTGCAGGTGTGGAGCGCCCCGTAGTAGCTGAGGGGTTCAGAGGCGGCATCGGGGTCAACGGTGATATTTAAGGAAGGGGCATGGGAGGGCGATCGCAAATCTGCTTCAATCACCAGGGTACGCTGGCCGGCGTGGGCAGCGGCGATCGCCAAATTATAGGCCGTCACACTTTTCCCCGCATCGGCTTCCAAACTCGTCACCGCCACCACTTTCCCCCGCGCCCCCGCCAAGCGGCGCAGCGTACTGCGGAGCAGTTCGTACTGCTCTAAAGCGGCGGCATTGTGGCCCTGCACCAGGGGTAAATCGTAGCGGTAGCGGGGCAGCCCCAACAGCGGCAATTCCCCCAAGAGGGGCAGATCGCGATCGCGAAAAATCGCCCGTAGTTCCGTTGCTGTATGGAGGCGGGGATCGAGAATGCCCATCACCAAAATTACCCCGGTGCCCACCAACACCGAGCCAACCATGCCCGCCGCCAGAATAATCAAGGGGCTAGGGGGGGGAGAATAGACGCTTTCGATGGGTTGAATGATGGGAACTTGAGTGATGGTCAAATTTCCTACGGTTTCCGCCTCGGCAGATTGGGCATCGACGAGCTTGGCCTGGAGAAAGTCGTGGAAATTCTTTTTCAGCGTTAGTTGTTGTTGGAGGCGTTCCTGCTCCAACTGTTTATCGGGAGAGCTTTCGTACTGCTGCCGTAGTTGTTGCTCCGTTTGGCGGGCGATCGCCAACTGTTTACTGAGCGTATCCTGCTGGGTTTGCAAATCCACCAAGCGATTGGCCAACTGTTGCCGCGTCATATCCAAACTACTATCCCGCCGCACCTGGCTGGGAACCGCTGTAAATACGCCATCATTCCCCACCAGTTCATCGGCTCGCTCGATCAACAACTGGTTAAACGTGGCTTGCTGTTTTAACAATTCCACCATCATCGGATGTTCCGGCCGCAGTTCCCGCTGCCGCATCGCCAGTTCCGTTTCCACCTGTAAAATTTGCGCCCGTAAATTGGCAATAATCGGATCGGCACTCAAGGCCGAAGCCAAGGCCGCCTGAGCCGGGCTTAACCCCAACTGGCCCGCAATACTTTCCAATTGAGCCGTCACCCCTTCCAATTGAAACCGCAACTCTCGCTGTTGTTGTCGGCTCGTCGTGATCCCCCCAAACAGGCTGCCATCCTGAGCCGCCATCAAATCCGTGCCTTCCTGGCTCATGAACTGATAGAACTCCTGCTCCGCCACCTTCAGATCCGCCTTGGCTTCAATCAACCGGGCTTGAATCGCCTCAATTTGGGCCCGGAGGCGGGCCGTATTGACGGTGCGGCTTTGCTCCACCATGGTATTGAGCAACAGGTTGAGGGCTTTTTCTGTCCGCTCCTCGTCGGTGTCTTTATACTGAACCCGGATCACTGGCGGCTGATCTTCTTTCGGGAGCGTCAGGTTAATGCGACCCATGAAGCGTTCAGCCCGGTTGAGGGGGATTTCCAAAGCATCCATGACCTGAATGATCACTTGTTCCGTGACCAGTGCTTCCTTCGTACTGATCGAACTCCGTCCCTGTTCAAAGAGGTTACGGCCGGTTTCCGTGGCGGTGGGGGGGGGACTGCTGTAGGCGAGAAAGGCGGTGGCTTGGTATTCCTGTTCTGGGGGCGGTTTGGGGGGAATTAGGGCGGCCACGCCTGTGAGTCCCAACACAAAGCAAGCTGCCGCAAAGCCAAACAGCTTATTGTGTTTCAGACTAACTTGGAACCGTTTAATCAGAGGGGAAGCCATGGGCAGTTGGACGGAGGGGCAGTCCTGGATTGATCGATCACGACCTAGATGCTCAATGGGCGACTGGTAAAATCTTGCACATCACCCATAGCATAGCAGAGGGAAAAATGGCGGAGTCGATTTTATTGGCGGTCAATGGCACATTAATGGCGGGATTGGCCCTCAATGGCAATCTGTTGGCGGTGGGGGCGCGGTTTGAGCGGGAGGCCACCACGGCCCCCTGTTATCAATTATGGTCGATTGGCGATCGCCATCCTGCCATGGAGCGGGTGGAAAAGGGAGGGGGGGCGATCGCCCTCGAAATCTGGTCTGTTCCCGCTGCTGGCATTGCCCAAATTCTCCAACAGGAACCCCCGGGCCTCTGCATTGGCAAAATTGAACTCAGCGATGGTAGCCACGTTTTAGGGGTATTGGGGGAACATCTCTGTTGTTGTGGCGGTAAAGAGATTACCCAATTTGGGGGCTGGCGGGCCTACTGTGGAGCGGTGGGCCTGCCGGCCTAGGTCTTGATCAAAAAATTTGCCCAAAAATTTGCCAATAAAAAAGAGAGCCACCGGAGCGGCTCCCCCAATCATCAGGGTGCATCTACAATTCAAAATATATCACGCCTCTTGGGGGGTGTCACCCCCCACCCCCATTTTTCACAAAAATTTACAAATGCCCCGCTATCAACCCTGATGATCGGGAACCCGCAGGCGATGTAGGGGCGAAAAACTTTTCGCCCCCACACCAATTAACGCGACAACGAGATTCCCCATAACCTCAAATGTAGAACAAGAGAATTATTCAACCATCTTAAAATTTAACGCGATTTTCCGGCACAGCCCCCCCCTTTTCTGCCACAATGAACATCCCGTATTCATCCTTTGACCCCCTCCCATGAAACTTGTTTGCAGCCAAAGCGACCTCAACGCCAATATTTCCCTTGTGAGTCGGGCTGTACCTTCCCGCCCCTCTCATCCCGTCCTAGGGAACCTCCTCCTGATTGCCGATGCCGATAAACAGCGGGTGCGGCTGCGGGGATTTGACCTCAGCCTCGGTATTGAAACGAGCTTTATCGCTGAAGTCACCCAAGGCGGCCGGATCACACTACCCGCCAAAACCTTAGGGGACATTATCGCCCGCCTTCCCGATGGCGAAATTACGATCACCTATGAAGAGGATGAAGAGGGGGGCTTAGTGACCCTCACTTCCACATCGGGCCGCTATCAACTGCGGAGCCTGGATGCCAATGAATTTCCAGAACTGCCCCAAATTGAAGATGGAGATGCGGTGCTGGTGCCGGTGGAAAGTTTAGGGGAAGGGTTGCGATCGACGCTGTTCGCCGCCAGTACAGAGGAAACGAAGCAGGTGCTGACCGGCGTTCATGTCACCCTCGGCCCCGATGCCTTAGAATTTGCCGCCACCGATGGCCATCGCCTCGCCGTCTTAGAAACACCAAACTTGGAGGAGGGCGAGGCCCGTACCACACAACTGGAAGTAACGATTCCGGCTCGGGCGTTGCGGGAATTGGAGCGGATGTTGGGGTTACGGCAAAAAGAGGATCATGTGACGCTCTACATTGATGAGGGTCAGGTGGTGTTTGAATTGGGGGATGATTTGAAGTTAACCAGTCGTAAGTTGGAGGGGGCTTATCCCCAATATCGCCAACTGTTACCGACGCAGTTTAGCAACTTGGTTCATGTTGATCGCCGCCAGTTCCAAAATGCTTTGGAGCGGATTGCGGTGTTGGCGGATTCCCGTAACAATGTTGTGCGCTGTTCTTTAGATCAGAGTCAGCAACAATTGCAGCTATCGGTGGAATCGCAGGATGTGGGCAGTGGTCGGGAATCGATGACGGCACAGATTAGCAGTGATAAGCCGAAGGAGATTGCCTTTAATGTCAAGTATTTAATGGATGGTTTAAAGGCGCTATCCAGTAGTGAAATCACGATTCACCTCAATTCCCCCACCCAACCAGTGATTTTCACGCCCTTGAGTGGGTCGAAGATGACCTATTTGGCGATGCCGGTTCAGTTGCGGGATTAGGCTGATCGGGCTGAATTGATGGGGGGCGATCGCCCCCATTCCCCATTTCCTAGCGCGATCGCCCCATCACCTGCCAAGCAATAAACACCGCAAACCCCAAGTAACCCACCATCGCCAACCGATCCAGCCAAGCCGTCGGATTGTCGGTAAATTGATCCATCCTGACCCCCTAGGTGAGTTCAAAATAACCCTGAAGATTCTCCGGCTGACAGGCTTCGAGAATCGCCGTTGCCCGTTGTTGAATCGCCTTTGAGCCTTTCACCGCCACCAAATACTTACCAGCATTGAGGCGATTGCGATAGGGGAGCGCGTCCCCACTGCCGGAGGAAATCCCCACACCGCCCCCGACAAAAACACTCCCCATGCCGCCGCCGATCGCCCCAAACAGGCCCCCCATGATGTGATTGCCCAGATCATTCGTCCAGGTAAATAAATTAATGTGGGTAATCGTATTGAACATAAACCCCGCCACAAACCCAAAAGGCACAAGCCAAACCGCCATTAGTTTGGCCTGTTCCCGCGCCTTCTGGTTGGGGTCGATCAAGCCAAACTCATCGGCGGTTTTATAGCCCCGGCCGAGAATCGTCACCTGCTCCATGGGGAGGCCCGCCCCTTCGAGGGACGTATAGGCGGCTTCAGCGGTAATGCGATCGGGGAATACGGCAATCAGATAATTCATGGCAAGAAGATCAATAACGGGCGTGGTTGTTTGTATTTTAGAGCCTGAGGCGATCGCCCCTCCGCCCATGATCGCCAGAAAAGCCCATCCCAAGGCTAACGGTGGCCCCTCGTTTGCCGATACAATGCTCACTGCACACGGTTAAAGCGTTACAGATTTTCCTAGAGTTCTTCACTATGGCTAAGGTTTTAGTTTCCGATCCCATCGATCAAGTCGGTATTGATATTCTCTCCCAAGTCGCCAAGGTTGACGTTAAAACGGGTCTGCCGCCAGAGGAACTGGTGGCGATCATCCCTGAATATGATGCCCTGATGATCCGCTCCGGTACAAAAGTCACCCAAGCGGTGATTGAAGCGGGAACCCAGTTAAAAATTATTGGCCGGGCCGGCGTAGGCGTGGATAACGTCGATATTCCCGCCGCCACCCGTCGCGGCATCGTCGTCGTCAACTCCCCCGAAGGCAACACCACCGCCGCCGCCGAGCACGCCCTCGCCATGATGCTCTCCCTGTCGCGCCACATCCCCGCCGCCCATATTTCCCTCAAGGCCGGCGGCTGGGAACGGAAACGGTTTGTTGGGGCGGAGGTTTATAAGAAAACCCTTGGGGTTGTGGGGTTGGGAAAAATTGGTTCCCATGTGGCCACGGTAGCCAAGGCGTTGGGCATGAACCTGATCGCCTATGATCCGTTTATTTCCGCTGAACGGGCGGATCAATTGGGTTGTCGTTTGGTGGATCTCGATTACATTTTCCGAGAAGCGGACTACATCACGCTCCACGTCCCCAAAACCCCCGAAACCGCTAACTTAATCAACGCTGAAGCCCTGGCGAAGATGAAGCCCACCACCCGGATCATCAACTGCTCGCGGGGGGGCATCGTCGATGAAGAGGCCCTCTACAACGCCCTCAAAGCTGGCCAAATTGCCGGGGCGGCCCTCGATGTGTTTGCCACCGAGCCCTTGCCAGAATCCCCCCTGCGGGAACTGGATGAGCAGGTGGTGTTAACGCCCCACTTGGGAGCCTCTACCGCTGAGGCTCAGGTGAATGTGGCTGTGGATGTGGCGGAGCAGATCCGCGATGTGTTGCTGGGTTTACCGGCGCGATCGGCGGTGAATATTCCGGGGCTAACGCCGAGTGTGATGGAAAAACTCAAGCCCTATCTGCAATTGGCGGAAACCTTGGGGAATTTGGTGGGGCAATTGGCAGGGGGTCGGGTCGATCGCTTCAATGTGCGCCTCCAAGGGGATTTGGCCACGGCCCAAAGCCAGCCCATTGTGGTGGCTTCCCTGAAGGGGTTGCTCTCCCAAGCTTTGCGGGAACGGGTCAACTATGTGAATGCGGCCATTGAAGCCAAAGAGCGGGGCATTCATGTCACGGAAACGAAAGATGCTTCGGTGTCGGACTATTCCGGGGCGCTCCATTTATCCGTTCATGGTTCCCTTGGGGAGCATTCTGTGACGGGGGTGCTGCAATCCGATGGAGAAATCCGCGTCACAAACCTCGATGGTTTCCCCCTCAATCTCCCCCCCAGTGGCCACATGCTGTTTACGCTCCACCGCGATATGCCGGGGATTATCGGACAAATTGGCTCGATGTTGGGCAGTTTCAATGTCAATATTGCCAGTATGCAGGTGGGGCGGAAAATTGTCCGGGGCAATGCGGTGATGGCCTTGAGTTTGGATGATCCGTTACCGGAGGGGTTATTGACGGAAATTACCAGTATTCCGGGAATTGAAGATGCCTATACGGTGACGTTATAGGCGATCCCCCCGGCTACGCCGACCCCCTTTTTAAGGGGGTTGTTCTGGAACCCCCTTAAAAAGGGGGGCAGGGGGGATCCTCCCCACCGGTTGAATTCAGAACCCCTTAGGGGGGATCCCCCCGGCTACGCCGACCCCCTTAAAAAGGGGGTTTGGAACCCCCCTTTTTAAGGGGGGCAGGGGGGATCCTCCACCTACGCCCTTTAACCGCAAGTTCAACCTATGAGGAAAAGCATCCATGGCTAACCGTTGGTGGGAATTACAGATTATCGGAGATCCCCAGGCAGAAGATGTGATCTTCTGGCGATTGGAGCAGTTTGGCTGTCAGGGGATGGCTTCGGATCATCGGCCCGAAGGGTTGCGGGTGCGGGCCTATGTGCCAGAAGTGACGATCACGGTGCTGGATTTATCCGCCCTTACCCTCTGGTTGCAACAGGATGCGATCGCCGCTGAACTCCCCCAGCCCACCCTCACCTGGGAACTGATTAACGAGGAAGATTGGGCCAGCAGTTGGAAAGAACATTGGGAAATCCAAGATGTGGGCGATCGCTTTGTGATCTGCCCCGCTTGGCTCACGCCGCCGGAGGGCGATCGCATCGTGATCCGCCTCGATCCCGGTGCAGCCTTTGGCACAGGAACCCACCCCACCACCCAACTCTGTTTAGAATCCCTCGAAATGCGGGAGAGCCAATGTACCCCCGAGGCGGTGCTGGCTGATATTGGCTGCGGATCGGGGATCTTGTCGATTGGGGCTTTGCTGTTGGGGGTGGGCCATGTCTATGCGATCGATACCGATGTCATGGCCATTCAATCCACATTTACCAATCGAGAACTGAACCAAATCCCCCCGGAACACCTACGGGCGGAACAGATGGGCATTGAAGGCGTGATGGATTTGGTGGGGGGGCAAGTGGATGGCCTAGTGTGCAACATCCTAGCCGACGTGATTATGGGGATGATTCCCACCATGGCCCAATTGGTGAAACCCAAGGGTTGGGCAATTCTCAGTGGCATTCTCTTGGAACAGGCTCAGGATGTTTCCGATGTCCTGGAAGCCCACGGCTGGATCATCGCAACTTTGTGGAAGCGGGGGGAATGGTGTTGTTTTAATGTGCGTCGGGGTTAACACAAGGGGCTAAGATGGGGCGAGATTATCCTGATTGCCCTGATCTTTTCGGCTGCCCATGGGTTCCCAACACATCACCCAAATTGTCCCAACGCTGCCCCCGGCCGTTAATGGCTTAGGGGATTTTGCCCTGGCTTTAGCCCACAAGCTCCAGGCGGATTTTGGGTTAATTACCGATTTTGTGATTGGCAATCCCCAATGGCAGGGGGAGGGGGAATTGGAGGGCTTCACGGTTAAGGCGATTTTAGAGCGGAGCCGGGCGGGCTTGGTGGCGCAGTTGGGTAATGATCCGGTGTTACTCCACTACGAAGGCTATGGCTATGCGAAGCGGGGCCTGCCTTGGTGGCTGTGGCAGGGGTTGGACTATTGGCATCGCCGCAGTCAATGCCGTTGGGTGACGATGTTTCATGAGATCTATGCCTATGATCACGGGCCGCCCTGGAGTAGTTCTTTTTGGCTTGCGCCCGGACAGCGGTATGTGGCCAGCCGCTTGATTCGGGGGAGCGATCGCGCCCTTACGAGCCGCAACCAATACGCCCGCCTCCTCCGCCAACTGCGCCAACGCCACACCACCCCCATCTATACGCTGCCGGTGTGTAGCAATGTGGGGGAGCCGCAATCGGTGAAACCCTTGGGCGATCGCCCCTCCCGTTTAATCGTCTTTGGCCATCCCAATAGCCGCCGCCTCGTTTATCAGCGGGATTACCGCGCCCTGGCCCATGCCTGCCAAGTTTTAGAAATTCGTGAACTCTATGATATTGGTGTCCCCATCGGCATGCCTTTACCGCCATTGCCAAGGGTCAAGATCACCATGATGGGGGTGATTCCGGCGGCAGAGATTAGCCAATTAATGAGCGAGGCTGTGGCGGGGTTTATTAGTTTTATTCCGCCGCAATATTTGGGAAAATCCGGTGTCTATGCCGCCTATTGTGCCCATGGGCTACTGCCGATCCTCGCCCACAAAGGCAGAGAAATCACCGATGGCCTCTATCCCGATCTCCACTACTGGTCAGCCCTCACCGATACCCGCATTTCGCTCCCCACCGCCCAATACATTGCCGATCGCGCCCACCATTGGTACGGTAGTCATAGCCTCAGCCGCCACAGCCAAACGGCGGCCTATCTCCTCACCCGTTAACGCGATGATTCAGGGTATTTTGACCGACATTGAAGGGACGACAACGGCGGTTGATTTCGTCTTTAACGTCCTTTTTCCCTATTTTCGGGAGCAACTTCTCCAGTTGGGGGATAAATGCCACGAGCCGGAAATTTTAGCGATCCTCCAAGAGGTGCAGGGGATTGTGGAACAGGAGGAGGGGAAACGGGTGGATTTAGGGGGGGCGATCGCCACGCTCCATCAATGGTCGGTGGCCGATCGCAAAATTGCCCCCCTCAAGGCGTTACAGGGGCTAATTTGGGAGCAGGGCTATCAAAGCGGCGCATTTCAGAGCCATATTTACCCCGATGTTCCCCCCCAATTGGCGGCTTGGCGGGATCAAGGCTTAAAGTTAGGCGTTTATTCCTCCGGCTCGGTGGCGGCGCAAAAATTACTCTTTGGCTATTCGACGGCGGGGGATTTAACGCCCTATTTTGATTGGTATTTTGATCTGGCTGTGGGTTCTAAAAAGGCGGTGGCCTCCTATCAAACTATTGTGGCAACGGTGGGGATTCCTGCGGAAAATTTGCTGTTTCTCTCCGATGTTGAGGCAGAACTGGATGCGGCTCAAGGGGCGGGATTGCAGACGGTGCAATTGTTACGGGGGGAAACGGTGGGGAGCGATCGCCATCAAACCGTCACCAGTTTTGCAGACATTGTTCTGCAATAACGAGGATGGGGGAGGGCGAAGGATTTTTGTGCCTCCGGCAGGCTTACGCCAACGCCCCTACGGGTTGAGGCGGCCGATGGTGACTTCGAGATCCCGGAGTTCGCCATTGCGTTCGATTTGGAGGGGGAGGCGATCGCCCACCTCCATTTCTGCCACCGTCTGCTGTACTTTGGTCGGATCCGTCACCGGTTCCCCTTGAATTTCAGTGATCACATCCCCCTCTTGGAGGCCCGCTTGTTGGGCAGGGGAATCCGCCATGATCCGTAGCAGAATCACGCCGGTTTCGGTGGCAATATTCAAGCCCCCTTGGGTGCGGGCCAATTCCCGTAATTCGGGGGTGAGGGGAGCCATTTGGATGCCGAGGAAAGCATGATCCGCCTGGCCGGTGGCGATCAGTTGATCAGCAATTTCCTTGGCCTGGTTGATGGGGATCGCAAAGCCCAAACCCTGGGCATTGCGGATGATCGCCGTATTAATGCCAATCACTTCCCCCTCACTATTGAGCAACGGGCCGCCAGAATTACCGGGGTTAATGGCCGCATCGGTTTGAATGAAATTCACCCGTTTATCCGGAACCCCCACCTGGGAACTACTGCGGCCCGTGCCGCTAATAATCCCCGTCGTCACCGTGTTATCTAAACCTAACGGGTTGCCAATGGCGATCGCCCATTCCCCCGGTTGTAACCGCTCCGAATCCCCAAAAGCCACCGTCGGCAAATCCGCCGCCTCAATCTTGACCACCGCCACATCCGTAACCGGATCCGTCCCCACCACTTCCCCCGTAAACGTGCGCCCATCCTTAAGCGTCACCTGCACCTGATCCGCCCCCTCAATCACATGGGCATTGGTGAGGATCGTCCCATCGGTCGTCGTAATGAAGCCGGAACCGGAACCCTGCTGAATCTGTTCATTGGGCAACTCCGGCACAAATTGCCGGAAAAAGGGGTTATTAAATTGAGGCGGCACTTGGGTTTGTACCGTGCGGGTCGCATCAATGCGCACCACCGCATCACCCGTGCGTTGCACCACCGCAGCGACAAAGTTTTTCGGATCTTCAGGGGGAGCAATGGGGTTGAGGGCAGCGGTGCTCGGCCCCTCGGATTCGGTACTGGTTTGAATATTGTTATAGAGATAATTCCCTCCCAAGGCGAGGCCGGCCCCCATGGCGAGGAGTGAAAGGTGTTTCGCTAATTTTCCCCAGGGAGAGGTGGGCGTGGGTTGGGTGTCTGGGGCCTGATCTGTCGGGGTTAAAGAGGAATTCATGGTGGCTTAATCTGGGTGGGGTGAACAACAGATAATGACGAAAAAAAAAGAGGGGGGACGCCTCCCCCCTCTCATGGGTGTTGTTATGATGTCCAAGGTCAGTCGTGAACTGTGGGAGGGTGTGAGAGGGTGTCTTCAGTTCACGCAGTCCCTACTTGTCTTTAATGTAGAGGGGAGATGTCACAGAGCCGTCACAGGTATATGAAGAGTTTTTGACAACCACACAGATTAAGCACATCCCTTAATCAAGGGCAATTTTTGAGACCCAATCTTGATAGTCAGGATCGCGGTTTTCGGTGATGGCGATTAATTTAGTCCGCAGTTTGTGGGTGATGGGTTTTTCGGCGGGGAGGTGGTAGTTTTCGATTTGTTTGATGGGGGTAATCTTCGCGGCAGTACCACTGAGGAAGACTTCATCGGCAATGAATAGCTCCGATTTATCCACTTGGCGCTCAATCACCGTTAAGCCCATATCTTGGGCGAGGGTGATCACACTGGCGCGGGTGATGCCTTCGAGGATGTCTTGATCGTAGCTGGGGGTGATCAGTTGACCGTTGCGGATTAGGAAGATATTCATCCCGGAGGCTTCGCAGACTTTACCTTGGGAATTCATCAAAATCGCTTCATCAAACCCCGATTCCACCGCTTCAGTTTTGGCCAGGGAGGAGGTGATGTAAGCGCCGCTGATTTTGCCCCGCAAGGGGAGGCTAC
>JAABSU010000115.1 GCA_011390265.1 Spirulina sp.
ACACTTCCATAAATAGCACCGCCCAATCCCGACAGGAACCCTGTTTGCGCCGCGCCGTCACCCCCGGCAACCAGGGAGCACCGGTTTCCCGCAGAATGTATTCCCATTCCTGGTAAAGGCGTTGGTTCAAGGCGTTGAGGAAATTTAAGGTGTTGCCGTTGTTGTCCATGAATAGATCTTGCGCGATGGCGATCGCCGCTGGATCAAACTGGGCTTGGATCGGTTCTAAATAGGCCCGGAGACTATGGTGGAGATCTTTGGGGTAATCCCAGGGCAGATGCATCGCCCAAGGTTCTAATAAATAGTGAAAAGGGTTGACGCGCAAAGTTTCCACCGTCATCGTGACCGTGATTTCCAGTTGACTGGTGGGTTCGGTGAACCAGAGTTTGGTGAAGGTGTTGCCATCAAGGTCAATGAGGGGCGATCGCCCCACTGGGTGGGGAAGCACATTTAAAACAAATTCCTCCACCCGTTGCTCCCCATCGGCACGGGGATGGAGGCGCACCAAATGGGGTTTAAGGAGGACGCGATCGCTATAGGTGTAAGTGGTGGTGTGGTGAATTGAATAACGCAAAAGATCGCCTCCGGTGTGTATTTTATCCCCAAAAAAGGCGAAGGAACAAAAGAGCAAAAGGACAATTATTCCCCTTCATAGCCCATGCCGTTAGCATCGGCATAGCGATGGAGAAACCGCATCACCCGTTCCCAATCTTGATCAGATTCAATATCAATTTGGCATTCGGCCCCTAAAATATCATCTTCTTCATTGGCTCCCACCCGAAAGCTAAAATTGCTGGGAACTGCACTAATTACCCCTTCCTCATCAATCAGGCGCACCGTACCGGTAAACCGTTTTGTAAAACTATTGACGATATCAATGGCATTAAGCGTTTGAAATATCAATAACACATTGCGAATCCCAGAGGTTTTTCCCTGACGCAGACGCACATTACTCAATTCTTCCGCAATACCTTCAAAAAATTCAATCCGGGGTGTAATTGTCATGAGCTTAATTCTTTAAATAATCGGAACCCACCCCGCCCTCCGGGCACCCCTCCGAGGAGGGGAAAGATTTCGGAAAATTTCCTCTTTGGAGGAGTAAGGGGTGGGTTTTTGAAAGGCACTGGCTAACCGTGATTCCTCTCGCTAAAATACTATTCCGCTTCGCCGCCTTGCAGTTTTAAAAGGAAAAAGCCAAGACCTAAACCGACCAAAATAAGCGTAAATGATAATACGGCTGCATTCATCATTAAATCGTGGGCATTCATCGTTAAAACTCCTTGAATAGGAATGAGGGCTGATTTGACTCAAAAACCCATTGTAAAGCAAAGGGGGATGGAGTCGTGCCATGATGGCAGCAGTAGCATGGGAGAGAAAAATGGGGCAGAAAGTGCGGTTGGTGATTTCCATGGGGGATCCGGCGGGGATTGGGCCGGAGGTGGTGCTCAAGGCTTTGCTCAATCCCCCCGTTGATGGGGAAATTACGCTGGTGGGTTCGAGATCGCACCTCCAGGCCACCTATACCCAATTGCGGGAGAGCGCCCCTGTAGCTAATCCCGAGGATTTTGAGATCATTGATCTGCCGTTAGTTGAGCCGGTGACTTGGGGAACAGGAACGGCGGCAACGGGGGCCGCCAGTTTTGCCTATTTGGAGCGGGCGATCGCCGCCACCCTCGCAGGAAAGTTTGAGGCGATCGTCACCGCACCCATTGCCAAATCCCTCTGGCAGGCGGCGCGCCATGACTATCCTGGCCAGACGGAAGTATTGGCGCTACGGGCAGGGGTGGAGCGGTTTGGGATGTTGTTTGTGGCGCGATCGCCCCACACCCAATGGCCCCTGATCACCCTCCTCGCCACCACCCATATTCCCCTACACCAGGTTCCCCAAGTCCTCAATCCAACGCTGATGGCCCGCAAATTGGATCTGTTGGTGGCCTGTTTGCAACGGGATTTTGGCATTGAGCGGCCACGGGTGGCGATCGCCGGCCTCAATCCCCACAGTGGCGAGGAGGGGAACTTAGGCCGGGAAGAGGTGGATTGGTTAATTCCCTGGTTGGAACAGGAGCGGGATCAGCGGCCGGATGTTGAACTCATCGGCCCGGTGGCACCGGATACCCTTTGGGTGAAGCCGGGCCAGGCTTGGTATGGCGATCGGGTCGCTAACGGGGCTAGTCCTGTGCTGGGTGTAGCTGATGGTTATCTGGCTTTGTACCACGACCAGGGGTTAATTCCGGTGAAACTGATGGCCTTTGACCAAGCGATTAACACCACCATTGGTTTACCCTTTGTGCGCACCTCCCCCGACCATGGCACTGCCTTTGATATTGCCGGCCAGGGCATCGCACGGGCGGCAAGTATGGCGGCGGCCATTGCCCTCGCCGTTGAATTTGCCCAAAATCGTCGCCAAGGATCTGCACCCCATCCGAAGAAAGGGATGTCAATTAATTAAGATGGGAATCAGCCCTGATCTGCGTTAGCGAACATATCCCCCATGCCCATGCTTGACTTCATCCGCTCCGACCTCACCCAACTTCAGGCCTATACTCCCCATCCGGGCGGCGAACCCACCGGCCCCCTCGACATCCTCGACACCAACGAAAGCCCCGTCGATCTGCCCCCGGAACTGAAGGCTAAGTTGGCTTGGCTCTACCAAGAAACCATCGCCACGAACCGTTACCCCGATGGTAGTCACCACCGCCTTAAAGGGGCGATCGCCACCTATGTAAATGAATCCGCCACCACCAACACCATTGCCCCCGACTGGATTTCCGTGGGGAATGGTTCTGATGAACTGATTCGCTCGGTGTTAATTGCCACCTGCCTTGGGGGACAGGGTTCTGTCTATGTGGCAGAGCCGACGTTTTCCATGTATGGGATTATTGCCGAAACCTTGGGGATTCCGGTGGTGCGGGGTCAGCGGTTGGCGGATTTTTCTGTGGATTTGGAGCAGGCACAATCGCAGGTAGTCGCTCCGGTGCGCGTTGTGTTTATGGTTCACCCCAATTCCCCCACGGCCAACGCCCTCACCGCTGCCGAAATCCACTGGTTACGCAGCTTGCCCCCGGAAATTTTGGTGGTGATTGATGAGGCTTATTTTGAATTTAGCCAAACTACGTTGGCGGCGGAACTGCCCCAACATCCCAATTGGGTGATTTTACGCACGTTCTCCAAAGCCTTTCGCCTCGCGGCCCTGCGGGTGGGCTATGCGATCGCCCATCCCAGCCTCACCCACATCCTCGAAAAAGTCCGCCTTCCCTACAACCTCCCCGCCTTCACCCAAGCGGGGGCAGAATTAGCCCTCCAACATCGGGGCTTGCTGTTAAATGCGATCGCCACGTTGCAGGAACAGCGGCAAAAAATGATCACCGCTCTTAGTACACTGCCCAGTTTTGTCGTGTTTCCCAGTGAGGCTAACTTTGTCTATTTGCGCCTCCGGGAGGGGGGCGATCCGGAATTAGCGGCCATTGCGGCGGCCCTCAAAACCGAAGGGACGTTAATCCGCCATACCGGCGGCGGTTTGCGGATCACCGTGGGCACAGCGGTGGAGAACCAACGGGCGATCGCCCGCCTCACCGCCTATCTCCACCGCCAGGATTAACCCAATTTAAGGATCGGTGCGATCGCCATTGGCCGCCACCAATTTCGGGCCAATTTCCTCTAAAGGAATCGCCCCTAGTTCCCCTGATGCGCGGGTACGAATGCTAAGGCTGCGGCTTTCCACCTCTTTTGCTCCGACGATCGCCATCACCGGGATTTTATCCTTCTCGGCGTTGCGGATCTGCTTACCGAGGCGATCGCCGCTGGCAATTTCCACCCGTAACCCTTGGGCCAGCCATTGCCCCCGTACCTCCTCGGCATAGGGCAAAAATTCATCACTAACACAGAGCAGACGCACCTGTACCGGCGCAAGCCAGAAGGGGAAATCTCCGGCGTATTCCTCAATGAGAATGCCAATTAATCGCTCCAAGGAGCCAAAGGGGGCGCGGTGGATCATCACCGGCCGCTGACGGGAACCGTCCTCACTGACATATTCCAAATCAAAGCGGTTCGGCAAATTATAATCCACCTGCACCGTTCCCAATTGCCATTCTCGATCCAACACATCTCGGAAAATAAAATCCAGTTTTGGCCCATAAAACGCCGCTTCACCGGGAGCCTCAAAATGATCCATCCCCAAATGCTGCACCGCACGCCGGATCGCATTTTCTGCCGCATTCCAGACTTCATCGGAGCCGATATATTTATCGGATTCGGGATCGCGGAAACTGAGGCGGGCTTTAAAGTTTTTCAGCTTTAATTTTTCAAATACGGAAAGGATTAAATCCACCACATTGAGAAATTCCGCATCCAATTGATTGGGCGTGACAAACAGGTGGGAATCATCCACCGTAAAGCCCCGCACCCGCGTTAAACCGCCCAATTCTCCCGACTGTTCATAGCGGTACACCGTGCCAAATTCCGCCAACCGAATCGGCAATTCCCGATAGGAACGCAGTTCACTTTTATAAATTTGGATATGAAAAGGGCAGTTCATCGGCTTGAGGACAAAGCCCTGTTCCGCAGCGGCGGCGGCTTCATTTTCCGCCATCATCGGGAACATATCCTCTTTATAGTTCTGCCAATGGCCGGAGGTTTTAAACAGATCCACCCGGCCGATGTGGGGCGTAACTACGCCGAGATAACCCCGTTTGGTTTGCTCTTCCCGGAGGAAACCTTCGAGGAGCGATCGCACCACCGTCCCCTTCGGTGTCCAGAGGGGTAGCCCCGGCCCCACCACATCGGAGAAGATGAACAGGCCTAATTCTTTCCCCAGTTTGCGGTGATCCCGTTTGAGGGCTTCCTCCTTACGGCGTTTGTATTCCTTGAGTTGCTCCGGCGTTTCCCAGGCCGTTGCATAGATGCGTTGCAGTTGTTGACGGGTTTCATCCCCCCGCCAGTAGGCTCCCGCTACACTTTCCAGGGCGATCGCCTTCGGATTCAACATTTGCGTATTCTCCACATGGGGGCCAGCGCAGAGATCCCACCACTGATCCCCCAAGTGATAAATCGTAATCTCATCCCCCCGCATCATATCCCGGAGAATTTCCAGCTTGTAGGGTTCCGCAATTTGCTCAATGCGGGTCTGAGCTTCTTCCCGCGTCACCGCTTCCCGCAGCACCGGCAATTTTTGCTTAATGATCTTATCCATCTGCTTTTTGATGGCCTTAAGATCCGCTTCCGTGAAGGGTTCGGGATTATCAAAGTCGTAGTAAAACCCCGTCTCTGTCCAAGGGCCAATGGTCACCTGTGCCTGGGGGAAAAGGGTTTGCACCGCCATCGCCATCACATGGGATGCAGTGTGGCGAATGCATTTAAGGGGTTCTGATTCACTGGTACGGGGGAGATGAATCGGTTCAGGAGCGGGACTTTCGGCACTGGACATAGATTGATTGACCATCATTTTCAAAACGGATGCAGAGGATGGCGATTCGGTAAGAACACCATCCCCCCCATTGTACCGATGTCCCTGAACGGAAGGAAACCCAGGGGAGATTTTGGTCAGTTGGGCGATGGGAGGCGATCGCTCACCCCTCCACCCTACCCTGAGAAGGAAGTGCTAGATTTGGGGCAGTCCCTTGGGTTGTGCAAACCCTAGGCTCTCTTTCATCACACAGTTGAGCATTCTATGGCAATTAATCTCGAAAAAGGACAACGGATTTCCCTCGTCAAGGCAGCACCGGGTTTAAAACGGGTGCTCTGTGGTTTGGGGTGGGATGTGGCCCAGCGGCCCAAGGGGTTGATGAGCCTGTTTAGCAATAACCATGATTACGATTTGGATGCAACGGCGATCGCCCTTGATCGCAACGGCAAACACCGCAACGCCAACAATGTGATCTACTTCGGCAACCTCCGTCACCCCTCCGGCGCAATTACCCATCTCGGGGATAACCTCACCGGGGCCGGGAATGGGGATGATGAGCAGATCATTGTTGATTTAATGAAAATCCCCGCTGAGATTGAAACTTTGGTGTTTGTGGTCAATATCTATCGGTGTCGCGATCGCCAGCAGGATTTTGGCCAAGTCAGCAATGCCTTTGTGCGTCTGGAAAATATGGAAACCCACACGGAAATCGCCCGTTATAATCTTTCGGGCAAGGATTACCAAGGTTGTACGGGGCTACGCATTGCCCAGCTTTACCGCAATGGGGAAGGCTGGGATTTAACCGCCCTCGGTGAAGGGTTACAGGTCAACGACCTCAAGGAAATTCTCAAACAATATTAAAACCCTGTAGGGGCGTTGGCGTAAGCCTGCCGGAGGCACAAAAATCTTTCGCCCTCCCCCCTCTCCCGACGAATTTTGGGTTTTGCCTGACCGAATTCCCGATGAGATCCGCACAAAAAAAGGGTTAATTCCCGTTGGAATTAACCCTCTGATTGCTTTGGAACACGCGCCAGAAATTACTGGACGACCAGTTTCACATTGGCATTGTTCAAGCCCCGCTGTTGAACTTCAGACAGGGTTTTATTGACCGCGTACTTTTGGTTGATCGAGTTGATTAACTCGGTTTGATTGTGCTTTTTGGCCACGCCCCAAAGGTCAGCAATCAGGTCAAAGGTGCCATCACCATTGCCAGACCAGCCGAGATCATACTCGCCATCGAGAACCGCAACCAAATCAGCGCGAACCTGCTGACCATTGTAACCCCGGACTTCGGCGTTGGTTTTCGTGGTGATCCCCAGATCCCGGAGGGAGCTTTGGAGAATTTCCACATCGGTGATCTTGGTGCGTAAGGTGCTGAAATGAGACATGTTGGACTTCCTCTTAAAATGAAAACGACAGTGAGTTTACGAAAAGTGCCGCTGATAGCGGACTATTGGATTGTGCTGCTAGCGGGGGCTAGCCTTTGCTCCCCCTGACGGGGAAGAAAGCCTGTTAAAACTCTAAACGCTGGTACTCAGCGCTAGAGGTCGCGGCAGGTCGGGCGCGTTGTCGCGCCCAATCACGAAGGGCGGTGACCTGCTCAGTCATGGTGCGAGAAAGGGGAAGCGTTGCCTTGAGCGCTGCGATGATGTCGAGTTGGGTGAACTCGCGGTCTTGGGCAAAGGCTTCATACATGGCGGCGATAATCGCCTGCTCAATTTCTGCACCGGAAAAACCTTCAGACATCGTGGCAAGCTGGACGAGATCAAAGCGATCAATCTCGGTGCGGCGCTTGCACAGATGGATTTGAAAGATAGCTTGGCGCTCCTCTGGGGTGGGAAGATCCACAAAGAAGATTTCATCAAATCGCCCTTTGCGGAGGAATTCTCCGGGTAGCCGCTCAATGCGGTTGGCGGTGGCCATCACGAACACCGGGGAGGTTTTTTCCTGCATCCAGGTGAGGAATGAACCGAAAATCCGGCTTGATGTGCCGCCGTCGGAATCGGAGGATCCGGTGCCACCGGAGAAGGATTTATCCAATTCATCGATGAACAGGATCGCCGGGGAGATCGATTCAGCGGTTTTGAGGGCGTTGCGTAAATTGGCTTCCGATCGCCCCACCATCGAACCATCGTAGACCCGGCCCATATCCAACCGCAGAATGGGTAAACCCCACAACCGGGAGGTGGTTTTGGCGATCAGGGATTTGCCACAACCGGGAACCCCGAGGATCAGCATCCCTTTCGGCTGGGGTAAGCCGTAGTCCCGCGCCCGTTCGCTGAAGGCGTTGGAGCGTTGCCGGAGCCAATGCTTTAGTTCATCTAAACCGCCGATCGCATTTAGGGTTTCATCCTCTTCGATATATTCGAGGATACCGTTGCGGCGGATCAGTTGCTTTTTCTCAGAAAGGATGATTTCAACTTCATCCTCGGTGAGCCGGTTGGCCTTGACGTAGGCTTTACGGTAGACCTTTTCCGCTTCATCTTTGGTTAAACCGAGGGTGGCCCGCACCAGTTTTTCACGAGTTTCCGGGTTCGGCCGTTGGCCTCGGATTTTACCCAGTTGGTTTTCCAACACTTGATCCAGTTCTTCCATGCTGGGCAGAGGAAAGTCCAATACCACCACATCTTTTTCCAGTTCGATGGGAATTTCCTGGATGGGGGACATGAGGATGGCGATTTTTTCTGTGCCTTTGAAGGAGGCGATCGCATCTCTCAGCGCCCGTTTCACCCCTGCACCCGTGATGAAATCATGGAGGTCTTTAAAAACATAAATCCCCGGTTCCCGCTGCTGAATCGTCCATTGGATCGCCGCTTCGGGGGAAATCGTATTGTGCTGGAGGGTGGTGCGGGTTTGCCCATATTCCACCATCCCGTGGGTCATCGTCCAGATAAAAACCTTCTGATGTTGGGTGTGGTGCTGGGCAATTTTGGCGATCGCCTGCTCAGAGCGTTCTTCCTCTGGGGTGACGAGGTAGATCAGGGGATATTGAGCTTTGATGAGTATGCTCAGTTCTTCTTTCATCGGAAATCGACCTTTTAATTGTTACGACTCGATGGGCTATCCCCTAACCCGCAGTTAGCAGGGAACGAGATGTTCCTCGTCTTGGGAATCTGCACCGGAACCGAGGGATTCGCGGACTTTTTCCACAGAGAGGTCTGGGGTCAGTTCGTCTGTAATGACACTGGGCTGGTTGCGGAGGGAAATCAGATCCCCATCCCGCTGTACCAAAGCACTTCCGCAATCGGGGCAGGCATGGACACGATGGCTCTGGCCCTTTTGTCCTTGGGCGGCTTCGATTTCCTCCACCGCTTCGGGATATTGCAAGTAGAACTGAATGGCCCGCTCCACTAATGCCGACATCGACTCTTCATCCACGACGGATTTAATTTTGAGTCTCCGGTGCATCTGGGAAGGTAAGTACAGAGTTACTTTCTGCTTGTCTTGCATCTTGATGCTCATAAAAGTTTTACCCGGGTATGCTATGCCATCTTAATCAGGGGTTGGGCGACTGTCAAGGCGGTATAGCGTCATGACAGCAATATTGTAATATTTGTTTACAATTGAGCCTAGATCACGGCAATACAGTCAATTTCCACCTTGACCCCCTTCGGGAGTTGGGCCACCTGCACGGTGGCACGGGCGGGGGCGGTGGCTTCGTCGAAATAGCGGGCGTAGACGCTGTTCATTGTCGCGAAGTCTGCCAGATCCGTTAAAAACACCGTGGTTTTCACCACCTGGTTAAAGCTCGCCCCCCCAGCAGTGAGGATGGCCTGGAGGTTAGCCATCACTTGCTCCGTTTGGGCGGCCACATCTTCCCCCCCCACCAATTCCCCCGCTGCATTGAGGGGAATCTGCCCCGCCACAAAGAGGAATTCTCCTTGGGCGGCGATCGCCTGACTATAGGGCCCCACCGGAGCAGGAGCCGATCCAGTCTGTACAACGCGCTTATTCATTCAATTCCTCTTTAATTCACTTTTTTCAGCCTAGGGGGGACGGCCGCCACAGTGGCATTTTTGTTAAACAACTTGATAATTGGATGAATTTTTGTGGCCAAGGGCCAACGGGAGGGGGGAACAAGGGGCGCAATTCGCCCTATGCTCAGAGATTGCAAGCTGAAGAATTTATCCATGGTTAAAAAACAAATGATCTGGCTCGGTTTGGCGGTTGGGATGGCGATCGCCCCCGGACTCGCCCCTAGCCAGGCCACCCCCACCCCAGCGGCCGCTGTTGCCCTCGCCCCCCAAGACATTGATTTTGCCCCTCATTTTGCATCCTTGGGCATTGAGGGATCGATCGTGATCTATGACCAACAAAGGGATCAATTTTTTGAACATCATCCCCGCCGGAACCGCACCCCTTTCCCCACCGCTTCCACGTTTAAAATTTTTAATTCCCTGGTGGCCTTAGAAACCGGCGTGCTTCCCCATGATTTGGCAGTACTCACTTGGGACGGTGTACCCCGGATGATCCCCAGTTGGAATCGGGATCTCAATTTACGGGAGGCCTTTAAGATTTCAGCGGTGTGGTTTTATCAGGTGATTGCCCGTCGGGTCGGTCATGAGCAAATGCAGCAATATATTCAAGCTGCTCAATTTGGCAATCAACGTATTGGCCCCCCGGAAGAAATCGATCAATTTTGGCTCAATGGCACATTGCGGATTACCCCTCGCCAACAGGTGGAATTTTTGCGGCGGCTCCAGGCTGGGGATTTACCGTTTTCGGCGCGATCGCTCACCCTCGTGAAAGACCTGATGATCGCCGAGCAAACCCCGGACTATACGATCCGCGCAAAAACCGGCTGGTATGGCTATGGGGATGAGGGAATTAGCCAAATTGGTTGGTATGTGGGCTATGTGGAAACCGCTGATAATGTCTACTTTTTCGCCACCAATCTTGATATGGACAAGCCCGAAGCCGCCGCCGCCCGCCTGCACCTCACACGGCTCTGTCTGCAAACCTTAGGGGTATTATGATTGGCCCTCACCCCAACCCCTCTCCCAAGCGAGAGCGATGGGGCGAAAGATTTTTCGCCCCTACGGAGTAATGAGAGCAGTACAGGAGGAGATGAATCGCGTTAATCTGTCCTCAGACAGCCATAATAAACTCTGTGAATCTGCTGAAGGATTTATGAAACTGTTGTGTTTGAGTAATGGCCATGGTGAAGATGTAATCAACCTTTAAAAGCTAACCGTTTTTAGCCAACTTTAGCCAACTGAAAACATCCTGTGCCGTGAGTTCTACACAGGGCACATCGAAAAAAAGAAAAAACTGAGCCTCCAGGGAAAAATGTGAGAGGCTAGAGGAGGAAGACTCAGGGAGAAAAGCTCATGGCAAAGGGATTTGGTCGAGTCAAGCGCCGCCGAAAAACCTCGAAACGTCAATGGATAGACTGAGTGTACTCGATACACTCATCCCGTGGAATATCTTTGGGGTCGCTCTGAAAATTCTGCTAGCGTTAATCTTTGAGTGAGTACCTTAGTCATACTCTCAAGCCTCAACATTTAGGATTTCAATCTAGCACATTAAGAAAGGGATGCTTCGGCATCCCTTTTTGGTTGGAGTAATCCTGCCAGGGCAAGCCGATTCGTTGAGTGAAGAATCCCTGTGCCTTTAGGCCGGGGAGTGTCAATCCACCCCCGGATTGCTATAGAGAGACTTGACCCGGACTTATTGAACAACTGAGTATAAATAAAGAGAGGTGGTTCCTGCCATAGGATATTGGTTTCCATCACCACCCCCTGCCAAAAAGCGGTTAGACTCAGATCGAGAGGTACAGTCTGTTATTTTTTATTTTGGGAGCATCCCGTTTTTTTCCTAGGTATAAATACTCTGTTGTCTCAGGGGGAGAAATTACACTAAAACTACAGTGTAGACCTAACCATCACTCCCCATGACCCCATCTGAAGCCAGAGAACTCCAGTGTCACCTCCGATCTGTCGCCAAGATTCTCAAAGCCAATACCCCAGAAGACCAGTTACAAGACTTCGAGAGTATCGAACTCGCGGCCCGTCAACATATCATCGAAACTGTTGGTCCGGCCATAGGGGAATTTTTTTTTCAGCGGGAGAACCCAAAACCAGCGGGAAAAAGCGACAAGTAAAAACCTGCATCGGGATAGTGCGGGTGTCAAGAACAGAAGCCCGAAAGCTAGGACTCAAGCCCAGAGAACAACTGAGTCCAGTCATGGAGAAGTGTAGCTTGGCTGCCTGTGCGAAATCCTCCTACGAGGAAGCAGCAGAGGATATCAAGCTGATGACGGGAATGGCATTGGGACACAGCAGTTTGCACCGGTTAGTGCAACGCAGCGAAATACCCTCACCCGAAAGTGAGAAGCTGGCAGATGAATTAAGTGTCGATGGGGGAAAAGTGAGGTTGAGAACCCCAGAGCCAGGAGCCTGTGAGTGGCGAGACTATAAGGCCGTGGGTCTCCACGACTCGGTGTGTAATGCGTATTTCCAAGAAAATGAAGCGCTGATTGAGTGGGTACAGCAACAACGCCTAGCAGAAGTGGTGACTTGTGTGGGGGATGGTCATGATGGGGTATGGAATATCATGGCTCACCTAGCACCGGAGTATCAGCGAAGGGAGGTACTCGATTGGTATCATCTGGTGGAAAATCTACACAAAGTGGAGGGGTCAAAGGAGAGCCTGGAAAGGATGAAGAGCTTACTGTGGTCAGGGTATGTCGATGAAGTGTTGGAGGAGTTGAAGCAGATCAGCAGCTACGCGAGTGTGAAATTTAGGGGGTACTTAAGGAAGCATCGTCAGCGGATTGTGCCCTATGACGTATACCAAAGGATGGGAATAGCGATTGGTTCAGGAGCGGTGGAGTCTGTAGTGAAGCGGATTGGTGCTCGCATCAAGCTATCGGGTGCGCAATGGTCAAGGGAAAATGTAGGGAAAATGCTACGACTGCGCTGTGCTTATCTGAATCGCGCCTTCTGCGTGAGTATTTCTACTTAGGGAAAAGACGGGATGCTCCCAGCAAAAAGTGCAATAAGCCGTTTACAGAAAGCTGCTGAAACCGAAATTTAACTCATTGCAAAATGTCGGT
>JAABSU010000011.1 GCA_011390265.1 Spirulina sp.
ACCGCCTCTCGCTCTGGCTCAGGGGCCATGGCCGCAGGATTAGACTTGGGGTTTACCGAGGGTTGGCCAGTCATACTTCTTCTCCCGATTCATCAACGTTTACTTAAATTTTTTGTTCAACAGAAATTCTCGCCTAGCCCCAGTCTAAATCAAGAGTTGCCCAAGAGCAGCGGGCTACGGTTGATAATCCCCGCCCAACCATGGCCATTAAAAGCTGAATTCCCGGCCAGCACCACTGTTAAACTACTGTTGAACTACCGTTTTCCTGGTTTTTGGCCTAGAAGCTGGCCCCGATGATCTCGCCAAGGTTCCATCGGTGAGTGAGATTCCTGGGAAGGTAAAGGATCTCGATGCCGCCCTCTTCAAGGCCAATCTTGGCGGTAAAGCTGATCTGGTTTTGTGACCAATTTTACAGTTAGAAAATTATTTTTCCTGATAATCGAAATGCGACAACTTCAGGCTGGGTATGGGTTTGATGTCATCATTTGCTCACAATGACAGCTTGGCTAGCCTCTGCAAAGAAATATTACGGAGCCGCCCAACTTGATGTGATCATTTTATTAAGAACGATCCCTTTTTCCAGCTTTTAGAGAGACAATTCTAAAACTCAGACTGTATTTCTGCTCTGCGAATCACTGTTTCCCTTCACGAATTGCATCCATGACTAACATCAAACGACCACAGCAACAGGGCTTGTACGATCCACAGCTAGAGCATGATGCCTGCGGGGTTGGGTTCATCGTGCAGATGAAGGGAGTGCGATCGCACGGCATTGTTGATCAGGCCCTGACGATTTTGGTCAACCTCGAACACCGGGGTGCTGTCGGGGCAGAACCCAATACCGGGGACGGGGCGGGAATTCTCACCCAACTCCCCCACGATTTTCTCCAAGCTGTCACTCAAGCACAGGGGATCACGCTTCCTGAGGCGGGCCACTATGGCGTGGGCATGTTTTTTGCCAACCCTGATCCCGCGATCCGCCAACAGGGCCGGGATATTTTAGAAAAGATTGTCAGGGAGGAAGGCCAGACCGTCCTGGGTTGGCGGGATGTGCCTACGGATCACAGCGAATTAGGGCAGACAGCCCAGGATAGTGAACCGTTTATTCAACAGGTCTTTATTGGCCGCAATCCCGAAATTACTGATGATTTGGGGTTTGAGCGCAAGTTGTACGTGATCGGCAAGCGATCGCACCACGAAATCCAGCGGGCCGGTGTGGATGAATATTGGTATTCCACCAGCGTTTCCAGCCGCACGATCGTCTATAAGGGGATGCTCACCCCCCCACAAGTGCGGAGCTATTTCCCCGATTTGAGCGATGCACGGTTTACCAGCGCCCTCGGTTTGGTGCATTCCCGCTTCAGCACGAACACATTCCCCAGTTGGGAGCGATCGCACCCCTACCACTACATCGCCCACAACGGGGAGATCAACACGCTGCGGGGCAATATCAACTGGATGCACGCCCGCCAAAGCCTCTTTGCGTCGGAACTCTTCGGAGATAGCCTCAAAGCGATGCAGCCAATCATCGATATGGACGGCAGTGATTCCGCCATTTTTGATAACACGCTGGAATTGATGACGCTGGCGGGTCGGTCATTGCCCCATGCGATGATGATGATGATCCCCGAACCTTGGGCCGCCCATGAATCCATGAGCGATGAGCGCAAAGCGTTCTATGAATACCACGCCTGCCTGATGGAACCCTGGGATGGCCCCGCCTCCATCGCCTTCACCGATGGCACGATGATGGGGGCGGTATTGGATCGCAACGGCTTGCGACCCTCCCGCTACTACGTCACCCATGATGATCTCGTAATTATGGCTTCTGAAGCCGGGGTTTTGCCCATTGAGCCGGAGCGGGTCGCCCGTAAGGGTCGCCTTGAACCGGGGCGGATGTTCCTCGTCGATATGGAGCAGGGGCGGATCATTGCCGATGAAGAAATTAAGCATGCCGTCACCACCGCCCACCCCTACCGGGATTGGTTGAATCAATACCGGGTGGCTCTGGCAGATTTACCGACGGCGGAATCTGCCCCTGCCCTTGGGGGGGGATTGTTGGCTCATCAAAAGGCTTTTGGCTACACGTTTGAAGAATTGCGGTTGTTGATCAGCCCGATGGCGCAAAATGGCGTGGAAGCGGTGGGCGCGATGGGGACGGATACCCCCTTAGCGGCTCTGTCCGATCGCCCCAAGCTCCTTTACGACTATTTCCAACAACTCTTTGCCCAAGTTACCAACCCCCCCATTGATTCGATCCGTGAGGCGATTATTACCTCAGCCGTGACCACCATCGGCTCCGAGGGCAACCTCCTCAAACCGGAACCCCAAAGCTGCCAACTGATCCAACTCCCCACACCGATCCTCACCAATGCCGAACTGGCTCAATTAAAGGATGTCAATCTACGGGGCTTCCAATCGGAAACGCTGCCAATTCTGTTTGAGGCGGCCCAAGGGGTAGAGGGGCTACAAGCAGCCCTGGCTCAGTTATTTAACGCAGCGGATGGGGCGATCGCCGCTGGCAAAAATATCCTGATTTTGAGCGATCGCGGCGTGGATCAGTCCCATGCCCCGATTCCCGCCCTCCTGGCCGTCGCCGGTCTCCACCACCACCTGATCCGCAACGGCACGCGCACCCGCGTCGGCCTTGTCCTCGAATCCGGGGAACCCCGCGAGGTGCATCATTTTGCGGTGCTGTTGGGCTATGGCTGTGGGGCGATCAACCCTTATGTGGCCTTTGCCAGTATTGAGAACCTGATTACGGAAGGGTTGCTCAAAAATGTAGAAGCCAAAACGGCAATTAAAAACTACGTCAAAGCGGCCACGAAGGGCGTGATTAAAATCGGCTCCAAAATTGGCATCTCGACGATCCAGAGCTATCGCGGGGCGCAAATTTTCGAGGCGATCGGTCTGCACCACAGCGTTGTTGATACCTATTTCTCCTGGACAGCTTCCCGGTTGGAAGGGGTGGATTTAGCGGTGATTACCGCTGAGGCATTGCAACGCCACCATGCCGGGTTTAGCGATCGCAACGGCGCAACGGCGACCCTCGATGTGGGGGGCGAATACCAATGGCGCAAGGAAGGCGAAGATCATTTGTTTGCCCCTGAAGTGATCCACCTGCTGCAAAAAGCGGTGCGCGAAGGAGACTACAACCTTTATCGCCAATATGCTGCTTTGGTGAACGATCAAGGCAAGAAGCAATTCCGCCTGCGGGATCTGCTGGCCTTTAAAGAGCGGGAATCGATCCCCCTAGAGGAGGTGGAACCCATCGAGGCGATTATGAAGCGGTTTAAAACTGGGGCGATGAGCTACGGCTCCATCTCCAAGGAAACCCATGAGGCACTGGCGATCGCCATGAACCGCATCGGCGGCAAATCCAACACGGGCGAAGGGGGCGAAGATCCCGAACGCTACACCTGGAGCAATGACCAGGGGGATTCTAAAAACAGTGCGATTAAACAAGTGGCTTCCGGTCGCTTTGGCGTGACCAGCTTGTATCTTTCCCAAGCGAAGGAAATCCAAATCAAAATGGCTCAGGGGGCAAAACCCGGCGAAGGCGGTCAACTGCCCGGTCTGAAGGTCTATCCCTGGATCGCCAAGGTGCGCCACTCCACCCCCGGCGTGGGCTTAATTTCCCCCCCGCCCCACCACGACATCTACTCCATTGAGGATCTCGCTGAACTAATTCACGACCTTAAAAATGCCAACCGAGAAGCGCGGATCAGCGTCAAACTTGTCTCTGAGGTGGGTGTGGGAACGATCGCCGCTGGGGTAGCCAAAGCCCATGCTGATGTGGTATTGGTCTCCGGCTTTGATGGGGGGACGGGAGCCTCGCCCCAAACCTCGATTAAACACGCCGGTTTACCCTGGGAATTGGGTCTGGCAGAAACCCATCAAACCCTGGTGCTGAATAACCTCCGGAGCCGCATTGCCGTCGAAACGGATGGCCAGATGAAAACGGGGCGGGATGTGGCGATCGCCACCCTCCTCGGTGCGGAAGAATACGGCTTCTCTACCGCGCCCCTCGTCAGTTTAGGCTGCATCATGATGCGGGTCTGCCATAAAAATACCTGCCCTGTCGGTGTCGCCACCCAAAACCCCGAACTACGGAAAAACTTCACCGGCGATCCCCAACACACCGTTAATTTCATGACGTTCATCGCCATGGAACTGCGGGAAATCATGGCCCAATTGGGTTTCCGCACGATCAACGAAATGGTGGGGCGCACCGATGCCCTGGAACAAAAGCAAGCGGTGGATCACTGGAAAGCCAAGGGCATTGATCTGAGCAAGATCCTCCATCAGCCGGAGGTGGGCCCGGAAGTGGGCCGCTATGCCCAGATTCCCCAGGATCACGGTTTGGCGCAATCCTTGGATATGACGACGCTTCTGGATCTGTGCAAGCCAGCCATTGAGCGGGGCGAAACGGTGAAGGCAACGCTGCCGATCTGCAATATTAATCGCGTTGTGGGCACCATCCTCGGTAATGAGATCAGCAAACGCCACTGGGAGGGCCTCCCTGATGGCACGATTCATCTCCATTTCCAAGGCACAGCGGGCCAGAGTTTTGGGGCCTTTGTCCCGAAAGGGGTGACACTGGAACTCGAAGGCGATGCCAATGATTACGTCGGCAAAGGTTTAAGCGGCGGCAAGATCATCCTCTATCCTCCCAAAAATTCCACATTCACCCCAGCGGAAAATACGATCGCGGGCAATGTGGCTTTTTACGGAGCCACGGGGGGCGAGGCCTATATCCGGGGCGTTGTCGGTGAGCGGTTCTGTGTGCGCAATTCTGGGGTACATACGGTGGTGGAGGCGATCGGGGATCACGGTTGCGAATATATGACCGGCGGCAAGGTGGTGATTCTCGGTCGCACGGGGCGCAACTTTGCGGCGGGGATGAGTGGCGGCGTGGCCTACATCCTTGATGAGGCGGGGGATTTTGCCAGCCGTTGCAATCGGGAGATGGTGGATCTGGAAACCCTCGAAGACCCGGAAGAAATCCGCGATCTGCGAGAGATGATCGCCAAGCACGCGGAATATACGGGGAGCGATAAAGCCCAAGAGGTTTTGGCCAACTGGGAGGCGATCGTGCCGACGTTTATCAAGGTGATGCCCCGGGATTACAAGCGTGTCCTGCAACACATCCAAAATGCTTTGGCCAATGGCTTGAGCGGCGATGATGCGCTGTCGGCGGCCTTTGAAGAAAATGCCCGTGATATTTCGCGGATTGGGGGGAGTTAGGTTTTGGGGTAATCGTTTTTTCGTAGGGTGGGCATTGCCCACCTACTTCTTCCCTGGTGGGCATTGCCCACCCTACACCCTCACTTTATACATTGAGCAGTTCATTTTCTAGGCTTGGGCGGATGCAATCCGCCCCTACATTCTTTTCACTTCCTACTTCTCACTTCCTACTCTTTACTTGTGACCAACAATGGGAAAACCAACTGGATTCATGGAATATCTGCGCGAGGTAGCCGAAGAGGTTTCGCCGCGCGATCGCATTCAAAATTGGGATGAATTTCATCTGCCCATGGCCGAGGAACGGCTCCGGGAACAGGGGGCGCGGTGTATGGATTGCGGTACGCCCTTTTGCCATACGGGGATTGAAATTAGCCGCATGGCCAGCGGTTGCCCGATTAATAACCTGATCCCCGAATGGAATGATCTGGTCTATCGCGGCCTCTGGTCGGAAGCCCTCGATCGCCTCCATAAAACCAATAATTTCCCCGAATTTACCGGCCGGGTCTGCCCTGCGCCCTGTGAAGGGGGCTGTGTTTTGGGGATTACTGACCCACCCGTGACGATTAAGAATATTGAATATTCCATTGCCGAAAAAGGCTGGGAATCCGGTTGGATCACCCCCACGCCCCCCAGTCAACGGACGGGGAAAAAGGTGGCGATCGTCGGCTCCGGGCCGGCGGGATTAGCGGCGGCGGATCAACTGAATCGGGCGGGCCATTGGGTGACGGTTTATGAACGGGCCGATCGCCCTGGTGGATTATTAATGTATGGCATCCCCAATATGAAGTTGGATAAACAGGGGGTCGTGATGCGTCGCCTCGATGTCTTGGAGGCGGAGGGGATCACGTTTGTTTGCAATACGGAGGTGGGCAAGGATTTGCCGGCCCAGCAATTGCTCAATGAATTTGATGCGGTGGTACTTTGCACCGGAGCCACGAAACCCCGCGATCTGCCCATTGAAGGCCGGCAATTACAGGGGATTCACTTCGCCATGGAATTCCTCACCGGCAACACCCGCACCGTTTTAGCGGGCCAACCCACCCCCGATTTCATTACGGCTGAGGGGAAAGATGTCGTGATCATTGGTGGGGGGGATACGGGAACCGATTGCGTTGGCACATCGCTCCGCCATGGTTGCAATAGCGTCACCCAGTTAGAAATCATGCCCCAACCGCCGGAAACCCGCGCCGCCAATAACCCCTGGCCCGAATGGCCGAAGGTCTACCGTATGGATTACGGCCAAGAAGAAGCGGCGGCTAAGTTTGGGGCAGATCCCCGCGCCTATGTGCGCACCGCAACGAAGTTTGAAGGGGATGAGCAAGGCCGGGTGAAGGCTGTTCATACCGTTGAGGTAAATTGGGCGAAGGATGACCAAGGCCGGTTTATTCCCCAGCATGTCGCCGGGACGGAAAAGGTGTTACCGGCTCAGTTGGTGCTATTGGCCATGGGCTTCTTGGGGCCGGAACAGCCGCTGCTGGATGCCTTGGGTTTAGACCGCGATGGCCGCAGCAATGTCAAGGCGGAGCATGGGGATTATCAAACCAGCTTGCCGAAGGTGTTTGCGGCGGGGGATTGCCGTCGGGGCCAGAGTTTGGTGGTGTGGGCGATTAATGAGGGGCGGGGTGTGGCCCAGGCCTGCGATCGCTTCCTCATGGGCAACACCGACCTACCCTAGGAGAGATCCCCCCCTGCCCCCCCTTAAAAAAGGGGGGTTCCGGAATTTAACCCCCTTTTTAAGGGGGTCGGCGGAGCCGGGGGGATCCCGCTCACCGCGTTCCAATCTGATCCACCTATGCTATAGTAGGAAAGCTTAATTTTTCGGGATGTGGCGCAGCTTGGTAGCGCACTTCGTTCGGGACGAAGGGGCCGCTGGTTCGAATCCAGTCATCCCGATTATCTAAATTTTAATTTTGGGGTTGTATTGCCATCCCATCCGGCTTTGTCCTAACCCTTGTTGGTTTCGGGGCAGGAGTTCCGGACAGAAAAGAGAATATGTTAACTTGGCCAAAATGGCCGGAATTTCGGAATTTTTCTTTCTCCTTGGCGATCGCCCCTATGTTTAGCCCCACCCTCCTTTGGTTCATTGCGGGAGCCATCCTCTGTTTCATGGAGATGGTATTTCCCACCGCCTTTGTTGAATTCATCATGGGTTTAGCCGCCATTGGGGTGGGCTTGCTGTCCCTGATGTTGCCGTTTTTGCCCTTTCCCGCCCAAATTTTACTGTGGCTCGTCTTCACCACGGGCGGGATCATCCTCTCCCGGCGGTCTTTCACCCCCAAAAGGCGATCGCGCCTCCTGGAAGACTCCAGCAACGGCCGCACCCTCACCCCCATTTCCCCCGGTGAAATGGGCCGCGTCGTCTGTGATGGCAATTCCTGGCAAGCTCGCTGTGAAGATGAAAAACTCGCCATTGAGGTAGATACTCCCGTGTTTATTGTCCGCCGGGAAGGGAATACGTTGATTGTGCTGCCCCAATCCGTAATTCAGCCTTAACCCCTGAAGATGAAGATATACACCACAGTTCACAACGAGGTTCATCCATGCCTGAGTTTTTTTTACTAATTTTGTTAGCGTTGGGGGGTTCCACCGCCATTGGTTCGGTGAAGATTATCAATGAAAAACACGAAGCCTTGGTGGAAAGCCTGGGGAGCTATAAGAAAAAGCTCAGTCCCGGTTTAAACCTAATGGTTCCCTTCATTGACAAAGTGGTCTATCAAGAAACCACCCGCGAAAAAGTCCTCGACATTGCCCCCCAGCCCTGTATCACCAAAGATAACGTTGCCATCAGTGCCGATGCCGTCGTCTATTGGAAAATTGTCGATATGGAGAAGGCTTATTATCGGGTCGAAAATCTTCAGAAGGCGATTACGAATCTAGTCTTAACCCAAATTCGCTCCGAAATGGGCAAGCTTGAACTGGATCAAACCTTTACCGCCCGTAGTGAAATTAATGAAATGCTGTTGCGGGAATTGGATATTGCCACCGATCCCTGGGGGGTGAAGGTGTTGCGCGTTGAGGTGCGGGATATTACGCCCTCGAAGGCGGTGCAGGATTCGATGGAATTGCAAATGACCGCTGAACGGCGGAAACGGGCAGCAATTCTCACCTCGGAAGGGGAACGGGATGCAGCGGTTAACTCTGCCCAAGGGAAGGCTGAAGCGAGTATTTTGAATGCGGAAGCGGATAAAAAATCAGCGGTGTTAAGGGCAGAAGCGGAGGCTCAAAAAGAAGTCCTCAAGGCCCAAGCCACAGCACGGGCGATGGATATTCTCATGGACAAAATGCGCAGCGATCCCCACGCCAAGGAGGCCTTGCAATTCATCCTCGCCCAAGACTATCTGACCATGGGTAAGGTGGTGGGTAGTAGTGAAAGCAGCAAGATCATGTTCATGGATCCGGCTAATATGCTCTCGACGTTGGAGGGGATGCGATCGGTGATGGGCGATACGCCCCATGATCTCAAAGGCAATAGCTTTTAATTCCCCTCAATTGCCGTCTTGATCAAGTTTCCCCCTGAATAAGGGGGTTTTTTGATCTGCTCTGCCCATCGGTTAGGATGGAGGCGTATTCGAGAGTTTTAAAGGATTGCTATGGTGCTTCGCCGCCTCTGTGCTGCCATGATCCCCGCTAGTTTGTGGTGGGGGATGGCGATCGCCCCCACCCTTGCTATGCCCGGCCAACCCACCGCCATTGTTGCCGCTTGGATTTTAGGTAATCAGGCCCTAGAGGGGGTGATGGGGGATGGCCTTTCGGTGCGCCGTAGTAATGGCGGCTCCCAGACGTTTGAATTTACTGCTTCAATTTTTCCACCGGGCCGGCTTTCCTCGATGGCGGCGCGGGGCAGTTGCGCCACACCGATTTATCGGGGCCTGATCCGCTCTGAGACGATCACAGTGCGGGATTTTATTAATGGTGTGGGGATGGATCGCCTGGAGTTTGGTCTGCGCACGGTGTACGGTTTGGATATTTATCAGGATTATCGTCAGGCGAGTTTGCTCTATGCCTATCCGCTGCCTGATGTGATTGATCTGGGGCGGCGGCTGGGACGGCCAGGAACGGAGGGCTATTATGGGGAAATGCGGCGGGGCGATCGCTATGCCTATTGGCTGGAAATTGCCCATACCAATACCGGCATGGCCTACAGCGGTCAAATCACGGTGTTCCTCAAGGAAGATTTACCCAAGTTGGTGCGAGAAATGGGAGGTCAGGCGGATCCGGTGTGTGAGAATCGCTAGCTTTTGCCCAGGATGGAGCGGGGATCAATTTCGCGGCCCTAGGTTTAACGAGGTTCCCTCTCCCGGTACGATGGAATCAGCGATCCAACAGGAAATGAGGGGGAAAAATGGCGATATTGAGGAGTAAACCCGTGTTGATCGGTGGGTTGGGTTTATCCTTTGCCCTGTGGGGGTGGTGGCAGTTGCAGGATGTGGGCTTGGATTTAGAAACCTTAGGCCTGTGGGGTTTGATGGCCGTGGGTGGGGGGATGTGGTGGTTGCGGCGCGATCGCCCCCAACTTACGCCAGAGGAAAAAGGGCGATCGCCCCTCACCCTTGCCCAGCTCACCCAAACCCAAGCCCAAACCGAGCAACTGATCACACTCCTCGCCACCGAGTCCCCGAATTTTGATCCCGCTCCCCACCAAACGCAACTACAAACCATTGCCCAACCCACCCCCGGCCCGCTACAGATGACGATTACCGGCGGTGCTTGGGTGGGGAAAACGGCGTTATTGCGAGCATTAGCGGGAGGGGATGGCTGGCAGTATCAGGAAGCAGAAACGCCTAGGGATCAGACCCATCTCGTGTTAGCCCTCGTTGATGGCGACCTCACCGCAGCGGCATGGCGGCAAATGCAACAATGGCGGCAAGCCCATCACCAAATTTTCCTAATCCTCACCAAACAGGATCAACACCCCGAACCCCAACGGCAACTCCTCCTCGATACGCTCCGGCAACGGGTGGCGGGTTGGCTGCCGCCGGATCAGGTGTTGGCGATCGCCGCTGCTCCCCGGCCGATCACCGTCCGCCACCATTTAACCGATGGCTCGATCACCGAAACCCAAGAACCCCAAGCCCCCCAATTGGGAGATCTGCCGAACCGTTTAGCGACGTTGGTAGATCACAGGGAATCTTTAACCTGGGGCGTGCAGTGGCGACAAATGATCGCCCTCCAGGGGGAAATTAAAACGCAGTTGAATCAGGAAAGGGGCGATCGCGCCCTACCGATCATCGAATGCTATCAATGGGTGGCAGCGGCGGCGGCCTTTGCCAATCCTGTGGCGGCGTTGGATTTGCTGGCCTCCTTAGCGATTAACGCCCAAATGTTCCTCGATCTGGCCCAACTCTATCGCCAACCCCTCAGCCTCAACCAAGCCCAAACCGCCGCCGAAGCCATGGGGGAACTGTTGCTCAAACTGGGGGCTGTGGAAGTTTCGACCCAGGCGATCGCCACCTTCCTCAAAGCCACCCCCCTCACCTATGCCGCTGGCGGCCTGCTGCAAGGGATTAGTGCCGCCTACCTCACCCGCATCGTCGGCCTCGCCCTCGTTGCCCACCTCGCCCAACAAGATCCCCTCCATCCCCCCACGACGTTTAATTGGGAAAAACTCAGCCAGGGATTGCAAACCGCCCTGAGCCAAACCCAAGCCGCTGGCTGGTTAGGGGGATTTGTCCAAGAGGTGCGATCGCGCTTGGTGGGCCAGTCAGCATAACCCCCTAAGGTTCCACCTGATGGCTTTGATAATCCTGCACCGCATTGATCAGCGATCGCACCTCTGCCGTCCCCTCCGAAGGCTCAAACGTAAAGGGAAACTTCCCCTTCGCCAACATCCGAAATCCCAGGGGCAAAATACTCACCAAACCCCGCACATCCTGGAAATAATTCCCCACCACCTGGATGCCAAACTTCCGTTCATCCACCCAGCCCCCCGACTTCACCAAATCCACCAGCACCTTCCGGTGGCGCACTGGGCGGCTACTGTCTTGATCATGGCGGTCTAAGACTGCGTGTTTAATTTTACTAATTTGATCCAGAGGAGCCACCTCCATCGGACAAACCGCATTGCACTGATAACAGCGAGTACAGCCCCAAACCCCATCTAAACTGTTATATTGTTCAATCCGTTCCTCAGTGCGGGTGTCGCGATTATCCGTAATTAGGCGGTTGGCTTTGGCCAGGGCGTGGGGGCCGAGAAAATCAGGGTTAAACGCCTTACTATTACAGTCGGAATAACAGGCCCCGCAGAGAATACAATTCCCCATCTGATCAAGGCGCGATCGCTCCTCTGGAGTTTGTAAAAATTCCCGTTCCGGAACCGCCCGCCCTTGGGTACTCACATAGGGATCCACCGCTTCGAGATCATCCCAAAACTGCGCCATATCCACCACTAAATCCCGCACTACCGGCAAATTTCCCAAGGGCGCAATGGTGATCACCGGGGGGCGATCGCTCCCCTCCGGATGAAAGCGAGCCACCTCCTGAGCAATATTTTCTTTACAGGCCAGGGTGGCACGGCCATTAATCCGCATCGCACAACTCCCACAAATTGTATTTCGGCAATTTTTCCGAAACGTCAGAGAACCATCCACCTCCCACTTGATCCGATTTAAACAGTCGAGAATGGTCTCCCCCGGTTCGACAGTGAGTTGATATTCTTGGGGGTAAGGATTGCCTTGGGGTTGTTGGCGGAGAACTTGAAAGGTAACATCCATGGGGTTTAGGGGGGTGAGGACTGGCTTCGGGTCGAGGACAAAATAACAAGCCGAGGAGATGGCCAAAACCCGGTGCAGGACGAAAGCCGCCCTTAAAAGTTTCGGTTTTTTGACCGCTGATCTCGCATTTAAGGATCGCTATAATACCTGAATTTTATCCCAATTGGGCAATGGAGATCCGCAATTTCGCCAGTCCGGGGAAAGTTTCAACAAACCTTGAAATTCTCCCCCCCTTGATCTCCAAGGGATTTTTCACCCCGGCATAAAGAGCAATATTTTTCTTGATCTCTAGAGCCTAACGGTATTACAGCAAAAATTGACAACCTCCAGATTCGCAGTGATCACCGCTGATTTTTGATCTGAATCCCTCAGAACTGGATCATCCTCTAAAAAAAATTTTCAAAAAATGTCACAACCCTGAAGTTTAGCGATATAGTTTTTAGTATGACCTAATTTATGCAGTCATCCCTACGAAAATCTCAACCCAATAAGGAGGTCTATTAAAAAGATGTCTGACACAAAGTTAACGGGAAAAGCTCTCCTTCAAAAAGTAAAGGAGTTGGCTGAACTGCCCCGCCGCGAGACCGCAAAGCAATGCGGCTACTACACCCGCAGCAAAAGCGGCGGCGCACGGGTGAACCTGACTGAATTTTACGATGCAGTTTTGGCGGCAAAAGGCGTTGCTTTAGACCCCGATGGAGCTAAAGATGGCCGGGGCCGTGAACCGACCTATCGCGTCAGTGTTCACAAAAATGGTCAAATTGTCATCGGCTCTACCTATACCCATGCGATGGGTTTACATCCTGGTGATGAGTTTGAAATCAAGCTCGGTTATAAGCACATCAAGCTCAACAAGCTCGATGAAAATGGCTTTGCTGCGGGTGATGATAACTAAATCACCCCAGACCCCATCGTGGGTTCTTGGCGGCTCTGTCTCCACCGATGTTAACTGATAGCCTGCGCTAATCCGCAGAAAAAAGCCCTGATCCGCTTGGAATCAGGACTGTCTATTTAACCGTTGAATCCTGTGGGGGGGGCGATCTGCGTTAGCGCACCGATCGCCCCCCCCACAAGCTTTGTTAGCCGCCAGCGACTGCCGGGACAATACTGACCTCATCGCCATCGGTGAGGGCGGTTTCCGGGCCATCCAGAAACCGAATATCTTCGCTATTGACGTAGAGGTTCAAAAAGCGGCGGGGTTTACCGGATTCGTCACAGATGCGGGCTTTAATGCCGGGACAGGCGGTTTCTAGCTGATCAATCATTTCATTGATTGTGCCGCCCGTGGTTTCGATCACCGCTTGATTGTTGGTGAATTTCTGCAAAGGGGTGGGAACGAGAACTTTAATCGCCATAGTATTGTCTGGGAATGAATAGGAATGGAAAGACCCCCCCTGCCCCCCCTTAATAAGGGGGGGAGATGGTTTGAAGGGGATCGAAGGAAATTAGACTAAAACTTGCTGCCAATCGAGGCGTTCCAGGGTTTGGGCCCGCTCCCATGCTCGCTCGAAGCTGTCTAACTTGGCTTCAATGGTGAGGGGTTCGGAGATGTAGCCTTGGATGGCTTCTTGGGTTTTCAGGCCGTTGCCGGTGATGTAGACGACGGTGGTTTCGTCGGGGCTGATTTTGCCCGCTTCGACGAGCTTTTTGAGGACGGCGATCGTCGTGCCGCCAGCGGTTTCGGTGAAGATGCCTTCGGTTTCGGCGAGGAGTTTGATCCCTTCGATGATTTCGGCATCGGTGGCGGATTCAATGTGGCCGTTGGTTTCGTTGGCTTGCTCGACGGCGTAGACCCCATCAGCGGGGTTGCCGATCGCAATGGATTTGGCGACGGTGTTGGGCTTGACGGGGTTGATGAAATCGCGACCTTCTTTAAAGGCTTGGGCCACGGGGGAACAGCCTTCCGCTTGAGCGCCGCTATAGCGCACCGGCTTATCTTCCACTAAGCCACATTGGACAAACTCTTCAAAGCCCTTGCGGATCTTTGTATAGAGAGAACCGGAAGCGATGGGGGCGACGATGTGGTCGGGAAGTTGCCAGCCCAGTTGTTCCGCCACTTCAAAGCCGAGGGTTTTGGAGCCTTCGGAATAGTAGGGACGGAGGTTGATATTCACAAAGCCCCAGCCGTAGGTGTTGGCGACTTCAGAACAGAGCCGGTTTACTTGGTCATAGTTCCCTTTCACCGCCATTACCGTCGGGTTGTAGATCAGGGTTCCTAAAACCTTACCGGCTTCTAAATCGGCGGGAATGAAGACGCAACATTCTAAACCGGCGTGGGCAGCGATCGCCGCCGTCGAGTTGGCTAAATTCCCCGTGCTGGCACAGGACACAGTGGAAAAACCCAGTTCCCGCGCTCTCGTTAGGGCAACAGACACCACCCGGTCTTTAAAACTGAGGGTGGGCATATTCACCGCATCGTTTTTAATGTAGAGGTTTTTCAAACCCAAGCGCCGCGCCAACCGGGTGGATTTCACCAAGGGGGTCATCCCCGTCCCCACATCAATCACGTTATCGGTAGCCACCGGCAGAAATGCCCGATACCGCCAAATGGAATGGGGGCCGGCGGCAATGGTTTCGCGGGTGACGGTATCCCGGATTTTGTCGTAGTCGTAGGCCACCTCTAGGGGTGCGAAGGTGTTTTCGCAAATATTAATGGGGAGCAGGTCGTAGGTGTAGTCCCCTTCTTTGGATTTGAGGTGGGTGAAGGTGGCGGATTCACTGCGTTTGGCGATCGCTTGTGTCATGAAAAAATTGCTCTTAATTCAACGGTTGCCTGATACTAACACGCGCAAAAATGAGGGTCAAACATACCCGACAAATTTTATCGGGTATAAAATCTACCCAAAATTTGCCTTGGCTTTGCCAATTCTTGTTAACGTTGAGCAGAATTAAGTACTGCTTACGGCTGAGATCCCTACTGATGATTTCGGAGACACTCCGCCCCTCTACCGCTTTTCCTTGGTTTCGCGTTGCCCTAGGGGTAATTTTTTTAGGATGCCTGTTGCTGCGGTTGTGGCGGCTGGAGCAGTTTAATACCCTTGTATTTGATGAAATCTATTATCCCGTTTTTGCCAATCGCTACCTAACGGGGCAATCTGTCTATAACGCCCATCCCCCCTTGAGCCAAACCCTGATCGCGGTGGGGATGTGGTTGGGGTCTTGGTGGCCGGCTGAACCGGATACGGTCAATGGGTTAACGGGAGCGATGCGCTCCACGTTGAGTTATCGCTGGTTGAATGCTGTTGCTGGGGCAGCGGTGCCGGTGGTGGGGGGCTTAATTAGCTATCACCTCAGCCAGCGGCGCAGCTTCGGGATCACCGCCGCCCTTTTGCTCTCCCTCGATGGCTTGCTGTTGGTGGAATCCCGCTATGGCTTGAATAATATCTATCTGGTGCTGTTTGGCCTCTTGGGCCATTTGGCTCTGTTGCAGGGCTTGAGCGATCGCCCCCGCCCCAGGGTGATCACGCGGCAGGTGCGCTGGTTCCGGGACTACCGGGGGGCCAAGTTCGCCCAATTACGGCGGTTTAGTGATTGGGTGAGCGATCGCCTCCGCTTTCGGCGGCCCCTCAAACGCGGGGAATATTTCACCCTCGCCGGGTTTTGGTTGGGATCTGCCACTGCGGTGAAATGGAATGGCTTGGGGTTTCTCTTGGCTATCTATGGGCTATGGGCGATCGCCCTACTCCTCAACTGGCTCAAACCCCAAGCCCTTGGTTTTCCCGGCGATCGCTTGGCGACCCTCTCACCGCTAAACCTCGCCTTTTATTTCGGCCTCATTCCCTTCCTTACCTATAGCCTCGCCTGGGTTCCCCATCTTTTGCTCAATCCCCACCCCAACCTCTGGCAAGTCCACCACCAGATCCTCACCTTTCACCACGCGGTAGGCAGTAGTGCCGACGTACACCCCTATTGTTCCCCCTGGTTTAGTTGGCCACTGATGTGGCGACCCGTCGCCTATTTTTATGCCACCGCCCGCAATCTCAGTGAAACTGTCCCCGCCTATCCCACACTTCCTCCGGCGGCGGTTCAGGTGGTTTACGATGTCCATGGCATGGGGAATCCCCTGCTCTGGTGGGGGGCAATGGTGGCCGTGATAGCTTTACTGATCCAGGTCTGGCAAACCCATCCCCAGGAGCGGGGGATCGGCCTCTATCTCCTCTGTGGTTATGGGGCCAACCTTTTACCCTGGGTCAATGTCAGCCGCTGCACATTTCTCTACCACTACATGGCGGCCTTGATTTTCGCTATTTTCGCCCTGGCCTACCATTGCGATCGCCACTGTTGGCAAGGGCCTTTAACCCGATGGCCATGGGGCGTTGGTTTGATCACCCTCTGCGCAGTGGCCTTCTGGTTCTGGTCGCCCCTTTATCTGGGCTTGCCCCTTTCCCCCGAAAGCTATCAACTGCGGATGTGGTTTTCCCATTGGATTTGATGGCGCGTTTATGGCGAGGGGCTGGTTTGGGCTTGGGAGGGCCGTGAGGCAGAGCCGGGCCGTCGGGCCGTCACCTGCTCCAGCAACACTTCCAACGAGCGCGCAAATTGGGGATCTTCCACCGTACCAATGCGATCGTTATTCAATTGCAGTTCTTCCCGCTGCTCATCGCTGAGTTCAACGACAATATCGGGCTTAATTTTTTTGTCCTTGGTAATGCTATTGCCGTTGGGGGTGCGATACTCGGCAATGGTGACGGCCAAACCTGACCCATCACTCAAGGGCCGCACCGACTGCACCAAACCCTTGCCAAAACTATCCGTCCCCACCAATGTCGCTCGGCGGTTTTCCTGCAAAGCTGCCGAAACAATTTCGCTGGCACTGGCGGAACCGCCATCAATCATCACCACCAAAGGTTTATTCGTCAGCGCGGTATTATTCGCCTCCTGCCGTTCCACCTCGCCGCGCCGGTCATGGGTGGAAACAATGCGGCCCCGATTTAACCACATCCGGGCAATGTCAATACTGGCGTTGAGCAAACCGCCGGGATTGGAGCGCAGATCTAAAACGTAGCCCACCACGGCCCCCTCCCCTCGGATCGCTTCAAAGTCCCGCAGTGCCTTACGCATATCTTGGGTGGCGTTGGCGTTGAATTGGGTGAGGCGAATATAGGCGATATCCCCCACGGGAGTGGATTCCACACGGGTACGCACGGGATGAATCTCAATGCGATCGCGCCGGAGTGGGAATTCAATTTCCCGCTCCCCCCGTCGAATCGTTAAAATTACCTCTGTGCCTCGTTCGCCCCGAATCAATTGCACCGCATCGTTGACATCCATCCCCAGGGTATCAACATCATCAATTTTGATGATGATATCCTTGGCGAGAATCCCGGCATTGAAGGCGGGGCTGTCATCAATGGGGGAAACGACGACGAGGCGATCGCTCTCCTCATCCTTGGCAATCTGAATCCCCACCCCCGTTAAGGACCCGGAGGTATCAATCTGCATATCTTGGAATTCTTTGGGATCCATGAAGCGGGTGTAGGGATCTTCCAAGGTTTCCAACATTTCCCGCACTGCCTCGTAGGCATCGTCCTGACTGCTGTAGGAACGGTCAAGGTACTCAGTGCGGAGCGATCGCCAATCCTGCTGGTTAAACGTCCCATCCACATAGTAGCGATTGATGATCTGCCACACCTCATCCACCAATTCCTTTGGGCTGGTGCTTAAGCTCAAAATCTGCCCCTGGGACAGGTGTAGCCCAGCTCCTGTGACCGCCACCGTCGTCAATACAAAGGCGGTTGCACCAAGGACAAGTCCACGTTTTGCCAATACCATAAACACTCGTTGAGATGAGGAGTTTGATCACTTAACAGCTACTTTAACACAGGATTTTGCCGATGGCAGGCGTGCCAGAGACCACCATGAGCACTGTCCCAGCCCAAAAACAGTCAAAAAAGATCATCCGATGCGCATTGCTTTCCCCGACGGGTGACTTGTTCACCATCGGCGTTTAAAATAATACATTCAACGCCCTTTGACTGACTTTTTCTCAACTCCACAAAAATCCACATGGTCAGTACCAACAGGACAACAACCCCCAGTAATCCCAGCTCTTGTAAGCGACGCTCCCAATCCGACATAAAAACTCCACCGATTTGAACGGCGTTGCAATGAAAAAAAGTTAAATCGAGCTGTTGAGCCACTTCCAGAAGCAATTTGACCACGTATGCCTCTGCTGTGAGCACCATTCGGCCCATGCTTAAATCTCCCCGTCGCTGTCTTTGCGGGGGGCAACCCATGACTGAGGACTAGCCCCATTGTAGCAGTTCTGTTTGACCGGACTCCCAAGAAACTGAGAATCCCCGGCCTTAGGGCACGGGGATTTTCAAAAAATTCAAGCATCCGTAAGGCGAGCAATCCGGGCTTGATAACGGCCCGATTGCAGAGCATGGTCTGCTAACCATTGGCGATCGCCGGGGGTATCTGCGAGCCAACGGTCGATCACATCCCCCCAACGGACGGGGATCTGGAGAAATTCCCAGGCTGATTGACTGTTTTGAGACAGGGATGCATAGAGGGTTGAAGCGGTGATTAATTCCTGAGCACAACGGGCGATCGCCTCCCCATCCCCGGCTGGAAAAATCATCGCGCTTTCCCGATGTTGTAGGATCCCCTTAAACATCGGATGATCTGAGGCAATAATCGGGGTTCGGGATAATAAAGCCTGATTAATCGTAAAGGGAAAACCTTCAGGGTAGTTGTGACGACTGGAAATCAACACAAAATCCGCCGCTGCCATTGCATCAATCACTTCTACATTGGGAATCAGCCCCAAAAAAGTCACCGCGTCACTAATGCCTAGGTTTGCGGCTTGGTGCTTAAAGCTCTCTATATCGCCTTTGCCAGCAATTTTAAATTGAATATTAATGCCAGCTTGGCGCAACTTGGCAACCGCATTAATGCCATCCCCAACCCCCTTCGCTGTAATTACAGAACCCACATAAAACATCGTCCAAGGCTCTGTTTTAGCGTAGTTTGGGAAAGTTTTGGGTTCGCGGCTTGACCAAGTTTGTGGCCAATCCCAGGGAATAATTTTAGCCGGGTTAACGCCAATTTTTTGTAAGCTGTAACTGGAGTTAATATTGTGATTGAATACCCATTCAATTTTAGGATGATTAAAAAGTTGTGCTGTTCGCCAATTTTTGAGGCGATCGCGCCAACTGTTTTGGTGGTAGGAGTTGGCCAAGGCTGCAATGGTACGCAGATCTTTTTGTTGGGTGGCCCAGCGGAGGATACTCCGCATCGGCGCACGAACCATCAAATGGGTTGGCTTTTGGGCGGCAACTATTGCGACTAATTCTCGATGTTGCTTGACGGGATCTGTTAAACCCGATTCAATGACACGACAGCCATCAGGCAACGTTTCTTGATGGAATTTTTCTGATTTACAGGTCAACACCGTCACTTGATGGTGTTGACTCATCTCACTAAAGCGCTCCACCATAAAGCTGTGACCATGCCAGGTAGAGGGTTTGCCCGATTGAATCCGATACCAAGCGTTGCGATAATCACCCGCATATAAAACCAACATGAAATGCATCTTCAAATCCCCCTAGGGCCACTATCTTTGATGATAAGTGCAACGGTTCAACCGTAGGAATCAGGGTGAACCGCAGCAAACCCTACCGCTCACTGAGCAGTTCTTCCATATCCTTGCGTTCTGCTGGCTCCGTTAACGGTAAACTTTGGCGGGTATCGGTGATTAACCAATCGAGGGCGGCGGCTTTGACATCGATCGCCACGCCATTTTTATCGACACAATAGCGACCAAACACCAACTTATCCACCAACCGCACCCCCGGCCCCAACCGCGAATATTCAAAAATCACACTATTATCCACCGTGGCCCCGGCGCAAATATGGCAACTGGGGCCTACCATCGCCGGCCCGATAATCGTTGCCCCATCTTCGATATAGGTCATGCTGCCGATATAGACGGGGCCTTGAATATCCACATTGTCCCAATTGACCCGCACATTTAAACCGGTGTAAACGCCGGGGCGCTCCTGCCGGCCAGGGATGGCGACGTTTTTAATATCCCCCCGCAGCACACTGCGGATCGCGTGCCAATAATCCGGCACTTTGCCAATATCCACCCATTGAAAATCCATGGCAACAGCATAGAAGGGCGCTCCCATTTCCACCAATTTCGGGAACAGGTCGCCGCCAATATCGTAAACTTTCCCGGCGGGGATATAGTCGATCACCTCCGGCTCAAAGATATAGATACCAGTGTTGATCATCGTGCTGAGGGCATCTTCGACGGCGGGTTTTTCCTGGAAGGCTTGGACGCGGCCGGTGTCATCGGTGACGACGACCCCATAACTGGGGACTTGTTCTTTAGGGACGGTTTTGGTGATGATCGTGGCGATCGCCCCATGGGATTTATGCCACTCCACCGCAGCGGTGAGATCCAAATCGATCAAGGCATCGCCACAGAGCACCACAAAGGTATCGTCAAAAAACGGCTTAAAATCCTGAATCCGTTTCAACCCACCGGCAGACCCTAAGGCACGGCCCACCAATTGCCCATCGACAATATTCCCCTCAAAGGAATAGCCCAACTCCACACCAAACCGTTGGCCATCGCGAAAATACCCCTCAATTTCATTGGCTAGATGGCTGACGTTGACCATAACTTGATCAAAACCATGGGTGCGCAATAACTCCAGGAGAAATTCCATGACTGGCTTTTGCAAGATGGGAATCAGCGGTTTGGGGATTGTATAGGTAATGGGGCGAACCCTTGTTCCCTTCCCGGCTGCCAGAATCATGGCTTTCATGCGTACTTATCCTCGTTAACGTCGTTTCTCAACAAGCTTGGATGACTCCACCTGATTTTATCCCATCTTCTGAGACTGGCTCAGATAATCAGGGGTTTTATGGAAAGGTCTGCGTAAAACTCAGTCTGAAACAGTTCCACTTTGGATTGAGAGGCCAAGAGCAGCAGAGACCAAAACACCCCCACCCGTTCATGGGTATTGGCCAACTGCTGCTGAGATTCGGCCCACCATTGCACCAACTGATCGAGGGGGATCGTTTCCGTTGGGGCTTGGTCGGCAAGGGCGGCTAGTTTTTGCTGATATTGGGGTAAGACCTCGCGGACAAAGGTTTCCAGTTGGGCGGCCATCTCCGTGAGGTTTTCGTCGTGGGCGAGGGCGGTAATGTGTTGGACGGCTTCTTTATGGCTGTAGCCTTTGGTTTGGGGGCGAGGGCGCGGGGGTTTGGTTTCGAGGACTCGCGCCATTTGCTGAATTTGGGTGATCAGTTCTGCGAGGGTGACGCGGCGACGGCGCAGGGGCGGGGCGGAGGGGCGGCGGCGGATGTGTTTTTCCATGCGGGCGGGGAGTTCCCGTTCGGGGGCATCGGCAAAGTCTTCCGGGATGTCCTCCGGGTCGGGTTCCAGGGGAATTTCAAGGCTATCGGCTTTGAGGAGGACGAGCATCGAGGCCCAGAGGAAGGCTTGACCCGATCGCGGCAGATCTGCCTGTTCCTGGTGGGGTGCTAAGTCACCACTGAGGGCCAATTTACTCAAGTAGCGGTCAATGACATCAATGACTTGCACATCCCAGGGGTCAATTTCCCCCCGCTGGGCCAGGCCGACTAAAACGGCGATCGCCTCTTCCGCTAAATTAACCGTCATCCCTTAACCCCAAATCTGCCCCCATCTTCCCTGATCTCTGGGGGATTTGGGCAAAAAAAACCCCCGCCAGGCGGAGGCATAGAGAGGAGTGGTTGATAATCAAAAATCAGAAACGCGAAGGCAGATAAACCCTAGATATCAAAATCGATGGGTAAACCCGTGGGGCTAGGGCGATTCGTCGGAGCAGTAGGGCGAGGAGCATTGGAGCGTAAATTGAGTTGCTCGCCTGTGCCGCGATCCGAGGGGGCCAAGAAGGGCCGGAGGTTAATCCCTCCTAATCCGCTCCTGGAAGCCGGTTGGCGGGAACCACCACCGGGCAATTGTAGGCCGCCGGGTAATTCAACCCCTAACACATTGCCTAAATCCCGAAGGATATTGCCGCCACCATTGCCATCCCGCAGGGTGGGTACGCCTTGGGTTTGTTCGCCACTATTGGCAAGGGTGAGGTTATTAAATACGCTGTCGCGGGTGGCGATCGCATCTTGTCCGGGGGGAACCGTAAGCACAATGCGGCAACTGGGGTCGTCTTCCGTGGTCACACAGATCACATCGTAGCCGTTTTCGATCCCGGTGCTCAGTTCCACCAAACCATCGGGGCGGTATTCTTCCAAACGGCGGCTAATTTCAGCACAGCGACGCTCCGCCGACCAGCCCCCGCCTAATTCCCGTGGGGTAGCCCAGGCGTACTGCTGATTGGGTTGCTCGACGGGGCTATAGGCTACCGTCGGGGCCCCCGTCATCACTTGACAGCTAAACCGGGGATTTTCCACCGGCTCAACCACAACATCTGCCTCGGTGGGTTGCTCTGGGGTTTGGCTCCAGCTTGGGGCAGTTTGGGCCACAACCCCGCAGAGGGTGAGGCCGAGAGTGGAGTAAAAAAGGGTCTTTAAACGCATAGGAAATTTTAAGACGGGTAACGACAGGAGATTGAGTGACGGCAGAAATAACCCCAGTCCCCCAAGACGCACCGATCAGTCCTGAAGTTCCCACGGGCCTGGTCTGATTAAAATTGCTCATCGTACCCACGGCTTCCTCGTTTAACAACTGTCTGTAGGTTTTGACATTTTGCTAACCTGAAATAAGTAGGCACAAGTTAAAACCCACCGTAGGTGCATCAAAAGGGAAAGTAGTCAATAAAGGACTTGATGCCAGGTGGGTTTTAGTTGTTGTTGATTGAATGACTAGAATCGAAAGGAGAAACGTTAGAAATAATTAACAATTCGTAAGAAGGGAAAGTAATGAATGGTTTACAGGCTCCCATTGTTTCTGTTCAGCTTTCAGCAGTGCGTTCACCTTTTCGGATGTGGGGATTGTGGTTCTCAGGGACTTTAGCCAAACCTGAAGAATATCGCCACCCTATTGTGCAACTACTAATTGTGTCAACGAGAATGATGGGGTGATTGAGAGGGGGAGAACACTGCCTTCAATCTCTTTAAACCGAGGGGATTAACCTCTTCTGTGCTCTTGAATATAAAGTATCACCCCCGTCAGGAAGAAGACAATCCTTTTTTACGAAACTTTACGATTTCGCAGTGAGGCGCGGTATCTTACCCGTGCCAGGGGGCAACATCGATCGCCCCTCGGTGATCCACCCCTAAGCCGTCGGGGTAAACTGAGATGACCTCGATTTCTAAGGAACCTCTCTCGCTTGTCCTCTGCCCTTTCCTCTCGCCCCTTTTCGCCCTGGCTGGGTTTGGCCATTGCCCTCCTGATCATCACGCTCTATCTGGGCAGTTGGATCGCCTGCCTGCAACTAAATATTGCTCTGCTGCCGGGGTGGTTAATCCTGCTTTTGATGGCCTTTCGGACGTTTTGCCATACGGGGCTGTTTATCACCGCCCATGATGCCATCCATGGCACGGTGTTTCCGCCCCGCCGTTGGGTGAATGATGGGATTGGGGCGATCGCCATGGCCCTCTATGCCCTCTTTCTCTACCCGATCATGCGGGAAAAACACCTCCAACACCACGCCCACCCCGCCACCGAGGCCGATCCCGACTACTACAGCAACGCCCAAGGCAACCCCGCCCTCTGGTATGGGCAATTCCTCTGGGATTACCTCCAGGGGACGCAGCGCTGGGTGGTGTTGATCGGTATGACGGTGCTGTTCCACGGCCTCCATCATTTCGCCCATGTTCCCATTGGCAATCTGTTGCTGTTTTGGGTGATTCCCAACGTGATTAGTTCAATGCAACTGTTCTTCATCGGTATTTATCTCCCCCATTGTGAGCCTCCCGAAGGGCATCAAAACATTCACCGCTCCACTACGCTCCATTTGCCGGTGCTGTGGTCATTGTTGGCCTGCTACCATTTTGGCTACCATTGGGAACATCATGAGTATCCCCATGTGCCGTGGTATTACCTGCCTGCCTACCATCGTTTTCCCTCATCGTGATCTACGCTCTCAGGATTGTTAATTACGATGGGGTGAGGGTGTGATGAAGATTCTGGATTTTCAACTGTCGGTTACGCCCTTGGGGGGCGATCGCTATTTAATCCGCACCGAAAAGGTGGAGCCGGGGGTTCCCCTAGCGGAGGAGCAGGTGGATTGGCCTGTGGAGCGGTGGCTGAATTTAACGCGGCAATTAATGGCGGATCCCTTGGTGCAGTTCCTCCAACCGGAGCCGGAAAGCCATAGCCCGCCGCCGGATCTGCTCACTTTGGGCCAAGACCTTTACCACCACCTCTTTACCGCCACGGTGCGGGATAGCTGGATTGCGGCCCAAAGTATTGCCTACCACCAACAGGGGAGCCTGCGGTTGCGGTTGGGGTTGAAGGGCGATCGCCTCCCCTGTTTGCCCTGGGAAGTGTTGCAGGCTCCGGCGCAGGGCAATAGTGGCAGCAGGTTTCGCCCTTTAGCCACAGGAACGGATGTGCTCTTTTCTCGCTATGGGGCGGGAACCATCGGTGAGGGAGCCACGGGGGGCCAGGGGACGGCCCAACCCTTGAAAGTGTTGATGGCGATCGCCCAACCCCACGATCAGCAAAGCCTCACCCTCAACCAAGAAGTCCAACACCTCCAGCAGGAACTCAGCCAAGCCCAACCCACGCCGATCACGCTCAAAATCCTCGAACAGCCCGGAAGGGAAGCCCTCACCCAAGCCCTCGAACAGGGTAATTATGATCTGTTCCACTACGCCGGCCACAGTGGCCTCGGCTCGACGGGGGGAGATTTGTCCCTGGTCAACCCCCTCACCGGACTAACGGAATCCCTCACCGGGGATGATTTAGCGGGCCTGTTGCGCAACAACGGCATTCAGGGGGCAATTTTTAATTCCTGTCGCAGCGGCCCGAACATCTTCGCCCAACCCCAAGAACGCAACCTAGCCCAGGCTTTGGTACAGCAGGGGGTTCCGGCGGTGCTGGCGATGGCGGAGGAAATCCCCGACGCGGTAGCCCTGACGCTGACCCAATTGCTCTATCGCAATTTGAGCCTAGGGCATCCCCTGGATCTCTGCGTCAGTCGGATGCGTCAGGGCCTGCTCTCTGCCTATGGCTCTGGGCAACTCTATTGGGCGTTGCCGATTTTGTATCTTAATCCGATGCTTCACAGTGGGCTGACCTATGCGATCGCCACCACTGATGTAGAGGGCGACGAGGATGTGCTACCGGCTTGGCTGAAAACAGAAATGGCCCAAGCCCCGGAAGAAGAACCCGTTACCGCTGATCCCGCCGCCGATGCAGAAATGGCCGCGTTAATGGGGGAAATTTTCCCTAATTTAAACGCAGAAGCCGCCCCCACCAAAGCTGAACCTACGCCCATTATTATCAAACCTGCCCCCAAACCCCAGGAGCAGAAGCAATCGCGCCCCCTGTGGCCCTATATTGCGGGGGGTGTGGGGGCGATCATCCTGGCGATCACGGGCGGCTGGCTGATCCAACAGTGGGGAACCGCTCCCCCCAATGTGGTCGTGGCCTCCCCCGATGGGGATAATTTTGAAGAAGTGAGCAGTGAGCGACTAACGAGTTTTGCGATCGAAGCGTTGAATGGGGGAAATTTAACCGAGGGATTACAAGCTGTTACCGCGTTGCTCGATCGCAATGCCCTCCCCTTTGCCGAGTCTGCCCTAGCCGCCATCCCCGCCCCTCAATTGGATCAACCTGCCGTCAGCTTTCTACGGGGTCGCCTCGCCTGGCAATCCGCCCTTCTGAATGATTCCCGCTATAGCCCCAGTGATGCCCGCCGCTATTGGGAAACCGCCGTTAAAGCCGCCCCCGATAACGCCAGCTACCAAACCGCCTTGGGCTTTGCCTACTACAGCGAAGGGTTAATCAATCCTGCTAATCAGGCTTGGTATGAGGCGATCGCCCTCCTTGAACAACAAGCCCCCCCCAATGACCCCGAAACCCAAATGCCCTACGCCGGTCTCGCCCTCGGTTTAACCGCCCTGGCCACCGAAGCTGACCCCAACCAAGCCCCCGTCCTCACGCGCCAAGCCACCGCCCTCCGTCGCCAAGTCCTCAATGCCCACCCCCGCAGCTTCCAAACCCAAGCCCTCAGCCAGCATTGGCTCTGGACTCCCGCGATGATTGCCGCCTGGGAGGAGTTGAATTCGTGAAAAAACGCATCCCCACACCTGACTTTAGGGGTGAGGAGAATATCAAACACTCAGCAAATCTTCCAATTGTTGTGAGTCAGTTTGGCATAGGAGATTGATGATGCTAAAGTGTATTTTAGATGAGATTTTGAAAGTCTCAAATACTAAAGGTTTGGTGGTGCAAAAACCTTCTTGGGCAGCCAAATATACATTGGCTAGATATGGACGTATTTTTTTGAAAAAAGATCATTCATCCTGATAAGCCTCATACTTCGGGAACTTGATCATACTTCACCCTCTCCACCCCGCAACCGATCCGCTGACCACAACTGTTCTGCAATCTGCCGATAAAGATGAAACCGCTCCTCCAAATTATCCTTAGTAAAAACCGACTTCTCCCCCTCCTCAGCCCGATAAAATGCCCGAAACGGTAGCCCCGTCCGCTGCACCATTTGCCTAAAACCAGGATTATTGTGATAACACTGCTCATGGAGAGATCGGGCCAACAAATTTTGACTCAAATAAGTTTCCACCTTGTGCGCATAATCCTTATCCCCCAGACTACAATTGATCAGCTTCGGCAGTAACAATAAACCCCCCAAGCGGTTTCGATATTCCCCAAACGCCGCTGAACTATCAAACTCATGGGCATGCCTATCATAATGATTCGCCCAAATATGCTCAATTTCAAAAGCATGTTTACCCGAACGCACTATGTACTTCGCATATTGCCCCGGCTCCCCGCTTTGCCGCTCTACCCAATCAATCATCCGAGCTAGCTGGCGGTGTAGACTCTTCGCATTCCAGTTATTCAAGTAAGGCTGCCTACCAAAAGTCAGATCTCCATCATCAGCATCGCCCCGAAGCTTACCCACCAACGTGTCACGCAGCCCCCCCACCGACAACCCTCGAATCTCCTTCGTAAGCTGAAAAACTGTATACTGCAACGTAGAATAAGTAATCGACCTAAAATTCCACAGCCGCCGGTTTAACCAGCAATCAATATAGTCTGCCACCAACCTCAGCTTCGTCTGCACTGTAGCTTCATCATCCCCCGGCAACAACGGAGCCAGCAACAGTTGAAACTGCTGAGTAAACCCGTGGTCCGCATTGTAAAGAATGCTTTCTAGCCCTATTGTGAGAGTTTGAGCAGCCTCAAGAATTCGCAGATAGATCCGGGCATAGAAATCCATATCCCGCATCACCCACTGGTAACAGGCAGTCTCATCCTTCAGGCCAATCAAATCCCTTTGGTTTCGCACCCAACGGTGATACTCCGTGCCAATCAAATCAAAATCTTCAGGCTTAGCGTCCTTCTTCCGTTCTCGAATCTTTTGGGCATACTGAGACCGAAGCCAAGTCTTAAAAAAGTCTGCCTCCGTCTCCTTGCTCTGCTCCTTAAACCGCAGCAACCACTGCTTAATCGCCTTATTCGCTTCGGCTCGCTTCCCTCCGTCATCGATATTAGCCAACAGATAGCCCTTCAACATATCCGTGGCCGAGAGCGACAAGCCGCGATCGTTCATCGTTTCAAAAATGGTGTAGGCATCCTCATCAGCATAGGCAGTGATTTCCACCAGATTCACCTTTTCCAACAGCCAATCAACAAAATAGGGTAGAGCCTGCTCCCGCAACTCCTCCGGGAAGACCTCATCAATATCTTGATAGCGCCCCACCAGATTCACCACCGACTCCATCTTGCCCGCAGTGTCGTAGGAGTTGCCCTCAAAGAGAGCCTCCATACAATCATTGCGATCGGGCACATTTAGGTTGAAGGATCGTTCTCCAAACTTCTTCGAGAAAATTAGGTCTTCAACAGGCTCCGCATCATCCCGTTCCTTTTGCAGGTTATGCAGATAAGTCAACAACAGTGTCAGCGAGGTTAACCGCTGCTGACCATCCACCACCAACCGCTCATTGTCGCGCTGGCTGATGATCACAGACCCCAGAAAGTAATGCCCATAAGTAGCAACATGCTTCCGCTGATGCTCTGGGTTATAGTCATTCAGAAACCGCCCGGTCAAATCACCAACCAACTCAGCAATCTGCTTAGGCTGCCACTTATACTCCCGCTGGTAGTAGTCGATGCCATACTTGGCCCCACTCAGCAGTTCACGAACTGTCCGTGTCTTGCCTTGAATTTCCTGCATCAGTTCACCTCCCCAAAGCTCACCAGCCTTTTGATTAACCCCTTGGTCTTCTCCTCCAACTGCAAAATCTCCTCAACCACCATCTCCAACTTCCTCAACGGCTTGTGCTGATAAAAATACTTGTTGAAGTTAGCCTCTAGGATCTGGCGGTTGTTGGAGGCCGTTAAACCTGGATTTCAAGCCCCGTCCTGCTAGGACGGTTCCAATGCTAGCACGTCCTGCATGAGGTTTTCTCAAGACTCTAGACAGCGGAGTTACCCCTCTCCATACATGGGCAGAGCCAAGCAGTAGCAGTTCGACACATCGATTCAGTTGTCCAGATCGTCCCAAAGCTGGGAAACGGGGAACGTCTGCCCAGCAGCGGCTTCTTTAAAAGATGCTTGGAGATCAGCGAGGAGTTGCCCTTTGGGTTCATGCTCATCGATCCAAGCTAAACCGCTGGCCGGGTCTTGCAGGGCACTAATGACTTGCTGCCAAAGTGCCAAAGGGACTAAAACGTGTTCTCCATCAGAGTTGGTAACGTAGCGGATTTGGTTCACAAGGGTTGAGTTCGCCATGGTTGGGGGTCTCCTGAGCGCGTCTCTATTCTAGACAAGTTTTTTCAGAAGGTTAGACACAGGTTTTTTTGCGCCCCTCCCCTTGCTTAATGATTATTGACACAGAAACCGGACAAAATTGGCTAGGCTAAAGGCATAGATGCAATCAAGGTTCCATCATGCGTTCCGGTATTATCCCTTCCATTTCTCGCTTGAATTGGCCCGCGCTGATTCTCTTTACCCTCGGTTTTTGGCTCAGTGGCAGCCTGCTCCTCGATGGCGTGATCATTCCCAGCTTGTATGTTTCTGGCATGATGATGCAAAGCGATTTTGCCAGCGCTGGTTATGTCCTGTTTGAAGCCTTTAACCATTTAGAACTGATCTGTGGGGCCTGCGTCCTCACCGCTTGCCTGGCCCTCTGGTCAAGCCATCGCCTCAGCCGCCAACAGGAATGGTTGTTTTTAGGGGCGGGTGCAGTGCTGTTGGCGATCGCCCTCATCTACACCTATGCCCTAACCCCCCTGATGAGCGGTGTCGGCCTGAGCTTAGATTGGCTCACGCCTCGCACCAGTTTCCCCTCATCCATGGTGACGATGCAAGTGGGCTATTGGGGTCTTGAACTGGTGAAGTTCATTGCCGGTTTTAGCCTCGTGCGTTGGTGCTACCGCGAAATGATGCAGCATTCTTAACATTTCCCTTTTCATCCCATCTGCCTAGCCTCCAGGGGCTAGGCTTTTTCATGGCCATGACCCAACGGCCGGATCAATCTTTGGATGGATCAGATTCTCTAGGGGGCTGACGGCGGCGGCGATACCAGGTTGCGCCCCCCACCAATAGCCCCGTTAAACTTAGGGCCAACAAAATCGGTAAAATTTCCCCCTGACGCAACGCCTGCAACCCCGACCCCATCATTACAAAGGGGAGAATCCCCGGAACCGTTCCGAGAATGGTGGCGATCGCATAATCCCTGGGGCGAATTGCCGTCAAACCGGCGGCAAAATTGACAATCCCGTAGGGAATCAAGGGCAACAGCCGGATCGCAAACAGGTAAAATAGCCCGCCGTGGTGAATTTCTGCATCGATCGCCTCCCATTGTCCCCTCAACCGGGCCGCCATCAGATCCCGCCCCAATGTCCGGGTAAACCAAAACCCCACCCCCGCCGCAATCACCGCCGCCAAACTCGTCCACAACGTCCCCCACCACAGCCCAAAAATCGCCCCCCCTGCCAAGTTCAAAGGGGTGGAAGGCAGGATCAGCAATGTTCCCAAGGTGTAGAGGCAGATATAGATCACCGGAGCCCAAAACCCGGCTTCCGCCAACCAAGTTTCTACCCGCGATTGATCCAAACCTCCCA
>JAABSU010000116.1 GCA_011390265.1 Spirulina sp.
AGCACAGGGGGGGATAGCGCGGCGGTTTGTGGGGGCTTGTGAGAAGTGGGGAGTAGGAAGTGGGAAGTGGGGGTTTAATGGGTAGGATGAAGGCAAATTTATTTGGTGTGAGCGATGTTGAAGAAAATGGCGCGGCTTTTGCCGTTGGGATTATTGGGGTTGATGGTGGGGATGGGGCCGGCTTGGGGCCAGGGGGCGGCACAGTTGCGGGATGTGTCCCCTGGGGATTGGGCCTATGGGGCGTTGCGGGATTTGAGCGATCGCTATGACTGTTTAAAGGGCTATCCCAATGGGACATTTCGGGGCGATCGTGCCCTGAGCCGCTATGAATTCGCGGCGGCCCTCAATGCCTGCCTACAAGGGATTGAGGGGTTATTGGCGGCCCAACCAAATACCGCCACGGGGGAAGATCTGGCCAGAATTGAGCGGCTGATTCGGGAATTTAATCGGGATTTAGCCGTGTTGCGGGGGCGCATTGATGGGATGACGGCACGGGTGGCGGAAGTAGAAGCCAGTCAGTTTTCCACCACGACGAAACTCCAAGGGGAAGCCATTTTTGCCCTCAATAGCAATTTGGGGGGCGAAGCGATTACCGGGATTACCCGCAACGGGGCGGAGATTTCCACCGGGCCAATCTTTCAATACCGCACCCGGTTGGAATTACACACCAGTTTTACGGGGCGCGATCGCCTCCGCACCCGGTTAATGGGGAGCAGTGCCGTGCCGATGTTGGCGGATCAGGGCAATACCGGCGGGGCAAATCCCGCCAACCTACTGTTTAGTAATGATGGCCGTCTGGCCATGGATACCTCAACGGTGCAGCGTAATACGAATAATGTGGTGCTGGATCTGCTCAGTTACACCCATCCCCTCGGAGAAGCGACAGACCTCACCCTCTTTGCGGCCGGCGGTTCCCATTTCCACTATGCCGACACCCTCAACCCCTATTTAGAGGATCAGGAGGGGGGCAGCGGCGCACTTTCTCGGTTTGGCCAGCGCAATCCTATCTATGGCATTGGCGGCGATGGGGCAGGGATCGGGGTTAGTCATCGGGTGGGGGAAAGCCTCCGATTCGATCTGGGCTATTTAGCCAACCAAGCGGCAACCCCGCAGCGGGGCTTGTTTGCGGCGGATTATTCCCTGTTGGCTCAGGCGGTGGTGGGGAATGACCAAGCCCAACTGGGTTTAACCTATGTCCACGGCTACAGCACCGCCAACCGTTTTCGGTTCGGGGGCAGTGGCACAGCGACGGGATCTTTCAGTGCCAATTTGATCCCCCTCGCTTTAAATGCCAATAGTAGCCGTCCTTTCGGTGATCCCCTCTTTAACCGGCCGGTGGTGAGCAATTCCTACGGGTTGGGGGGCATGGTGCAGCCCAGCGCGGGGATTGCCTTGTCCGGTTGGGTGGGGGTGACGAAAGCGCGGTTATTAGAAGTGGGGGATGGGGAAATTTGGAACTATGCCCTGACTGTGGCGTTCCCGGATTTGGGGGGCGCGGGAAATTTAGGGATGGTGGTGTTGGGGAGTGAGCCGACGTTACGGAGTTTGCGGGCGCAAGGGGGGCGGGTGAATCTATTAGATACCGATCCGGTGTGGCACATTGAGGCGGCCTATCGCTATCAGGTGAGCGATCGCATCGCCATCACCCCCGGTATTCTCTGGCTTCCAGCGGTGAACCAAAACGGCGGCAATGATGATGTGTTTATCCTGTCCTTGCAAACCCAATTCCAGTTCTAAGTCATGAGTTCCCCCCTTCTGCCCATCCTCGCGGCCGCTTCCCCCCTGACCTTTGCCGATTTCATGGAAACGGTGTTGTACCATCCCCAATGGGGCTACTACAACCGCCAGCCCATCGGTTTTGGGGGGGATTTTTTCACATCTGCCAGTGGCGATCGCGATTTTGGCGAACTCTTAGCCGTCCAGTTTCGCCAGATGTGGCAAGTTTTGAGCTGTCCGGCTCCCTTTACGGTGGTGGAAATGGGGGCGGGGGAGGGGGAGACGGCGCGGGATTGTTTGGGGGCCATTGCTGAAACCGATCCGCAATTTTACAAAGCGATCCAATACATCATCGTTGAAAAATCCCCCCAAAAACGCCAAAGCCAGGGGGAAAAGCTAGCAGGCCATCCCGTCACTTGGCAGGATTGGGGAGAAATTCCCGATCAATCCCTGATCGGTTGCTGTTTTTCCAATGAATTGGTGGATGCCTTGCCGGTGCATTGGGTGGTACTTGAGGGCCAGGAATTGCAGGAGGTTTATCTAGAGGTGACTCCCACGGGGATCACGGAACGCCTCGGCCCCCTTTCTACCCCCGAAATCGCCGCCTATTTCCAAACCTTAGGGATTCCGTTCCCCGGCCCCACCTACCCCGAAGGCTATCGCACCGAGGTCAATTTAGCGGCCCTAGATTGGTTGCAAACCGTGGCCCGGAAGCTCAAGCAGGGTTATTTACTCACCGTGGATTATGGCTATGAGGGCGATCGCTACTACCACCCCCAACGCCATCAGGGGACGCTGCAATGCTATTTCCAGCACCGCCACCACAACAATCCCTATGTGAACTTGGGGGAGCAGGATCTGACCGCCCATGTCAATTTCACCGCCCTCACCCATTGGGGGCAGGAGTACGGCCTGCAAACCCTGGGGATGACAAAGCAGGGGTTATTTTTAATGGCCTTGGGGTTGGGCGATCGCCTCGCGGCCCTTTCCCAGGGAAACATCCCCTTAAATCAACTGTTGCAGCGGCGCAGCCATCTCCATAGCCTGATTGACCCCACCGGCCTAGGGGGTTTTGGGGTTTTGCTCCAACAGCGGGGCCTGACCGATGACCAAGCCGCCACCCCATTGCAAGGCTTTGCCCCCGATCCCAACCCCCTGTGAGCAAAGGGGCGACGCATCTTGTCTGTAGCGGGAAGCTCCGTATAAACACTGATTACCTTGGTAAGTACCACCCCAGCACTGGCAAGGCTCCGTATTAATACGGAGCCTTGCCCATAAAAGTCTTTTTTTATTAAGCTAAAAAAATTTCTTTCCTCAGAGATAAAAAAATGTTCTTTTGTTAAGGGGATAAAATTGCCGTTTTGAGCAGAAATACAGCGAAATCTGGGTTGGGGATCTCTCTGGATGGAGGCGATCGCCTCTAGGGCAAAAGGCTGACTAGAAGCGGGTTTGAGGGCAGACTCGCCTCAGCAAAAGGGGATCTTGCGGGGATCACCTCCGGCAAATGACGGAATATTTGCACTTTCTTTACAGAATTTTGGCGTATCTTTACGGAAACTTTATTGAATACCCCAGGGATTCAGGTTATTCTAAAGGAGCGGTGGGGGAAAAGACTTTAACACTGCAATCTCAACAAACATTCTTAATCACTCGTGGGAGGGTGTCAAATGAAAAGCTTATTTTCTACTTTAGTCGCTTCTGCTTTAATTGCTGTTACTGCTGTTAGTTTTGCTACGGGTGATGCCCTGGCTCAAAAAAAAGACAAGGATAATGGGTCTGGTGGCGGTGCTCCCACGTCTGATAAAGGCAACGATAAGAAGAGTGGTGATACCACCCCCACCACCACTTCGGCTAGCACCGACTGTGCTGCCGGTGGTGTCGGTGTACTGGCATACGCCGCTTGCGTTACCCAAGAAGGAAACGACACAGGCTCAGGTGATCCCCTGTTGACCGCTCTGAAAGCTGGTTCCCTCTTCTCTGGCTTCGACACCAGTGCCTTTGAATGGTCGATTTTGGGTAAATCCGATGAGGGTGGCAGTGGCGTTTTCGCTGTTGAAAAACCAACGGGTTCTTGGTCTGTGTCTTCGGGTATCACTGGGCCTTTCGTGGTTAGCTTGAAAGCCGGCAACGAATATTCCGCCTACTACTTCAACAACGTCACGGAAGCCATTAACAGCGGTACGTTCAGCACTGCCAACGGCAAAGACCTGTCCCACATGACCATCGCTGCTGCTACTACCCCTGGTGGTGGCGTTAGCCAAGATACTCCTGAACCCTTCTCAATGATTGGTGCCGGCTTGGCCATCGGTGCGGGTGCTTGGATGAAAAAACGCAACAACAAAGCCTAGACTCTAGGCTTAATCCTAGATTTCCCTTGAAAAGTTTCGCTTGGCAATGAGTGTAAGGATGACCCGCTTTTAGGGTTGTCCTTCTTTTTTTTAGCAAAGGTTGAGGGCGAAAAATTTTTCGCCTCGACTCTGATTAAAATGGGGGGAATGGCTCACCGCAAACGTCATGGACAGCTTTAACCCGCTCCCAGAGCCAAGTATGTTCCTGATATTCAGGAATGATTTGTAGGGGAGTGAGCAGGGCCGCAGCGGTGAAATCGGCAAGGGTGAGGCGATCGCCCACCAAATAGGGACGGTCTTGCCAAGGGGCGAGAATCTCCAACGCTTGGGCCAAACGCTGGCGGGCCAACACCACCGCCGGCCCTTGAATCTTGTACTGTTGGCGCACCAAATTCACCACAATCGGACTGAGCCAAGAGGTATCAAGATGTTTTCCGGCCCCAGCGCGGTAGTCGTAATAGACAAACCGGGTGGCAATGCCAATACTTTCATCGAGCCAATCTTCTAAAAGCAGAATTTGCCGATTGAGAACCGGATCAGCCAATAACAAGGGAGGGTCAGGATACTGTTGTTCTAGATATTGCCAAATGGCGGTCGAGTCGCCAATGCTTTCCCCCGAATCGAGACAGAGCACCGGCATTGTCGTTAACCCGGTGAGGGGTTTGATCCGCAAAATATGTAACCCTGGGGTGAGGTTCTCCACCTCGTAGTTTAAATTTTTATAACCAAGGATCAGGCGAATTTTCCGGCAATAGTGGGATGTGCTGAATTGTAAAAGTTTCATGGCGATCGCCTCCTCCGCAACCCTTTTGCCCATCATCCCCCATTTCCCCCTCAATCAAAAATTAAACTTTAATCGAGCAAAAGCCAGTGTTAGGATGGGGGCGCACTACAATGCAATCGTGGACTTTTCAGCTTAGAAAGGATTGATTATGATCGCCGTTGCTCACCCTCTGCCGTCGCCTCAGACTTCCCGCCCCCGCCGTGGCCCGCGCTCGAAGCGTCGGCAGCAAGCTGTTCCTGTGGCCTTTCGCCCAGAACCAGCGGGCAAGGTCATCCCTCATCCCACAATGCAGGTAGCGAACCCGAACCCACTCACCATTGTCCCTCCGGCGGTAGCTGCCCCCCAAACCCAGCCCTCCCCTCGGCCAAAACCCCTTGCCCCACCGACGGCCCCCTTCTGGCTGCGGACATTACTGATCATTCAGCGGGGATCTTCGATCCTGACATTCTGCCTTGCCACCGCTGTTTTAATGGTTTACGGCTCTACGGTTTATATTCAACAGGCTTGGAGCGAAGAATTTCGCCAATTGGAACAGTTGCAGCGGGAAAAACGTGAACTCACCACCGCCGATGAGTTGATGAAAAATCAACTGGCTCAACGGGCTGCGGCTCCGGAAAATGGCTTGGTTGCCCCTAGCCCGGCCAATACGATCTTTTTGCCCAGGGCCACCAATCAATCCGTTCAATCGGCTCCCATCACCCCGCTGCTGGAGGTTCGCCCAGATGCCCCCTTGGGATACTAAAGCGCCCCGACCCTATCGCCTCCACGTTCAACGTTTGGGCTTGGTTTGGGGATTATTAATCCTCGGTTTATTGGCCTTAGGCTTCAATCTTTATCATTTACAGATTCACCGCGCCCCGGCACTGTTGGAACAAGCCCGTAACCAACAGATGATCTATATGCGTCCCTATATTCCCCGCCGGGCAATTGTGGATCGGGCGGGGAATTTGTTGGCGACGGATCGGCTCATTTTTACCCTCTACGCCCATCCCAATCAGTTTAAATTGAGCCGCGAAGCGGTGGCCGATCGCCTCGCTGCCCCCCTCACCCAAGATACCAACCAATTGCTGACCCGCTTAAATCAGCGGGAAAGCGGCATTTCTGTAGCCGCGAATCTTTCGGAGGAAGTGGCGGATCAAATTCGTGCCCTGCGCCTCGATGGTTTAGAGTTGGTGCGGCAATATTCCCGCCTCTATCCCCAGCAGGAATTGGTGTCTGATGTGGTGGGCTATGTGGATTTGGATCATAAGGGTCAGGCGGGGTTGGAATATACCCAGGAGAAGGCCCTAGAGCGGGATGTGCGGACGCTGCAAATGAGCCGGGCGGGGAATGGGGCGTTGATGCCGGACTATCTCCCCGATGGTTTATTGGGCTTTGATGATCAGCGTTTGCAATTGACCATTGATATGCGCCTGCAACGGGTGGCGCGATCGCTCCTCAAGCAACAGGTGGAAACCTACAAGGCTAAACGGGGGGCGGTGATTGTTATGGATGTCAATGATGGGGCATTGCTAGCCTTAGCCTGTGAACCCACCTTTGACCCTAACCAATATTCGCAGTTTGATTTAAAGCTGTTTAAAAATTGGGCGGTGACGGATCTCTATGAGCCGGGGTCAACGTTTAAGCCGATTAATGTGGCGATCGCCCTCGAAGCGGGGGTGATTACCGGTGATGAAAGTTTTTACGATGCTGGCCAAATTAAGCTAGAAACTTGGGAAATTAGCAACCACGACTATAAACAGGTGGGGGGCCGGGGCGACCTCACCATTGGCGAAATTCTTAGTTTTTCCAGCAATGTGGCCATGGTGGCCTTAATCAACCGCCTCACGCCTCAGCAATACCATGAAGCCCTGGAAAGCTTAGATCTGACGCAACCCTTGGGCATTGAATTACCGGGGGCCGCAGCGGGACAATTAAAGCCGTTGTCGAGTTTTCTCGCCTCGCCGGTAGAGGTGGCAACCACTGCCTTTGGCCAAGGGTTTTCCCTGACTCCGTTGAAATTGGCCCAACTCCATGGGGCGATCGCCAATGGCGGCCTACTGGTCACGCCCCATCTAGTCCGGGGCTTGGTGGATGAAGAGAACAGCCTAGCCTGGGAGCCAGAGGAGCGCCCCGTTAAACGGGTTTTTTCGCCAGAAACAACGGAGACTGTCCGGCGCAAGATGGGGGAAACCATCGCTGCACCGGGCGGAGATGTGGTGCGGATTCCGGGTTATCAAATGGGTGGCAAATCGGGGACTTCCCAAAAAGCCAGCCCTACCGGCGGCTACTTCAGCGATCTCAAGATTGTTAGTTTTGTGGCCACACTCCCCCTCGACAGTCCCCAATACCTGGTTTTGGTGGTGATTGATGAACCCAAAGGGGAAGATCTTTTTGGTTCCACCGTGGCGGCTCCCTTGGTGAAGTCGGTGACGGAGGCGCTGATTGCGATCGAGGGGTTGCCCCCCACTACCCCCTAGAAAGTAGTACTCAGCGCGGGGGCGAAAAATTTTTGTGCCTCCGGCAGGCTTACGCCAACGCCCCTCCATTCAGATGTGCTAATCCCGTTCATCGTCGATCTCGTCGGGGGTGGGATTGTCCATTTCTTCCTTAAAGCCCCGCAGGGTTTTCCCTAAGGCTCCCCCCAATTCGGGGATTTTTTTCGGGCCAAAAATGAGGATTCCAACGATCGCAATAACAGCGACTTCTGGCCAACCGAGTCCAAACATAGCTTAAATCCTCTGTAACATTCTGTGGTTTCTTGCCGTGGGCGGCCACCCCCTCAGTATATGCTGAAACTTATCCGCCCTTGAACAGTAATATTTGGTATGACTGCGATCGCCCCTCCCCCCCAACTGGCCAGCGAACTCCACCCCCTGATTGAACGACTGGCCAACTGTATCCTAACGGTGTGGCATCAACAGCTTGAACTCTCCCCCTATCCCCTGCCGGAGGAACTGGGCTATGTGGAGGGCAAATTAGAAGGGGAACGGCTCCGCATTGAAAACCGCTGCTATCAAACCCCCCAATTCCGCAAGCTCCATCTCGAACTGGCTAAAGTGGGGAAGAATCTCGATATTCTCCATTGTGTGATGTTCCCCAACCTCGATTACGCCCTCCCGATGTTTGGCTGTGATTTGGTGGGAGGCCGGGGGCAAATCAGCGCGGCGATTGTGGACTTATCCCCAACCGCCGCCGCGCTCCCTACCCATTACCAAACCGCCCTCAGCGCCCTGCCCGCCCCCCAATTTTCCCAAGTGCGGGAACTGCCGGAATGGGGAGATATTTTTTCCGAATTTTGCCTGTTTATCCGCCCCGATGGCCCCGCAGAAGAAACCGCCTTTATTGAGCGGATTGAGCAGTTTTTAACGATCCATTGCCAAGGGGCGATCGCCGCCACCCCCCTCCCCCCAGCAGAAATCGCCACCAACTGGGCCGGCCAATCCCACTACTGCACCCAACAGCGGCAAAACGACAAAACCCGCCGCGTCTTAGAAAAAGCCTTTGGCGATGACTGGGCCGAATTCTACATGAACACCGTCCTCTTCGACCTGCCCCCCTGTCCCTAACCCCACCATGCCCACCCAAACCCACCTTCACCAACAACTCCTCAAAGTCCACACCCAAGGCAAAACCCTCCACGACATCACCCCCCAAGTGGAAACCGTCGTCCGGGAAGCCGAGATTCAAACTGGTTTGTGTGTCGTCTTTGTGCGCCACACCTCCGCCAGCTTAATCATCCAAGAAAACGCCGACCCCGCCGTCCTGCGGGATCTCAATACCTTCTTCGCCAAACTCGTCCCCGAAGACGGCCGCAGCTACAGCCACGCCCACGAAGGCCCCGACGATATGCCCGCCCACATCCGTGCCGCCCTCACCCGCACCAGTGAGCAAATCCCCATCACCCAAGGTCGTTTAATGTTGGGAACCTGGCAAGGGATCTACCTGTGGGAACACCGTCAACGCAGCTATGAACGGCAGATCGTCATCCACATCAGCGGCCATTAGTTCCCAGGCATCTGCCCTGGTCTAACCGCCCCCAAAGCGCAATTTTGCCCGCTCTGTACCCAGAACCGTCTAGACTGCTTAGGGTTTGGATTAGACTGGTGCTATTGCTGATGAATCGGCGGTGATTCATCAACAGTCCAGCGTTCCCTGACCAATCAGCAGCGATCGAAACGACTATGGCGGCGGGTTTAAAACCATCCACACTGAGCCTTCTGAAACGCTTCAACCAAGCTTTTCCCCAATTCTATGAACAGTTTGTCAGTAGCGAAATTCAACTGCAAAACCTGCGCCTCGCCTATCGGCTCTATCGTACCAAGCTGGCGATTATTGAAGTGCGCCCCGAAGGCTCAAAAAGTGCCGTCCATTTTGCCTACCGCAATCAATCCTTTTTGCTCAGTGATATTTTTGGCGTTCTTGCCGCCTATGGTTTAACGATCCACAGCTTGAACCTCTATGGGCAGATCAAGCCCCCCATGCTTGTGTTCATCAAGCTGGTGGTGTCCCGGGGCAATAAGGTGTTGCCGGACAAAACCGCCGAGAATGTCTGTCGTGCCATCCGCGAAGCCCTCGCCGGTCGGTTTGAGGTGGAAGAAATGCTTGCTGTGGAATTTAACCTTGATGCTGGCTTAGAGCAGGTAGAAACCGAATTTTACGTTGATCCCGTGTTCCACCTCCCCGCCCTGCTCATTGAAGCCGACAACCAACCCGGCCTGTTTTACAAGGTCATGTACGCCATTTGGCAAGAGGATTTACTGGTGGTCAATGCCAATCTCCTCGTCTGGCGGGGCAGAACCCGGTTAATTCTCTATCTCTTGGGGCCCAATGAAAGTTTAATCCCGGAGTACCTGGGGCAAAAAATTGCCGAAAGTGTTCGCCAACGCCTATTAGGGGAATAGTTTGGCGATGGATGGGCCTGGGGGCGAAAAATTTTTGTGCCTCCGGCAGGCTTACGCCAACGCCCCTACATTGCGCTCTGAGATACATCCGCTGGGTTGTAGACTCAAAAGACCGGTTCGGGCTAGGATAGGAGCTATGGAAACCATTGAGCTTTTCGGGGTTACTCACACCTACGAACTGACCCCACCTTCCCCTGACGCTGACCGGCCAGTGCTGATTTTTATCCATGGCTGGCTCCTGAGTCGCCAATATTGGCGGCCCTTAGTTGAGCGTTTAGCGCCTGAATATCAATGTTTATGCTATGACCTCCGGGGGTTTGGCGATTCGAGCGCAGTCAAGACCGAGGAACCCCCAGAACCAGCACGGCCCTATCACCTCGCGGCCTATGCTCAAGATCTCGTCGCCCTTTTAGCCCAACTCCAAATTCATCAAGCCTGGTTGATTGGCCATTCCCTGGGGGGAAGTATTGCCCTCTGGGCCGCAGAACTCGCCCCCTCCCAAATCCAAGGCGTGATCTGCCTCAACTCCGGTGGCGGCATCTTTCTCAAGGAAGAGTTTGAACGCTTCCGCCGTGCCGGTTGCCAAATTGTTAATAGTCGGCAGCCTTGGCTGGCCTATATCCCCGGCTTAGATTGGCTATTTACCCGTGCCATGGTGGCCCGGCCCTTAAGTCGGGATTGGGGCAGGCAACGCCTGGATGATTTTTTAAAAGCGGATCGGGAGGCGGCCCTCGGTGCATTGCTGGAAACCACCACAGAACCAGAAGTCCATCACCTACCCCAATTGGTAGCCCGCTTGAGCCAACCGGTTTTTTTCCTGGCTGGCCAACAGGATCGGGTGATGGAATTGCAGTATGTGCGCCATCTGGCTAGCTTTCACCCTGGCTTTCAACAGCGGGATAATGTGATCGAACTTGCCGATTGTGGTCATTTATCGATGGTGGAGCAAACCAGCTTGGTAGAAGCTCACATTCGTGATTTAGTGGCTCACGGGAGTTCTCGCAATTCCCCGTCGCTTTCCGCAGATTGGCACATCGATCCCCAACCCAGTTCACCGTAGGCTCGATCTGCCCCGAAAGGATAGTAATACGTGATGAAGGGGTAAGATTGTGGCACAATGGCCCCCAAACTGCTTTGATCGCGTTCGGTCAACCGCCAAAGGGGGGCGCAAATACTACAGGTCTTTGCTTTAAACTGGAGGGGAGGGATACCGTTGATCAGTCCCCCTTGATGATCTGAATCATGGATAAAGTCAATCAGGGATTGGTCTAGAATCGTTATCCTTCGACTTAAAGAAGAAAGCATGCTCAACATACTGAACCGCTTGGGAGAGGTCACCTATGCTACACCGCAAGATTTATCAATTGTGTGCAGACGGTCGAGAAGTCAGTATTTTCTTGCGGGATCAGCAGCGATGGATTGAACCGGCTCGGATTGTCGATATTGAAGGGGATCTTGTCACCATCCGCTATGAAACGGATGAGGATGAGGAGGTTAGCTCCTGGGAGGAGATGGTGCGCCTGGAGAGTATTGGGGCCATTTCTCAAAAGTTGGCCTCTGTGCCACGGGGCTATACGGAAATTCTTGTTTCTGATGATTGTCATGAAGCAGAACAAATTTACCCTAATTCTGGAGAGGGGAACGATAAAAGCTCCAGTTAAGGAACCATATCGGGGTAGGCAACGAGGGATGGTGAAAACTGCATTAATTACCGGAATTACTGGCCAAGATGGTTCCTATCTGGCGGAGCATCTCCTCACCCAGGGTTATCGGATTTTCGGCTTGGTGCGGCGATCGAGTTCGAGCAATTTACAGCGGATTAGCCATTTATTGGGCAATGTGGAGATTTTACCGGGGGATTTACTGGATCAACCTTCTCTAATGGATGCGATCGCCCAAGCCCAGCCCGATGAAATCTACAATCTTGCCTCGCAAAGTTATGTGCCCCTCTCTTGGACACAGCCCTCGTTAACGGCGGAATATACGGGGTTAGGGGTGGCGCGGCTGTTGGATTCGATTCGTCGCTGTAAGCCCGATGCCCATTTTTACCAAGCCTCCAGTAGTGAGGTGTTTGGACAACCCAGTGAGTCCCCGCAAACAGAAGACACCGCCTTTCGCCCCCGTAACCCCTACGGGACGGCGAAAACCTACGGCCATTGGCTCACGGTGAACTATCGCCAACATTACGGCCTCTATGCCTGTTGTGGGATTACCTACACCCATGAATCGCCTCGGCGGGGGGCAGAATTTGTGTTTCGCAAGATTACCCAAGGGGCGGCCAAAATTAAGCTGGGTTTAGCTCAGGAACTGAAACTGGGGAACCTGGATGCGCGGCGGGATTGGTGCTATGCGCCGGATGCGGTGCAGGCGATGTGGTTGATGATGCAGCAGCCGGAGCCGGATGACTACATTATTGGCAGTGGTGAAACCCATTCGGTGCGGGATTTGGTGGCCTGTGCCTTTGGGGTGGTGGGGTTAGATTGGCAGGATTATGTGAC
>JAABSU010000117.1 GCA_011390265.1 Spirulina sp.
ACAAACAACAATATTAGAAGTTTTTCCCCCGTGCTACATCAGCCATCACAATCCTCAATAATCCCTAAACCGAGCCACACCCCCCTCCCACAGCTTCAGAGAAGGGCGAAAGTCGATCAGCGTAGGGGCGTTGGCGTAAGCCTGCCGGAGGCACAAAAATCTTTCGCCCCCACATCTCGCAGGTTGCTCGATCAATGGTGTGTCAGCCGTTAAGTTGCTCTTTCGTATCATGGATTCATCAATCTGACGCACCCTACGATGCAACTGTTTTCCTGGCTTATGGAATAAAATGGGTTGGGACTGTAGTTTTCTCAAATGAATATTTCCCTGGGGAATCATGGCGGCAGAGAAACAAATGATTGGGATTGCGGGCTTACTGTTGAGCGCGGTGACATTCGGTTGGACAATGTATGCGGATCGAGAACCGCCACCACCAGTTTCGATCCAGAGTCAGTTCATTTGTTCGTCACGACCTGATCCGAATTCTGAGACAGGTCAGCAGGTTTGGACGGTGTTGTATGAAAGGCCGGGTAAGCAGCCGAAGGAGTGGTTATACATTGTTGAAAACATGGGCGGCGGTTGGGGAACGAATGAGCGTTGTCCTGAAATTGCTGATCGCATGAATCTCATCAAGGGGTCGGGGTTCGTCTCGTTTGAGTATCGCCCTGATGAGAAAACCCCTAAGCAATGGGTGATTTGTGCGCGAACGAAGGTGACGCAGGGTTGTTCGTTGGTGATGACGCTTGTGCCGGGGGATGAGAAGGAGGCTATGGCGGCGTTGCAGCGGGTGGCGGGGGCGTTGATGCCGGGGAATCCGGGGAGTTATCAAAGTTCGGCGGAGATTACGCTGGAGCAACCGGCGAGTATTCCGTTAACGGGTTTGTTGGCGGAGGATTGATGATTCGGTTGTAGGGGCGAAAAATTTTTCGCCCCTTTTTTCGCCTCTGCTGAATGGGTTTAGATGCCGTAGCCGGTGTGGGGGCGGATATGGGGGGGATGAAAGGCTAGGACTATGTTTGATCATTCTGGGTCAGAGAATAGTGTGTCTAAGTTTTGTCGCCCGTAAACCACACGAAAAATTTCGATGCTTTGGTCAGTCACACGATAAAAAATGATGTATTTATTGAGGGGAATTCCCCGTGTGCCGATTAGTAGATGATCATAGCTTTTACCGATGTATGGAAACTGAGTCAAATATTGGCATTTGCGATTAAATTCCTGAAAGAAACGCTCACCGGCTTCAACGTTATGCTCTAGAAAATAGTCTGCAATGGTTGTCAGGTCTTGACTGGCAGAGCGGGAGATTCGATATTGTCTAGGGTTGTTCATGCTCTTTGGCGGCTTGAAAGCGTTCGAGGATTTCTGCGATGAAGGTTTCTCCGTCGAGGCTTTGACCGTGATCGAGTTCGGTTGCGGCTGTTTCTAGTTGGGTACGGGTTTCGGTGAGCCAGTCTGTATATTCGGCTTGGAGTTTTTCGAGGAGTTTAAAGGCGGTGGTGACGACTTCTTCGGGGTGGGTGAAGTTGCCGCTGGCGAGTTGGGTGGTGATGAATTGTGTTTGTTGTTCGTTGAGGGTGATTTGCATGGGTTTTGAGATGTTGTGGTTTGATTGTGCGGTTAGATGGGTTTGGGGGGATTAGTTGAGTGCTTCGAGGATCGATTGACGGAGGTTTTGAAGATCTTTATTATTGGGATCAAGCTGAATTGCTTTTTCTATTGACTCAAAAGCTTCTTGATCACGACCTAATAGCACCAACATAACACTACGAAGACCCCAATGCTCGGCAAAGTCAGGATTAATGGCAATGGCTTTATCATAGGAGGTAATCGCATTTTCGTACTGTTTTAACTGGTATAATGAACTGCCACGCTTAGACCAAGTATTGGCATTATTAGGATTAATTGCAATGGCTTTATCAAACGAGGTGATCGAATTTTCGTATTGTTCTAACGAATATAACGAAATGCCACGGTTAAACCAAGCCTCGGCATAATCAGGATTAATGGCAATGGCTTTATCAAAGGAGGTGATCGAATTTTCGTATTGTTTTAACTGGAATAATGAACCACCACGGTTAGACCAAGCCTCGGCAAAATTAGGATTAATTGCAATAGCTTTATCAAAGGAGGTGATCGAATTTTCGTATTGTTTTAACTGGAATAATGAACCACCACGGTTAGACCAAGCCTCGGCAAAATTAGGATTAATTGCAATAGCTTTATCGTAGGAAGTGATCGCATTTTCGTATTGTCCTAACTTACCTAACGAAACGCCACGGTTAAACCAAGCTTTGGCATCATCAGGATTAATGGCAATGGCTTTATCAGCAGAAGCGATCGCGTTTTCGTATTGTTCTAGCTTCTCGAACGAAACGCCACGGCCAAGCCAAGCATCGACATAATTAGGATTAATTGTAATTGCTTTATCATAGGAGGCGATCGCATTTTCGTATTGTCCTAAATCTGCTAATGAAACGCCACGGTTATGCCAAGCCTCAGCAAGATCAGGATTAATGGCGATCGCCTTATCATAGGAGGCGATCGCATTTTCGTATTGTTCTAACGCCGCTAACGAAATGCCACGGTTAGACCAAGCATCGGCATAATCAGGATTAATGGCAATGGCTTTATCATAGGAGGCGACCGCATTTTCGTATTGTTCTAACTTCTCAAAGGAAACGCCACGGTTAGACCAAGCAACGACATAATCAGGATTAATGGCGATCACTCTGTCATAGGAGGCGATCGCCTGCTCATGCTCCTCTAGATAATTTGAAGTCAAACCCCGTTGAAACCAGGCCTGCACATCATTTGGCTGCAAAGCAACCACCCGATCAAAATAGGACAATGCCTCCTCATACTTCTTCTCATTGAATAACGCGATTCCCTGCTCATAGAACGCCTGCGCCGTCCCCTCAGCCACCACCGGCAACTGCGCCAACATCGCCGCCAACTCCCCCTGTAACTTCGCAATGGGAACCGCCAACCGAAAATCCCCCTCCTCCCGACCATGTAGCCCAATTACCTCACCCGACATATTCAGCAACGGCCCCCCACTCATCCCCGGCGCAGACGTACTCGTATAAGTGAAGTTATACCCCTCCGCATTCCCCCAATCCACGACCGAAATTTCCCCCGTCGCCACCTGCTGCTGATAGAGCGCCTTCTCACCCCCATCCGGAAAACCAAACAGATACAACGGATCCAACACCTTCACCAAACTCGAATCCCCCAAAGGCAACGCCGCATAAGGACAGCCCTCCCCCGGCGCATCAAACGTAATAATCGCCAAATCCATCCCATTCAGCGACGACTGCACCGCCCGCGCCGGAAATCCCCCCGGACTCACCGCATCCACATCATGGGGCCAAATCGAAAGCAAATCACTCGGCTTCACCACATGAGCCGAAGTCGCCACCGTACAAACCCCCGCCTCCCCCGCAATAATAAACCCCGTCCCCTGCCCCCGCTGATCCCCGTAGGTAATCCGCACCACACTCGGCTTAATTTGATCAGGATTAGGCGGCAGTGGAGCCTCTGGAGCACAACCCACCACAGCCAACACCATCAAACCACCCAAACCCGTCCACACTGATCGCCACACCATAGCCACTCAACCCGTGAAACTATACAAACAACAATATTAGAAGTTTTTCCCCCCTGCGACATCAGCCATCACAATCCTCAATAATCCCTAAACCGAGCCACACCCCCCTCCCACAGCTTGGGCAAGACTCATCCTACAAATGATCTAAGATCATTGATTAACGCTAACAGCGCATAACCACCATTGTTGTACTCAAATTCAACAGGGCGATCGCCCTCAACATCCTGCTCATTCAAGCCTTGGCGAAAATTTTGTATCTTTAAAAGAAACAGCACTTCCCCTTAAACCATGGTTAACTCCCCAACCTTGACCGCCGCCCGCACCGCCACCACAACCCTCGCCATCGCTCCGGCCCAAGTGGTGCGCGGTTGGGGAGCCATTGCCCAATCAGGGGCCATTTTTCAACAGTGGGGGACGCGGCCGGTGGTAGTGGGAGGCGATCGCACCCTCGCCGCCATTGAATCCGCCCTGTTCCCAACCCTCAAAGGGGCAGGCCTAGAATTCACCACCGCCACCTATCACCCCGATTGCAGCGAAACCGCCCTCGCCCAACTGCGGGAAACCGTCAACCGCCATCAGGGGGATCTGATCATCGGCGTGGGAGGCGGTAAAGCCCTCGATACCGCCAAACTCCTGGCCCATCAATGCCAACTGCCAATCATCACGCTGCCCACCTCCGGAGCCACCTGCGCCGCCTGGACAGCCCTGTCCAATATCTACTCCGAAGCAGGGGCCTTTCAATACGATGTCCCCCTGCCCCAATGCCCCCACGCCTTAATTTTGGACTATGACGTGATCCTCACCGCCCCCCCTCGCACCTTGGTGGCGGGCATTGGAGATGCGATCGCCAAATGGTATGAAGCCTCCGTTAGCAGCGGCACATCCCCCCAAACGCTGATCATCGCAGCGGTACAGCAGGCACGGATTTTGCGGGATATTTTGCTGCAAAAATCCGAGGCGGCCCTGGCCCAGCCCGGCGGCCCCGATTGGTGCGAAGTGGTAGATAGTACAGTTTTGCTAGCGGGGGTGATCGGTGGCCTGGGGGGGGCGCAATGCCGCACGGTCGCCGCCCATGCCGTCCATAACGGCCTCACCCATATCCCCGCCGCCCACGATGCCCTCCATGGCGAAAAGGTGGCCTATGGGATTTTGGTGCAGTTGCGCCTAGAAGAACAATTGCAAAATAATCAACTGGCCCAAAGTTCCCGCCAACAGTTGATCCAGTTCTACGATCGCCTCGGTTTACCCCAAAGCCTAGAGGATCTGGGGTTGGGGGATGTGCCTCTGGCCCAATTGCGCCAAGGGGCGGCCCTGGCCTGTCACCCCGATTCCGATCTACACCATCTGCCCTTTGCGGTGACGGCGGATCAACTGTTGGGGGCGATGGTGACAACGACGGTTTAATCCCCTCAGCGACCATTAACCTCCCCTTAATCCCCCCTTAAGGGATGATTGTAAAATTTGATGAATAAAATCGCCTGATTTTTGCTGAAATCCAGGCCAAATCTGGGTTTGCGAGATCCAAGGGTTTCCCCTGGGGGGAATTTTCAGGAGGGGGAGATGGGCGTGGGTTGGGGCGATCGCTCCCGGTACTGTCCCCCACTCCCTCCCAATCGCAAAAGACGCAATCACCCATGGGGACTGGCATTGAGCCACCTTGAAAATCCCGAAGGACTCCGTTACCCCTCGCCCCACCTATCTTTAAGATTGTTTAAGTATTCTTATCAATTATGGCCGAAAATTCCCGTGACAATGGAATGGGATTTGCTATAGTGTCTTTCGATACACAATAATTGTGTTCAAAAACACCATTAACCGATGCACTGCCTGGGCAGTCTGCTAAGTTATGTGTCTTTTTTTAAATGTTTGTGTTCCCAACAACGTCCCCATTATTCTCGAAGGAGATCAAGATGAAAGTTAAATCCTTACTCACCCTTATCCTCGTTGCTGCGTTTGGTATTGGCTTTGTAGGCTGTGCAGCCCCTGAAGCACCTGAGCCTGACGCTGCGCCCACCGAAATGGACACCGATACTCAAGCTGCTCCCGCAGAAACCGAAGGCGTGAGCGGTGACATGGAAACCGAAACCGAAACCGAAGCGACCACCGAAGAAGAACCTGAAGCGGCTGAGTAATCACGACAGCACTTCCATCTCCTGACGCTCCTCAATACATTTAATTTGCCGTTTGGGCTAGGGTGTGAAAACTCTAGCCCTTTTTGCTGGCAATCTGCACCCCATGTTTAATCTCCAAACCCTCACCCCGGAAGCCTACGATCGCCACCGTCATTGGATGCAGTGCGCCTTGGCGGAGGCGGAAGCAGCAGGAGCAGCGGGGGATGTGCCGGTGGGGGCGGTGGTGGTGGATGGGGCGGGGCAATGTCTCGCTCAGGGGGGCAACCGTAAGGAGCGCGATCGCAACCCCACGGCCCACGCTGAAATCCTCGTCATCCAAGCCGCTAGCCAAAGCCTGCAAACCTGGCGACTCCAAGACTGCACCCTCTACGTCACGCTGGAGCCTTGCCCAATGTGTACCGGCGCAATCCTCCAAGCCCGCCTTGGCCTGTTGGTTTATGGCACTGATGACCCGAAAACCGGCACGGTGCGAAGTTTGCTCAATTTGCCCGATCACCCCTGCTCTAACCATCGCCTCCCCGTCCTCGCAGGCATTGAGGCCGCCGCCTGTCGCGCTCAACTCTCCAACTGGTTCGCCCAACGCCGTAGGGGTTAAAATAAAAGCCTGAGATCCTAACTCACCATGACGTTTACGACCCAACCCCTGAGCCTTGAGGATTATTTGCAGTATGGCGATCGCACCGATACCCCCTACGAATTGGTGGCTGGGGAGTTGGTGGCGATGAGTTTAGGCAGTGGTCGCCATGGGGAAATTATTCATCAACTGCAACAGTATTTTGAGCAGCAGATCCTTGCCCAAGGTCAGGATTGGGTAGCGAGGGCAGCAATGATCGGTGTGCAATCTCCCCAGCGGGGCCAGTGGGAAACGATCCGGATTCCCGATGTGGTGGTGTTGCCCCGCAGTCAATGGCGGCAGGTACGCGATCGCGAGGCGGTGATTTTTCTCAATGAGCCGCCGCCGCTCCTCGTGGCGGAGGTGGTCAGCCCTTCCACCCGCAGCACCGACTACCGGGCGAAACGCACGGAATATGCCCTGTTGGGGATTGGCGAATATTGGATTGTTGATCCTCTGTTGGAACAGGTGACGATCTGCACGTTGGTTGAAGGATTTTACAAAAATAGTGCGGGAGTCTGAAAGCCCCGTCAATTTATTGCGGGGATGAAAGACGACGCGAGCGACTTTAGTCGCCGTTTTGGGCCAGTCGTGTTATGCTAAATCACATTGTATTTCAAACGTCCAGGAACTATCACAAGGCTAAAAACCGACACGCCTGGAAGCATTTAAGGGTAAGCAGGCAGCGTAATGAGTAGGCGGATTGCCTACTGCGTCATCCAATCTAACGATTTGGTCGCCTGCGAAGACTTGAATGTGGAGGGGTTGGTCTGTGATCGGCATCTGGCCAAGTCAGTAGTGATGCGGGTTTGTATCCTGCGCCTTGGACTAACTACCGTGGGGCACACGGGAAGTTATACGCTTGGGGAGATTAGACCTCTGGCTGGGTTGGAGCAATCCTGCTCAGTTAAGTCCGGTCGATGAACCAAGAATCCCCGTCGCTTTAGCGCGGGGAGTGTCAACTCAATATTTCCACCCTATCCCCCACCTGAATCACGCCCTCGGATTGGGGGACGAGGTTTTCGCCAAAGTAGAGTTTGCCTTGGCGTTGGCGGAATGTGGTGAGGGTTTTTAGGGGTTCTTTGTGGGGATCTCGCACCCCGGTTTGTTGATCGGTGGTTGTCACAATGCAGCGATCGCACCCTTTCACGGCCTTTAAGACCACCCCACCAATGCGGAGCGATCGCCATTGATCCTCCCCAAACGGCTGCCCACTCTCCACAACTAAATTGGGGCGAAATCGCTCCATGCCCACAGGTTGCCCCTGATTGGCCCGAATCCGCTCGTTCAAATCCCTTAAAGATGCCGTATTCGTCAGCAACACCGGATAACCATCGGCAAAACTGACCTGGCCCCCTGGCGCGTAGGCGGGATCCGTGGGGCGGGGATGGTGGGGGGATTGGGCCACCAAACGACAGGGGGTTTCTAGGCAATGGCTCAACCATTGGGCGATCGCCTTCCCCTGATCTAACCCGATGGTCTGGGTACGCCATACCTGCACTGGGCATTCTGCCCCCGTGGGTTCGAGGGGAATCAAGACCGGCGCGGGGTTGCCCCCAAAGGATAACCCCAGGCCCTCGGGGGCGATCGCCACCGTCAGCCGCGCCAATTGGGGATGTTGCCGTTGGGTCATAAATTGCCCTTGGGAATTGACAATCATCCAGCGGCGATCGCTCTCAAACCCGGCGGCCTGCACCGCAACCCGTTCCAAGGCAATGCCCCGCGCCCCCTTAATCGGATAGATCCACAGGGATTCAAGCCGCATTAGAGCACCTGATGAGTATAACTGTGCTGTTTAACATTGTCCTCGGTGCTGACGATGTTATCGGCATTGAGGACGCGCTTGCGCTCGGTGGAAAAATTAAAGTCTGCTTTTTGGGTTCCCACCGGGATCAGGGTTTGGGCTTGCTGCGATCGCTGATAGGTGCGAGCGGCGGCCACGGTGCGGGCGGCGAAGTTTTCGCAAAACTGAGCCGGAGGGGGGAATTCCGGCGGCATTTCCAGATTTTCCCCAGCGAAAAATTCCCCAAGGGGCTTGCCGCAGGCGTATTGATAGGAGGTGGGAATGCCCTTAAACAAGGCTTCTAAGGCAGCGGAGGGGATCGGTTCCACCACCTGCACCTCTTTGACCTCACCATCTTCCCGAGTAAAACAAGTAGCTAAGCCAAAAACACAGTAATCACTGGCTTGGACATCGGGGGCATTGGGAAATAAGGCAGTATTCATCGAAAAATTCCTGTGAATGGAGCAGGCGATCGCCATCCCGCCAGCAGATCACCGATCTCGGCTGTCCTTGCTTCTGGGTCAGTAACCCTGAGCACAGCCTCGGGATCACGGTGACGCTGGGGGCAATGCCCATGAATTTTAGCAATTTCGCTGCGGTCTGGGGCGATCTCGCAATATCCCTCAACAGAGGGCATGGGGGGATTCCTGAAAATATGCGAAATTGGCGCGGGCGGGTGTGTAGAGAGATGCCAGGGTGCAATGGAAGCGAGCCAGTTTCTTAGACTGACACAGGCCTTGCCGACAAAACCCCGACTACACCCTAGGCTTAACATTAATTGTTCCGTGGAGGCAATCCATATGCGTTGGGATCAACAAGAGCGTCAAACGGGTATCCAAGCAGCAGATCAGTCTGATCGCCAATGCCGGGCCCTTGTCTTGGAACGGGCTAATCAAGGGGATTACTGGGGGGCGATCGCCCTTTTGGATCAACTGATTGCTGAGTATCCCAACAGTGCGATGGATTATAACAATCGGGGTTTGATGTATTTTCGGCTGGGGGCCTACGAGGCGGCGGATCGGGACTATGGGGAGGCGATCGCCCTCGATACTCGTTTGGACAGTGCCTATAATAATCGGGCTAATTGTGCGGTGGCCCAGGGGAAATTAGGGGAGGCGATCGCTGATTATCAAATTGCCCTCGATTTCAACCCTGGCAACCTCCACGCCTGGATCAACCAAGGGGTTACCTATCGAGATTTGGGCTTGTATGATTTAGCGATTGAGAACTTTGATTTGGTGTTGGTGTTGGGGAGTCGCCTCAAGGGTCGGGTCTATGGGGAGCGGGGGCGGGCGTATCATCTGCGGGGGGATTGGAATTTGGCGATCGCGGATTATCAGCGGGCGATCGATCATCTCTCTCAGAGCTTTTCCTCCCGTCGCTACAGCAAGCAGGTGGAGAGGTGGCGCGATCAGTTATTAAACCCCACGTTGACGGCGTGATTTTTCCGCCAGTAAAAACGGTGCGTCAGTCCTAGAGATTTTCTTGTGAACTCTGGGTGAATCGTGCTGACGCACCCGACGACGACTAAACCTTTACAAAAAAATGATGTATATTTTGGCAAATTCAGGAATGCCGGTTTTCCTCAGTTTAACGGGGAATGTAGCGGCGGCCATTAGTATTGTCCCCATTGAAGCGATCGCCTATTGGTTTTGTTTTCAACACCTCAACATTAAGTATCTTTTTGCCAAGCTTTTGCTTTTTTCCTTGATTGCCAATATTTTTTCTAGTATATTTGGCGTTCCGTTTGTTTGGAATGTAGCCTATGCATCAACTAATGGAGCAGTTGCTTCAATATTGATACTATTCCTTTTTTTATTAACGATTCCCTTGGAAGGTGGACTGATTAATGCACTCTTTCAATGGACAACATCAGATAAAAATAAACGTCCGTCGCCAAAACTAATGCGATGCTCTGCTGTCAAAGTCAATATTATTAGTTATTGTGTTTTTCTGTTTTTTCTATTTCCTTTGATTTTGAGCGGTGGCGATGAATTCAGACAATACGCTGCGAGTGCAGCTTACAGAATGGCTTCCTATTATCATCAACCTGCATTGATTTTATCTCAAGCACAATACTATGAACAGCATCAAGCTTTTGCTGAAGATCTATCGTTGCTGTCGTTTAATCATGTTTCAATAGATGAGTTGTTTAATGACTTCAATATCAGCGGGGCGGCTCAAATCGAAGTGATCCCACCCCATAAAATTGGAGTTGGATTTTTTTCTGGGAATCGTGATATTAATCTTTTCTTTGAGCATATTATGGATGTTCAAGATGATCGGGTTAGTTTTACTGTTAATTTTGTGAAGAAAAAAGATAAGGTTGCAGGATTTTATCCCAGAGCGACGGGGATTTTATCGATTGAAGCCAATGGTCAAAAAGTAGGTGGATTTTGTCGGATTAATCACGCCGATCCTTTACCTGATCCCCAAACAATTCAAATCAAAGATGATCAGATCATTTGTCCTCCGAATACCCATACTTGTCAGATTGATTTTTCCAAACCTGATTTAACACCTCAAACATTAGTGTTTATTAATGAGCCTGATCCCCATCGTTGCTACAGATTTCGCTAACAAAACCGAAACCAATAGCCAACTTCAGCAAGCATTGCTAAAATTAGACCTTGATTGAATGAATTTAGCTCACGATCGCGATTGGCCATACCAGTAGTTTTCGACCTCGGTGGCAACTTGTGTGAGTGTACCCATCGTTTCCCGTTCCCGCCATTGCTCCGGCGTGAAACACACCGTCACATGGCCCAACTTTCGACCCGGCTGCGCCTCCCCCTTGCCATACCAGCGCACCACCGCCCCCGGAATTTGAGAGATCGCCTCCCGTTGCTCTAAATAATCCGAATTAGAAACCTCAAACCCCAATAAATTCACCATCACCGCCCCCCCACAACACCATTGAGGTTCCGGTAAAGGTTGACCCGTCACCGCCCGTAACTGCATTTCAAACTGAGAAATATCACAGGCCTCCAAACTGTAATGGCCAGAATTATGGGTGCGGGGGGCAATTTCATTGACCAAGACCCGCCCATCCGCCGTCAAAAAGAACTCAATCCCGCAAATGCCCACAACATCTAAAGCCGTGATTAAGGTCGTGGCGATCGCCCCCACCTCACTCACCACGCTTTCAGGAATCGCTGCCGGAGCAAACACCCGCCGACACACCTGATCCACCTGCACCGTCTCCACCACCGGATAAAGCCGCACCTCCCCCCCTAGCCCCCGCGCCACCATCACCGCTAACTCCCGCTCAAAGGGAATAAACGCCTCCACCAACAAATCCTCTAACCGCCAATTGGGCCATAGGTCGCGTAACTGGGCCTCATCTTTCACAATGAACGTCCCCCGACCATCGTAGCCATGGCGGCGGGCCTTCACCACCACAGGAAAGCCATAATCAGCGGCGATCGCCTCCGGTGTGGTCAAGGGGCCGAACTGCGGGGTCGGTAAACCGAGGCGAGCCAAGGTTTGCCGCTGTTCATACTTATCCAACAGGGGGCGCAAACTGGCCAAACTGGGGCGAAAACAGACCCCTCGATCCGCCAACACCTGCAACCCATCCAAATCCACAAATTCATTTTCAAACGTAATCACCGAGGCGCGATCGCTCAACTGTCCCGTCGCCGCCACATCCGCCACGGGGGCAAAAATCCCCTGCTCCACCAACGCCAGCGCCGGATCTGTGGGGTTCGGGGTTTGGACAATGAGATCCAAATCAAGGCGGGCCGCCGCCATCGCCATCATCCAGGCCAACTGCCCCCCACCAATCACCCCCACCGTCTGCTTTGGCGCAGCCTCTCCATCGGAGAATCGCTCCTTCATCCTCTACTTCCCCTGTTGATTTCATCCTTGCCTATCCTACACCCGACATAGATCCTCGTTACAATGGGGATTTTTGCCCTTGCTGACCCATGACCGCATCTTCCCCCGCCAAGCCAGGCATCCTCTACGCTATCCTTGCCTATGCTTCCTGGGGACTCCTACCCCTC
>JAABSU010000118.1 GCA_011390265.1 Spirulina sp.
GGTGGTGAATCCGGTGTGGCAACATCCCTTTACGGGGGCGATCGTTCCTCCTGGCCCGGATAATCCTTTGGGGGCGCGTTGGATTGGGTTTTGGAGTGATGGGGAGAATTTTATTGGTTTCCATGGCACGCCGGATGAGCAATTGATCGGTCAAGCGGTTTCCCATGGCTGTGTGAGGATGCGGAACCGGGATATTATTGCTCTGTTTGATCGGGTTTCGGTGGGAACGGTGGTGATTGTGGAACCTTAAATGGAGAAACCGGGTTGTTTGCAGATGACTCCAATAATTGATCACGTTTTTGTTGATCTTGACAACGTGATCGGGAAATCCAGGTTTGTGCATCTTCTCCGAGGAAAGGATAGGGTACTATCCCGGCGAGATCTAGCCATTTTCGTTTCGGTTTTTGTTGTTCATGTTGTTTGAGGCGATCGCTGATATAAATCACGACCTCAAGCTGCTCTAGGGTTGAGAGTTGATCGATGCTACGGAGGATTTTTTCTAAGGGAAGGGACATGATTTTTGGGTGCAGTAGGAGTTTTTGAGAAGTTAGCTGTTTGATGAATGGGGGTTCTCTTTCGATTTTAGTGGATTGGGAGGGAAGAAACCGGGTTTCTGTTAGCCGGTAGTGGAAAAACGAACTGATGTAAGAAACCCGGTTTCTAGGTTAACGCTGGGGAGAAGTTGATCAGCTTTGATATTCTAATTAGGGTGAGGTCGGTCATGGGTAATCAGATATAAATTGCATCGTGATCGATGCGGCGTTTGAGATAGGGATTCATGCGGGGGCGATAGCGAATAAGGTCGATGGAGCGTTGAAAGGTTTGTTCTAAATCAGCTTTGATGTCTACCATCGTGAATAGGTCGGGTACGGTCAATTCTAAGACGATATCGATATCGCTGGTGGGGGTGGCTTCGTTGCGGGCGACGGAGCCGAAAATACCGAGGCGGGTTACGCCATATTTTTGGTGAAGGTGGGGGGCTATTTGGCGGAGGGTGGCGAGGATGTTTTCGCGGTCTGGGGGCGGGTTATCTGGGAGGTGGTTCATGGTGGATTGATGAGGTTTGGGGGGGAGAAACCGGGTTGCTTGTATTGGCTCGTTTTGCTGCTATATCCTAACAGAAACTCGGTTTCTTATCTCAGCGTAGAAACCGGGTTTCTTGCATTAGTTTGTTTTCCCACTACATCCTAACAGAAACCCGGTTTCTGATTTGTGCTGGGTAGAGGGTTAAAGAGTTCTGGGGGCGACGACACGAAAACCAAAGTCGTTGAACTTGAGGTCACGAGTGCAGCGGCCGCGATTAGCCGAGCGGCAGAACTTTGGGTAGACGTTCCAGGAACCACCACGCAGCGGCTTGGTGGATATTGATTGATTGTTCAATAACTCTTTTAACCACTCCTCATCATTTTGAAAATAATTATTATTGTTTATCCATGCCATTCCATCTCTTGGCGCACCTTGATAATTATCATGCCAATCATCTAAACACCACTCCCATACATTCCCGTGCATATCGTGCAGTCCCCAGGAATTAGGTGTGTTTAAACTCCCCACGGCGCTCGTTTGCAGTCCCCAGGAATTAGGTGTGTTTAAACTCCCCACGGCGCTCGTTTTTTGCCGATCTTTCCTTCGTATCAGGTTGGAAAAGAAGAAGTTCCTACAGTTGGCTACTTGGCGGGAGAGGGTATAGCCAAAGTAGAAAGGGGTCGTTGTTCCCGCTCGACAGGCATATTCCCATTCTGCTTCACTGGGAAGACGGTAGAGCTTGCCACTGGCTTGGCTTAACCGCAGACAAAACTCGATACAGTCTTCCCAACTCACCCGTTCCACAGGATTGTTATTGCCTTTGAAATTAGCGGGATCAGGCTTTAGAGAGCGCACCACTTGGGGCAGTTGGGCGACAATTTGCCATTGTGCCTGGGTGATCGCGGTGCGACTCATCCAAAATTGCGGGACGTTTACTAAATGCTGGGGGCTTTCATCACTATGTTGTTCTGCTTCATCCTTTGGTGATCCCATCATAAATTCCCCGGCTGGAATCATCACCATTTCCAAGTTTAATCCATGGGTATTTTCCAAATAACCCTGATTTTGTCCTTTTTGGCGTTGGACAATTTCCCCTTCTTCATTGAGCGTGATGATCTCATAGTAGTAAATATCCAATTCCATGCCCTCAAGGCTGAAAATCGCTAACTCACCCTGGTCATATTTACCCCCATCAAACAGGTAGTCAATCACCTCCCCAGATTCACCGACGGTGAAAACCCCAGAGGTGAACTCAATCTCTGTCGATCCTGGAGAAACTTCAGTTTCTTCAGTGGATTTAATCATCGTCAAAAATTCTGACGGAACGTTGAGCCTGACCCCATTCCCCAAATCAACTTGATTATTTTTAACCGTTAATTGCAACATCTCCCCTTTGCAATCCTCAAAACGCTTCCGGCAAAAATGACCCATCGCCCGCGCAAAAATTCGCAGCCGATCAAACTCCTCAATCGGCTGATGCAAAACCTCCGTCAACGCCACCAACCGCATCAAATCCGCCGGATTCTCCTGATAAGCCCGCTCAAACTCCGCCGCCAACGCCGCCACCGTCTTCTCTGGCTTTAAATAAGCCCAAGCCGTCCAAGCCTGCGACTCCTTAAACTCCTGATCATCCAAATATAAATCTGGTAAATCCTTCTGCACATAAACCAACAACAACCGCGCCACCCGCTTTAACCGCTCCTCCCCAAACCGCTCATCATTTTTCAACCGCTCTAACAACGCTTCGCGCACCTCCCGCTTCATTTCATAGAGTTCATGGCCCACCTCCTCACACAAACCCGACAACAACAAATCCGAAACCGCAACCCAAGGAATATTTAAAGACCGATTATGGCGATCGCAATTGAAATTGCCCCAAAGGTGATACAGCAAATCCGGCGTAACCGCCAAAGGCAACGCCGCATGACAAGCAAAATCCAAATGAGCCGATGTAAACCGCTCCTCAAACGCCCTAATTTGCTCCATACTCATCCCTGAATCCTCCCATCATAAAACGTCCCCTTAAAATCTTCATCGCCCGCTGTAGCCCCGCCCGATCGCACCCCACCATCGGAACCCGCAACGCGATCGCCCCCGCCGTCGTCCCCCCCCATCGCTCCCGTGGCATCGGATTCACCCACACCACATAACGCACCCGCGATCGCAACTGCCCCAAAAACCGCTCCGTCATCCTCAACCGCTCCTCACTATAACCACCCCGCGCCGCCCCCCCATCACTAAAAATTACCACCGCCCCATGACGAGGCGAAAGACCCGCCACCACCCGATCCAACCGTTCATAATCCGTGCGCGTGCGATCGCAATAGAGGAAATCCAGGGGGCAATTGTGGAAATAATAGAGGTGCGATCGCCCCAAACGTCCCCCCCGCATCGCCGTTAACCGCAACCGCTCCCCCAACCGATGAAACGCCACCATCGACCCATCCACATCCAGCAACAACGTCAACTCCACCCGATTCACCCGTGGCGCAACCAACACCGGATTCAACAAAAATGGAACTAAACGTAATGGCTATCAAAGCACTAGGGAACCTTGGTAAATATCACAGAAGATGTGGGTAGTGCCCAATATGTAATGATAGAGGGGCAAAACCTGACACCGTTGAACTTCCATGCCCACCTGCCCAACCTGTGCATCAACCCACACCGTCAAGAATGGGCGAATTCACAACGGCAAACAACGTTTCAAGTGCCGTGACTGTGGACGACAGTTTGTCGAACACCCCACCAAGAAAGTGATTGACCAAGCAACATGGTCTCTCATTGACCGCTTGTTGCTAGAGAAAATTCCCCTCGCTGGCATTGCCCGTGCTGTCCAAATTTCCGAGCAATGGCTGCAAAACTACGTCAATCAAAAATACGCTGCTGTGCCCCGCCAAGTCCAGGTGCGAAAAAAAAACGGGGGAGGCTAACGATTCAGTGTGATGAGTTGTGGTCATTTGTGGACAACAAGGGAAACAAGCAGTGGGTGTGGTTAGCTCTTGACGTAGAAACCCGTGGATTTGTGGGTGTTTACATTGGTGCAAGGGATGAAGCAGCAGCCCAGAAATTGTGGGAGTCATTGCCACCAGTGTATCGGCAATGTGCAGTTGCTTACACTGATTTTTGGGCAGCCTATGGGGCAGTGTTACCGAGTAAACGTCATCGAGCGGTAGGGAAGGAAACGGGTTTGACCAACTACATTGAGAGATTCAACAATACATTGAGACAACGGGTATCCCGATTAGTACACAAGACTTTATCTTTTTCTAAGTCTTTGGAGAATCACATTGGTGCCATTTGGTATTTCATTCACCACTACAACGCATCATTACCTCTTTAGCACTACCAAGATGTGTAAGTATTCAGGTCATGAGATTTGGCTGTAAGCATTGCTCAGTATGGGGTTCAGCTATTTTAAGGTATTTTGTCATTCTCAATAGACAAGGCTGTAACCCCTATTTTTGCGTACTTATTGAGAATGAACTGTTAGTTTAGAACTCACCTCGATTTTGAAAGCCTTGCTGTGACTGTGTTTCAAGTATCTGAATCATTACGAAGATGTTCACCATATTCTGCATAAATTAGATAGGTAAAGAGTAAGCAAAAGCTTATAATTGAATCCCAATCAGATACTTCTAATTCAACATTTTTTGACCTACAGTGAACAATGTTGTTTCGTAAAGAATAAATTGCACGAGTATCGGTTGTGTTTTTGCTGTAGTCACTAATTATTTTATTTTTCACTAAATTAAATTCATTTTGAGTGTTAGGAAAATTTGATAACTTGTGTTTAATAACCTTAAATAAATTCTTAAATGCTGTCTCCTCATTGGGTTTCCAGCCTAGAGAAGACTCAACCTCTGTCATGAATTTTACAAAACTTTGATCACTCGAAATATTTTTATATAGCTTATTATATAGATCGAGGGTGTTTGGAATCATGAATAATTTTTCCAAGCATTGATAAATGTCTAAGAATGAATATTTCCAAGAAAATGATATATAACTATCTAAAATGTTTTCAAAAGGGATTGAAGGATTTCCTTCATATGCAATCCTAGAAAAATTATCAATTGTATTTTGTTCAAAGCTTAAATTATTAACAGAATTATATTTAAGGAAATAGGCAAGAGATATCCTGGAAATATCTAGATCTTGTAACAAAATTGATCCTGAATTTATTTTGTAAATATACCAATCTTCAAAATATTTTCTTATTTTTTCACAATCTTCACGTTTATAGTAGTCTGGATCACGATTGCTAACAGCTAACTCATTGTAAATTTCCAAGGGTTGAACAGAAGACTTGATTTTAACTTCAAGCTCAGAAATAACCAACACTGTCCAGCCAGGTGTAATTTCTTCTTCATTTAATCCATTTTTGGCATCTTGATCATAGTTAGTTTCTTCTGCACCAACATAAATAAAATAATACTCATCATTGTAAAAAAAACAAGCAGATTTATATTGACTAAATAAGTTTCTTTTGCCCAAAAGCTTGGCTTCTTTAACTACATCTTGATCTGAATTATCCAGTTCTATAGTTTTATTTAAAGGTTCAAGCCGACGTTCATCACCTTGTGAATATTGATTCAAGCAGTTGTTTAAGCAATCAGTAATATATTGGTTGGATTTTTTGATGTTGCGAGACATAATTAATACCTTAATAGGCTCTCCAGCAAATTTCCATACTTTCAACTTCAAAATTTTCCTCGATTAAAACCTTAAATGCTTCTTTAAAAAAATGCCTGTTTTCATAACCTTTAGTTTTACTATTTTGACCTTTGCTAGTAAGATCCTGTACCATATCTAGCTGGACGAAATCTTTTCGCTGTTGATCATCAAATTTTTCGATTTTTTCAATGAATGGCTCAATATGTTCTGCAAAATCCTGCCATTTTTCAGCTTGCTTTTCTTGAGAAAAGTCACCACCAGGTCTTCCCATTGTATGTAAAGCAATAGCTGTCACAAATCCAAAATAAGAAGCAGGTTGACGTTTAAAGAAGCTGTGTTCATCCAGAGCTTTTTCAAAACGAATTAAGTAATCGATGACTTTATAAAAATGCTCTGTAAATTCTGGTCGAGAGGTTGACTCAATAAGATCTTGTCTAGTGAATTCATCAGCAAGCTTTTCTTGAAGATCAATTTTTTCTTTCCTTGATCCAAAAACCAAAAAAAGTTCAATGACATCATTGGCTTTGAATTGACCCGGCTTGACTTTGTTTCTCGAATCATCAACTTTTATAATATCAATACTCTCGTTTCTTTCTTGAAGTTCTTTGATGATAGGTTTAAATACAACCTCAATTTGTCGCCTTAAATTCCAAGGAACTTGACCAGTATTTAAAACTAACATGCGATAGATCATAGCATTAGACTGGACAGCGAGCCAATACTCAACTCTTATCATTTGGTTTGTAATATCTGAGTTTTTATTGACAGCTTCAATGAGAGCAGTAGTTCTTTGAATGCCATCAATAATAAAAATATCTTCAGCATCTTTTTTAGATAAAATTGCATCGAATTCTTTTCGGTCTATAATATTTTCATTTTCTAATCTTTCAAATTCTCCTTCTTGTAAAATAACACCCAAAACAATGGGAGGTAAAATGGCTCCTTCTTGCAAATCGGTAATCATTCGCTCACGAATACGTTTTGCAGTGATGGTTTTCAAAGGATCTCGCTGTCCCTCGATCCCTCCTCGTTTTTGAAAGCTTGCCTGAACCTGTTCGAGATACTTAGCAATTGAGATGTGAACCATGACCGAATAACAATTCGCTCTTTTATCTTTTAAAATGTCAATATTCATGATTTTACTAGAGAGTTTTTATTCGATCAATTTTAGACTTACATACTGACTGACGGCAAGAAATTTTGAGATTCTTGGGCTTAATATAATTTGTAACCAATACCTTAATTTCTTAACTAAACACGTTCCCATTTTGATTCATTTAGAACCATATTTTTCTCATTAATAAGTGAACCGCGACCACCATAATCTAGCTCGAATATATTTGCAATAGCTGTTCCAATCAAAGCTGTGGGAATAATCATGGATATTCCTTCACTAAATTTTTTGACGTACAATGCCAGGTTTTCACCCTTCAAAACCCAATCTCCTGATAAATGGTTACTCCCATTTACCAGGCTAATAGCACGAGAAAATATTCCGCCCCTTGTAATAATATAAGAAAATGTGCCATCTGCTTTAAGAGTTAGAGTGACCATACCACTGCCTTCACCTGCTATCTCACCTCGTCTCCAACTTCCAATCATGTACTTCCTGATTTCAGAATTTTGAGGCATTTTCTCTTCCGGAAACATATACACAGTTCTAGACTGATGTTAATCTACTTTCCTCAAGTAGTCAAGATGGGAAATAGTGCCGATTCTCCAACAACCGCCCATCCTGCCCTAACTCAATGGGCCGTGCTACTCCCACGGCAGCGGCCAAATCGCTACCCGCCACACTGGCGATCGCCCCCAGTAACGCCTTAACCCCATCCTCAGTGAGGATGCTTCCGGCGTGAGCCAGAGCAGGACATAACGAAGTCATCAACAGCGAACCCGCCGACACCAGTAACCGACGCTGTAGGGCCATACTTCCCAAAACTATCCAATCCCCCCATTTGGAGCAGCCCACAAAATTGGCCAGACTACACCATGGGTTTGATAGCATTCTCAACAATGATCCTCACCCACACCATCCCACCCCTTAAAATAGACATCTACATTCTTTATCATTGCTGTGATCTAATGCCGATACCCTTCCCCCCCCGGTTTTTACGGAATGCCCTCATCCTCTGCGGAGCCTTCATCTTGAGCCTCACCCTCTGGCTCAGTCCCGCCAACGCCGCCACCGTTGACCAAATCCCCAGCCCCACGACCAACGCCATCATCGATACCGCCAACCTCCTGAGCCGGATTAATACCAGCAATCTCAATAAATCTTTAGAAAAACTCGCAGACCAAACCGGGCAACAGGTGCATTTCGTCACCATCGATCGCCTCGAATACGACGACACCATCGCCGCCTTTAGCGATCGCCTCTTCACCCAATGGTTCCCCACCCCCGAACAACAGGAAAACCAAACCCTCCTCGTCCTAGCCAGCCTCACCAACCAAGGCGCAATCCAAACCGGAGCCAGCGACCTGCTCACCCCAGAGATCAGCACCAGCATCACCGAAGACACCCTACTCCTACCCCTACGGCGCGGCGGGAAATATAACCAAGCGTTGTTGGATACGGGCGATCGCCTCATCGCCATCCTCTCCGGTCAACCCGACCCCGGCGCACCGGAAATCGCCGCCCTCGATGTCGAAGCCACCTACGCCACCGCCGAAGAAACCGACGACCGTAGCGCCACCGTCTGGGTCGTCGTTCTCTTGGTCGTCGCCACAGTCGTACCCATGGTCACATACTTCGCCTATGTAGGCTTTCCCGGTCGTTAAGCAAATTTGATGAACTTTTCTAAAGTTATCTCAAGCTTTCCAGACGAAAACGCCCTGGCCTCCCTAGAATATGAGCTTAAAGTTCTGATCCAGAATTTTACAGAATAGGAGTAAATCTTCATGACAACTTCCAGTAATCAGATGGTAAAGCCCTATCTGGGAGATCCCCAGACGGGCCATTTGTCCACCCCGATCAGTGACTCTGAATTTACCCGTACCTTTATTGGCAACCTTCCCGCCTACCGTCCCGGCCTATCTCCCCTGCTGCGGGGCTTGGAAATCGGCATGGCCCACGGTTACTTCATCGGCGGCCCCTGGGTGATCCTCGGAACCCAACGGGCCACGGAATTTGCCAACATCAACGGCTTAATCTGCGGTGCCGCCCTGTTGCTGATCGCCACCGCCTGCCTTTCTGCCTACGGGATCGTCAGCTTCCAAGGCAAAGCCACCAATGACAAAGATTCTCTGCAAAGCTCTGAGGGATGGAGTCAGTTCACCGCTGGCTTTTTTGTCGGCGGCATGGGCAGCGCCTTCCTCGCCTTCTTCCTGTTAGAAAACTTTAGTGTCATTGATGCAATCCTGCGCGGATTCGTCAATTAACCGCAGTTTGAATTTTTGTGTTAGTTTTTGACCAAACCTTTTGAAATTGGAGACTTATTGAGATGACTGGTGATTATGCAGCTTCTTTCCTGCCTTGGATTCTAATTCCCCTGGTCTGCTGGTTGATGCCCGCAGTGGTGATGGGTTTACTCTTCATTCACATTGAAAAAGATGCTTAATTAACGCATTTTTTATTGTCAAAATCCCCTGCTTCATCTGTAAAGATGAGGAGGGGATTTTTTGATGGAGGAATCAGTAATGCCTTGGTTTCCATTGGATCAATATATTTGGGATTTTTGGTTTGTCCAGGCTGGCGAAGATCTGCACCTTTTTTATTTGCAGGCCGACCGGGAAGCCTGCGGCCATCACCCAGAACGCCGCCATAATTGCGCCACCGTCGGCCATGCCCGCCATACCCCTTGGGGCTGGCAGGAACTCACTCCCCAACAGCCCGCCTTGGCCCCCCACCCCGATCGCCAAGCTTGGGATAGTTTAAGCATCTGGACGGGGAGCATCCTTGAGCATCCCCAGACGGGACAATATTATTTTTTCTATACCAGTCGTTGCCGGGGGGAGGAGCCGGTATGGACTCCCCATGAATGGCAGCGATCGCAACAGATCGGCCTTGCCCTTTCCGATGACCTTCACCATTGGCAACGGTGGGGAAATGGGCCAATTCTCCCCAACCCCGGCCGAGCCTCCGGTTTTGATGGCGTGGCCTGGCGAGATCCCGCTGTTATTCAGGGGGAAGAGGGCCGGTTTTATGCCTTTATTTGCGCCCGCGCTGGGGAAGCCTCCCCTGATGCGGGGGGCCGGGTGGTGTATAGCGTCAGCGACGACTTGTTAAACTGGTCAACAGTTGAAGTGCTCCATCAGTCCGACGAATTTTATCAATTGGAAGTCCCCCAAGTCTTTTGGCGAACACAGGGACAAACCAAACGCCTCTACTTATTGTTTTCTGCCCAAGACCGCGATTGTAGTGAGGCGCGTTACCACCATTTGGGCCCGGGCCAATGTGCAACGGGAACCTATTACCTAGTTTCCGAACCAGTACCCTTAGCCCGGCAAACATTTCCCCCCCTCTGCCCATCAGCCCGCCTCCTGGCCCCCAACGGCTACGCAGGCAAGTTGCTCGATCCCCATGTCCCGGAACCGCTATTTTTTAGCTTTTATTGGGCCGATGGGGCGGGACATTTTGCCAATGGGTTGGCGGAACCGCAGCGCTGTCGATTTAGCGCCGATGGTTCCCTCTCACTGGAAAGTGGCCGGACTGTCGCCAAACTGTCACCAAACGGAGGGGAAGGATTACAGTGGAGAGGCAACCAGCTAGGGGTCTAACCCACCATTTACTCTCATCCATGCCAATGAAACGGCCCAAACTGAGCGCAATTTTCCACCATCGGCATCAGGTTTGGTTGTTCGCACCAGCGGTGACGGTTTTAATCTTGACGATCCGGGCTTTGGGATGGCTTCAGGGGTGGGAGTTATCTGGTTTTGATGGGTTGGTGCGATCGCGCCCCCCCCAGGCCCTCGACCCCCGGATTGTGATTGTCGGCATTGATGAACTGGATTTGCGGGCCTTGGGGCAATGGCCCTTTCCTGATGAACACCTAGCCCAACTCCTGCGCCAAGTAGAGGCCCAGAAACCGGCGGCCATTGGTTTAGATCTCTACCGAGATTTGCCAGTGAAGCCGGGCCATGAGGACTTGGTGGCGGTTTTTCAAAATACCCCCAATCTGATTGGCATTGAACTGGTGGCAGGAGATCACCCCGCTGAAGGGGTTGCACCGCCTCCAGCTTTGGCGGCAAACGGCCAGGTGGGGTTTAACAATGTGGTGGTGGATCCTGATGGCAAGTTGCGGCGGGCGGTGTTGTCGATGGTGAAGGGGGAGGAGCCGGTGGCCTCCTTTGCGATGGTGCTGGCCAGCCTCTACTTGGAAGCCCAAGGGATTACGCCGGAGCCTGACCCGGATCGGCCCCTGGTGTTCCATTGGGGGAAGGGGACGGTGTACCCCTTCACGGGCGATGATGGCGGCTATGGGGGCGTGGATGCGGGGGGTTATCAGATTTTGTTGAATTATCGGGGGCGGGGGGGATCTTTTCAAACGGTGGCGATGCGGGAGGTGTTAAACGGGACGATCGCCCCCGATCTGTTCCGCGATCGCATTGTCCTGATCGGCGCAACGGCCATGAGCCTCAATGATTTTTTCTATACCCCCTACAGTGGCGATCGCATCACTACCCCCGAGCGCACCGCTGGCGTAGAAATCCAAGCCAATATGATCAGCCATCTCCTCTCCCTCGCCCTAGATGGCCGCCCTGGGATTACCACCCTACCGGTGTGGGGGGAATGGCTATGGGTCGGCGCGTTAAGCACCTTAGGGGTGGGGATTAGTTGGCGGCAGCAGCGGGAGCGGCCCCTGGGGCAGTTTGTGCCGCCCTGGGGTTGGGTGCAGGGGGGCCTGGCCAGTGGGTTGATCTTGGCCGGTGGGTTGGTGGCCTTTCAGGGTTGGGGGCTATGGTTGCCCTTGGTTCCCGGCTATTTGGGCCTGTGGGGAGGGGCGATCGCCGTCACGCTTTACACCGCCCATTTAGAGCGGCGGGAACGGCAAACGGTGATGAATTTGTTTGGCCGCCATGTTACCCCGAAGGTGGCGGAGGCGATTTGGCGCGATCGGGAGCATCTCCTCCAATCCGGGCGTTTACCGGGGCAGAAAGTCACCGCGACGGTGCTCTTTAGCGACCTCAAAGGCTTCAGCACCATTGCCGAAGCCATGGCCCCGGAGGCGTTGATGGCTTGGCTCAATGACTACATGGGGGAAATGACCGATGTGGTGCTAGAGCAGGGGGGCATTGTCGATAAATTTATTGGCGATGCGATTATGGCGGTGTTTGGTGTGCCCATTGCCCGCGAGACGGAGGCGGAAATTCGCCAAGATGCGATCGCCGCC
>JAABSU010000119.1 GCA_011390265.1 Spirulina sp.
AAACCATAGGGCAAAAATGACCGGAGAATTTTTTGTACCTGGCGATCGGGGAGATCTCGCAGGCGACGATAGGCCTGACGTTTTACCACCAGGGAGGCATCCAAAAGACCCGCCACCGCTTCGGCTAAATCCGGGGGTAGATCCCGCAGATGGAGCGACGAATAGGGTTCCGGCTCAGGATCAACCCTGCCCCCCAACACCAACCCATCCCTTGGCGCAACCGCTAACCGATTCCCCAGCACTAAATCCCCCGTCCCTGGACTGGTTTGTAATTGCACACCCATGATGGTTCAATCCAATAACGCCAAAATATCCTTAGGGTTGAGCTTCTCCTTAAACCACACCACCCGCGCCGGGATGGTTTGGGGATTAACCCCCGCTTTGGCCAAATTGAGCCGCTCCGAAATTGCCAGAATTAAATTGTTCACGTCCGCCTGTTGCACCTGACGGAACTTTTTTTGTAAGTATTCCGGTCGCCAATACCCCACAATTTCCAAAATAAAATCCCGCCCATCCGGATGAACGAGGCGAAAGTCCGGGATCATCACACTTCCAGGGATGGGAATTAAATTCACTTCCCGCTCCAATTGCCACGGGGTTTTCAGCTTTTCCCAGCGGGCCACAAAGGCGGCTTCGAGCATACTGTCATAGGGTTTCCCCGGTGGGTAATGGGTGACGAGATCGCAACCCTGATCAAGGCTGAATTGCCCCTGACGCACGCCTTTGCTATAGGAATCCTTATGTTGCAATGTTGCCTTCAGGCTCCATTTCGTCACATGGAGCAACGCCGGCAACATTTTCGCAAAGGCGAGGCCGTAACGGGTGCTGGGTTTAAATAAGCTGGTGGGGCCATCGAGGCTGATCGTAAAGCCGTGGTCTACATCCCCTTCGATGTAGGTCATCAGTTGAAAGAGCTTGAGGTAGCGAAAGAGCAATTTATATTGCCCTGGCACGTTGCGATGGGCTTGAATGATCACCTCGCTAGCTTTGTAGAAAATGCCTTGCACTTGGGCCAGGTTGTAGCGATGGATTAAATCCGCCGGATTGGGGGGATCAAATTGCGTGAGGATGCGGTTTTCCGGGAGATCGGCATAGAGGCCCTGTTCAATGGCAGCGGGCAACACCAGCTTGTCTAATTCCTCACTAAGTTGTTGCGCTAATGTTGCCAAGGTTTGGGCGCGATGGGTGGGGGTGGGGGGAGCTTTGGCAGCAAGAGTGAAGAGGCGATCGCGCAACTCCATCGGCTCCAAGGGGCTGATCATCTCAAACGTGCTGAAACTGTTGCGCAAAATATGGGCAAAACCCCGCTTGATCCGGTAGTCGGTGCTATCCCCTTCGAGGATTTGGAGATGTTCATCCAACGCGCCTTGGGTTTGGCCTTGGTAATCGGTGAAGGCGGCGATCGCCTCCTCCGCCATCCCTAAAATGCGTTCATCCAGGGGCAACCGCTGGGGAATCACTGTTTCCCCACGAAACCGATAGTGCAGCAACTCCGTTGGCAACATCGCAACTTATCGGCGTTGCCACCAGATCACCGCAGCCGTCATAAATGCCAACCCCGGAAAAATAATAATTGCCAACCAGCCCAACAATGTTGCCTGTTCCAAAGAAAGGTAGATGCGCCGGTTTTCTAAATTCTTTGGCCGGATCGCCAGGAGATCATCATCCTCATCCGCCAACCATTTCACCGCATTCAAAAACATATCCCCATTCAGTTGTTGCCCAAACCAGCCATTGCTGGCAAAAGTGGCATTGCCAAACACCACGAGGCGAGATTCTGGATCCGGTTCTTCAGGTTCTGCTGCTGCTTCAGGTTCTTCAAGCTCTTCCCCTGCTTCGGGGGCGTTTGGCTCCTCACTGTCCAAGGGATTAATCCTAAAAGGCTCCGGTTCCGGTTCAATGGCCGCCAACCGTTGGGCCACCTGGTCGGGATCAGCGGGCCGACTCAAGGCCACCCCTAAATTTAAAGGGCCGGGTTGATCCACTTCAGGATTAAATTCTAGGTTTTCTGAGGCCACATTCCGCTCGGCCCAACTTTCACTATTCGTAATTGCCAGCGGCGTTGCCGTTACCTCCTCCGGCGGATCGATTAGAATTGCCTGGGCCAGGGGATAAAAGGAAATATTGTTTTGGAAAGTAGCGGTAATCGGATGGCTGCCGTAGTTGGTAACGATGGGCGTTGCCGGGCCCAAATTGACCGCATCCCCCGCCCCAGAAGCATCAATCACGAGCCGGCCATCGAGGGTCACGCCCCATTCTGTCAATAGGGACTCTAAACCGGAGAAGGTTTCGGGATCAAAGAGCATAAACGCACTCCCCCCCGCCTCTAGATAGCGGTTAATCGCCGCTATTTCTCCCCCAAACAAGGCACGGGAGGGACTGGCGATGATCAGGACAGTGGTTGCAGGGGGGACTTGGCCAACGGCAGTAATATCCAAGGTTTCTACTTGATACCCCTTTTCCCTGAGGTGATTGACTGCTTCATAGAGGCCCCCTTCGACGGGATCTAGGGGTAATTCCCCATGGCCCTGGAGAAAATAAATGATTGAGGGGCGATCGCGCCGGATCTTTTCAATGCCGTTGGTAATCTGCACTTCCGAGAGGGGGCTACCATCCCGCAGCGTTTGAATCAGTTGGGTTTTGCGCCCATACTCAAGATGGACTTCGCCAATCCGTTCTACATTGAAGCGATTGGCAATGGTGACATCAAATTGAGGATCGGCGTATTCGTAGCGAAAATAATTGTTGAGGCGGCTGTAGTTGTTGAGGAGGGTTTGATCAATGGGGTTGGGGACGGGTTCAAAGATCCATACCTTGAGGGGTTCATCTAAGCTGCTGACGATCGCCTCGGTTTGGGGAGAGAGGGTAAATAGTTTGGTTTCGGTGATATCGAGACGGGTGGAATAGCGCACCGCCAAGACATTGATCGAGGCTAAAATTGCCAACACCGCTAAGGTGGCAATCAGGCCATTGGTATTGACTTGGGTGGAACGTTGCTGCGCTAGCCGTTGCCATAGGCCACTGCGTAGCCCCAAAGCAATGCCGATGAACAAAAGTCCCACGGTTAAAGCCCCAATTCCTGGAACTGAAGCGACTTGACCCATACCGATGATCACAATCCCAGCGGTGACTGTACCCAGGCCAAGCCAAAGAAAACCCTGCCACAGGTTAAGCTTCAAAACAGAGGGAATCTTCATAGGGGAGAATCGGCTCGCACAACAATCATGATTAAACTCTACACGCAACCCGGACAAGGGCAAGCTTGGTTAGCCCAACAGCGGCGCAAACGTCCCCATTTTGCCTGTATTTTGGGCTTTACGGCAACGGGTTTACGCCCAGGCATTTCAGCGGCGGGGGCCACGCCGACAGATCGACAATATACGGCGATCGCCGATGCAGAATTTTTAATCAACGGCCCCCGCCCCGATCCAGCTTACCCCCTCCCCCCGCTCACGCAAGGAGCCTCGCCGGTTTTGATCAGTCGGGCGGTGGTTGCCGGGTTAGGAATGCCGGTGGATCTCTTTAATAGTGGTCTGCCCCAGCCGCCTGCGGTTCCCTGCCATGATCTGGGGGGGATGCCGGCCCAATGTGTGACGACGGGGGCGGCGTTGCCCTTGGGGGTGGTGAAGGATTTGGTTCAGCAGGGGTTAACCTGGGGCGATCGCCTCGGTGGGGATGATGGCTATCTCCTGATTGGGGAATGTGTGGTGGGGGGAACGACGACGGCTTTAGGAGTGCTGTTGGGGTTGGGCATTGCGGCGGCGGGCAAGGTGAATAGTTCCCATCCCCAATGCAACCATGGCGAAAAATTGGCTTTGGTGCAAATGGGATTAACCCAGGCCGGTTTAGGGCCGAATCCTGATCCCTTGATGGTATTAGCTGCCGTGGGCGATCCGATGCAGTGCGTGGCGGTGGGGATGGCGATGGCGGCGAGTGGTTGCGGGGGGGTGTTGTTGGCGGGGGGAACGCAAATGTTAGCGGTCTATGCTTTGGCTCAGGCGGTGCACCGTTACCACGGCATCCCCTGGGAACCGGCGCAAATCGTCGTGGGTACGACCCGCTGGGTGGCGGAAGATTCAACGGGGGATACGGTAGGCCTGGCGGAAACCATAGGCCCTGTGCCGTTGCTCGCCACTCAACTCAATTTTGCCAACGCTACGATCCCCACGCTTAGAGCCTATGAACAAGGCTATGTCAAGGAGGGAGTGGGGGCCGGGGGCTGTGCGATCGCCGCCAGCCTCACGGCCAATTGGCAAAACGAGGATTTTTTAAAGGGGATTGAGGCGATCGCCCACACCCTGTAGGGGCGAAAAATCTTTCGCCCCTCCCCATCCCCTGCATTATTTTAAAGATCAACCCGCAGCAATGCCGGGGGCGTAGGCCTCCCGCACATTGCCGGTTTTGGCACAACTCAACAGAAAATAATCACAGGCGGGGCATTCCACTTGAATCGTGTTGTGCTTACTGGAATAGCGTTTTTCAGCATGGCTCCCGCAATTTGGACAATAAATTTGCTCAATCTTAATCATAGTAACCTCAGTTTTTAAACACAGAATTTTGTTAAGAGATTTAAAGGGGATTGATAAACGGATGGAAACGCTCTCTTTCATTATCTCTTTTCAATGGCGAATGTCAACGGAATTACATCAAAATATGCTCTGTTTTCCTTGATCCCCAGAGGGTTAACCCCGATCACATCGGCAATGCCCATCCTTGAGCGATCGCCAGTTTTTGCCACAACACTAAACCGGAATTGGCCAGATTTCTCGACCCTGAGCCGCGCTAATTTCTGACAATTTTTTGAGAGGGTTAACAACTTTGTCCCCAAGTTAGCCCATCCTGCTAGCCCCTCAAAGTTAAAGCTACCAAAATCATTTCTTAATGTTATTTTAAGATTTTGCCGAGATCCCACACCCATCGTCCCCGGCTCCGGTATCGTAGAGAAACCGATTTATGGACAAGCTCAAGATGGCGATCGCATGGCAAGAGGTTAAAGCCTACCAAGACATCCAATACCACAAGACCGACGGCATCGCGAAAATCACGATCAACCGCCCCCATAAACGCAACGCCTTCCGCCCCGAAACGGTGCAGGAACTCTACGACGCATTTTGTAATGTCCGAGAAGATCCCCGCATTGGGGTGGTGCTGTTCACCGGAGCCGGCCCCCACAGTGATGGCAAATATGCCTTTTGTTCTGGGGGGGATCAGTCTGTTCGGGGGGAAGCGGGGTATTTGGATGCTCAGGGAACACCTCGCCTTAATGTCCTCGACCTGCAACGGTTGATCCGCTCCATGCCCAAGGTGGTGATTGCTTTGGTGGCAGGCTATGCGATCGGCGGCGGCCATGTGCTCCATCTCATTTGTGACCTCACCATTGCCGCCGATAACGCCATTTTTGGCCAAACCGGCCCCAAGGTGGGCAGCTTTGATGGCGGCTTTGGGGCATCCTACCTGGCCAGGTGTGTGGGGCAGAAAAAAGCGCGGGAAATTTGGTTTCTCTGTCGTCAGTACAGCGCCCAGCAGGCTTTGGAAATGGGGCTAGTCAATCATGTGGTTCCTGTGGAGGAACTAGAGGCGGAAGGGGTGCAGTGGGCGGAGGAAATTCTCCAAAAAAGCCCGATCGCCATCCGTTGCCTCAAATCTGCCTTTAATGCCGATTGTGATGGTCAAGCAGGGTTACAGGAATTGGCGGGTAATGCAACGCTGCTGTACTACATGACCGCCGAAGGCAGCGAAGGGAAACAGGCTTTCCTCGAAAAACGCCCCCCAGATTTCCGCCAATATCCTTGGCTCCCTTAATCGCTACCTGAATAACTGACCTCCCTCCGGCCAGGGGGATCTCGCCTAACCCCCCGCCAATAACTCAATAAATCGCTGTGGATCGGTGAATTCCCCCACAATACGGCGTGTCGGAGTTGGGGAAACACGGATTAAGGTGGGAATTGCCGTAATGTGGTCTTGCTCCGCCATTTCTGGGTGTTTATAAATATCAATCACCTTGAGGCTGTAAGGCCCCGGTAAACTCACCTCCAGTAATTCATGGAGTTGTTGCAGCGTCCGCTCCGTTAGCGTATTGTCCCCCGAGACAAACAAACGCAACACATAGTTTTGCACCGTCGGAGGAGTGAGATCATCCCCCAAAATCGTTAAATCTTGGTTGCGGTTTTGCCATTGTTCATAGGCAACAATTAAGTTTTGTTCCTCCCACAGGGCCGGGAAGCGATCGCGGTAGGTTTCAATCATTTGCAATTCCGGTGTATCTGCCTGCCAGGGCATTAACTGCCAGACCACATCCGGCATCTGAAAAATTACATTCAGTAAAGCCTGATACTTTTGAACTAAAGGATGTAACTCCGCTACCACCCGCAACTGTTGACTATGGGCATCCCACCACCGATCAATGGTCGCCGTATAAAAAGGCACGAGAAAATGAGGCGGCTCCGTCAGCCCCAATAACTCCTGGAGCGCAACACAGAGATCACCATGCCATCGACGCTGTTTATTGGCATCAATGGCATAAATGACATCACCCGCTGGTGTGAACAGTGCAATTCCTTTAAACTGTTCCGGCATGTTGTGATGGCCTACATTGGCCACACCCTAAACCCGACCCCGGAGTATTTGGGCCATTTCATTGGGGGTGGGGGATTGTTCCAAAGCCGTTTCTTCGGTAATCCGGCCCTCTTCATACAGGGCATAGAGGGCTTGGTTCATCGTCAACATGCCATCAAATTCACTCAATGTCATTAACTCGTGCATTTCCTCATACTGGCCCTTACCGATGTACTCCTTCATCGTTTCCGTGTTGATCAAAATATCGTGGTACGCCGCCCGCTTACCGTCAGTGGTGCGGCATAACCCCTGGGCAATGATCGCCACTAGCGACTCTGCCAAGGCAATCCGCATCGCGTGTTGCTCGTCAGCGGTGTAGAGGTTCAAAATCCGCTCAATGGTTTTAACCGCACTGTTGGTGTGGAGGGTTCCCATGACCAAGTGACCGGTTTGGGCTGCTTTCAGGGCGGTGTTGACCGTGCCTTTATCCCGCATTTCCCCCACCAGGATTAGATCGGGATCTTCCCGTAGGGCGGCCTTGAGGGCGTTATCAAATAGGAGGGTATGGGTTCCCACCTCCCGGTGTTTGATCAGCGCCTTCTTACTTTGGTGGACAAACTCCACCGGGTCTTCAATGGTAATGATGTGTTTGGCGTGTTCTTTATTGATGTAGTCAATCATCGCTGCCATGGTGGTGGATTTCCCGGAACCGGTGGGCCCCGTCACCAACACTAGGCCCTTATGGGAATCGGAAATATCCCGAAACACGGGCGGCAAGCGCAGTTGCTCCATGGTGAGAATTTTCAACGGGATCAACCGCATGACGATACAGGGGCCGGTGAGGGAGTCGAAGACGTTGATCCGTACCCGCGCAAAGTCGTATTGCTTGGCAGTGTCTAGCTCTTTGGTGTCTTTGAATTGTTGCAGTTCCTGCTCGGTGACGATCTCCCGCATCCAACTCCAAAATGTTGGGGCATCGGTGACGGGAAAATCGAGTTTGGCCATTTCGCCGCGATCGCGCACCCTCGGCTCTTCTCCTACGCCGAGGTGGATATCGGAATACCCTTCTTTATTGGCTAAATCGATAATGTCTTGACAACTGGGTTGGCCAGGGGAACGTTCCTGAGCCGGGGCCGCTGCTTGGGCCCGAGGGGGAGGGGCCGCACGGCGGTCAGCGGGCATATGTTGGGTGACATCACCGGCGGGTGCAGCGGGAGGCCGTCGCCCAGGGGGGGGAGCCGGGGCGCGACGAGGGGGAGCCGGGGGACGTTGTGGGGATTGTGTCATAGTTCAACCGCTACGAGAGGGGAGAGGGGGAGATTTGCTCTCTCCCCATCTTAAATGCAATTGAGCGAGGTCGTTGATTCTCTCTGATCGCAAAAAAGGAGCATGGTGAATGCTCCTTTTTGAGATCAATACCAGGGTGAAACTCTAGTAGAGGGCTTCTTCTTGGTGGGTTTGGATCGTGCAGTCTGAGGTGGGATAGGCCACACAGGTCAGCACATAACCGGCTTCGATTTGATCATCATCCAAGAAGGATTGATCGGATTGATCAACCGTACCCGCAGTGATTTTACCGGCACAGGTGGAGCAAGCCCCAGCGCGGCAGGAGTAGGGCAGGTCAATGCCTTCCTCTTCTGCTGCATCGAGAATGTACTCATCATCGTCAACATCAATAGTGGTGTTGATGCCTTCGGCTTCACTGATCAGGGTAACTTTATAGGTTGCCATTGTAGAACTCCTCTCTATGTGGATAGCAGCCTGGACTTCCCTCAGTTCTGATGGAAATCGACTGAGTTCGGTTTCTCTAATTTGATACTACGGGAAAATCCCAGCCCAACGGTGGGGCATTAGTAATGAAAGTCTTAAGTTTCTGTAACATAAACAATGGTTATGTTGCTTAAACGTATATTTCTGCCCAAGGTATTCTGGATCACCTTAATGACGGGGCAGGGGCGATCGCCCCTGCCATCGATACAGCAAAGGGGCGAAAAATGTTTCGCCCCTACCGATTATTTTTAAATGGCTCAAGGCAGATTTGAACTGCCGACCTTGGGCTTATGAGTCCCCTGCTCTAACCAACTGAGCTACTGAGCCGCGTTTGTGTCACGGTTTATAACCGTAGCATAAAATAGGGAAATTGGGCAAAGTTTTGCTTAAAAAATTTTTGAGTTGCGAAAATTTTTGATCACCTAACGGGGGACGGGGACGGCGTTGAGCAACCCTTGGATTACGGTGTCTACGGTTACGCCGTCGAGGAGGGCATCGGGGGAGAGGATGAGGCGATGGCGGAGGAGGTCGGGGGCGATCGCCTTGACATCATCGGGGGTGACAAAATCTCGCCCCCCTAACCAAGCATAGGCTTGGCTGGCCCGAAACCAGGCCACGGCGGCGCGGGGGGAAGCTCCGAGGGCGAGATCACGGGTTTGGCGCGATCGCCCCACCAAAGCCAGCAAATAATCCACCACCGCATCCGCCACCTTCACCCCCTGGGCCGCCCGCTGGGCCGCCAAAATCATCGCCACATCTAAAACCGGCGGCTCCTGATCCTGGGGGGCCGCCCCCAAATTCAGCAACATCTGTTTTTCCGCCTCCACCGCCGGATAGGGAACAACCACTTTAAATAAAAACCGATCTAACTGCGCCTCTGGGAGGGGATAGGTTCCCTCAAACTCCAGGGGGTTCTGGGTGGCAATCACCCAAAACAGCGGCGAAAGGGGCAGGGTTTCACCATCGAGGGTGACTTGTCGCTCCTCCATCGCTTCCAAGAGTGCCGCTTGGGTTTTGGGGGGAGTACGGTTGATTTCATCGGCGAGGAGAATTTCCGTAAACACCGGCCCCTGTTTGAGCGTGAAGGTGCGGCTATTGAGGTCAAAAATGTGGGTGCCGATGATATCGGCGGGCAGGACATCGGGGGTGAGTTGGACGCGGCGGAATTGGGCTTGGAGACTGAGGGCAATCTGTTTCACCAACAGGGTTTTAGCCGTACCGGGAACCCCCTCTAAGATCACATGGCCCCCGGTTAAGAGGGCAACGAGGAGCGCATTGATCGTCTGATTTTGGCCCACCACAGTACGGGCAAGGCGGGCTTTTAACGCGGCAAAGGCTTTGGGGGAGATGGCCATGGGTTGGGAAATTTTGGAGAAATTCCGGTATTTTCTTTAATATTCTGGCAAGGTTAGGGGCGATCGCACTATGCTAAATGATTAATCTCCGCTGGCCTTGAACCGATGACTCATTCTTTTGACCATTACTATCAAGTGTTGGGTCTCGAACCGGGTGCGTCCCTGGAGGACATTAACCAGGCCTATAAAGATTTAGCCTTTATTTGGCATCCTGATCGCCTTCCCCAGGATAACCCTCGTTTGCAAGAAAAAGCCGCTGCTCGCCTCAAGGACATTAACCACGCCCGGGATATGTTACGACAGCGATCGCCCCAAGCTGTCCCTCCCCCTGCGTCTACGCAACCCACAACCCAAACCTATTCATCCCCACGGCCCCCGGAACCGCCTCGCTCCTCCACCCAACGGCCGCCAGAAGCCTATCGTGCCTATCGTCAACCGCCCCGGCCCCCCGATCCCCCCCGCTCCTATCGTCGCCCTTCCTCCCCCAATCTCGAAGGGGCAGATTTGCGGGGGAAAAATCTCCAAGAGCGGGATCTATCGGGGCAAAACCTCCGAGGCGCGAACCTGATGGGGGCTAACCTGCGGGATGGTTTTCTCCATGGGATTAACCTTGAAAATGCCAATTTGCGCCAGGCGGATCTGTTTCGGGCCAACTTGTTACAGGCTAATCTCCGCAATGCCAATTTAGAAGGGGCCAATTTAATCGGGGCGGATCTGAGCGGCGCTGATCTGAGCGGGGCAAATTTACGCAATGCGCAGGTGGGGAAGGGCGATCGCTGGATGGTGAAGCTCACGGGGGCAAACCTGAGCGGGGCGATCCTTCCCGATGGTCGTCAATGTGCTTAGGGGAGTGGGAGCAGGAACTGTTCCCAGATTCGGCTCGTCTGATCTACCATTAACTTTACTTTCACTTCTCCTGTGATTTTGGGCAATGCTGAAATCGAAATATTGGTTTCCCCTCCTGCTCTCGGCATTTGTCGCCACGGCTCCCCTCGTTCCCTTGCCAGCCCTGGCCCTGAAGCCGGAAGAACAGACGCGCATCCGCCTCTATGAACAGGCCAGCCCTGCGGTAGTCACCATCGATACCGGCCGGGGCAATGGTTCCGGCAGTATTATTCGCGCTACGGGTTTGGTGCTTACCAATCATCATGTGGTGGAATCTGCCCCTCGGGGCCGGGTGGTGGTGATTACCGGTGAGGGCGATCGCCATCAGGGCCAAGTGATTGCCCTGGATCGGGCCAATGATTTGGCCTTGGTGCAAATTCTCAGCCGTCGCCAATTTCCCACCCTTCCCGCTGCCCGTCCCGACTCGGTGCGCGTGGGTCAAGAGGTTTATGCGATCGGTAGCCCCTTTGGCCTATCGGGAACCCTCACCACCGGTATTTTGAGCCGCATTGCCCCCAATGGGGATCTCCAAACCGATGCCGCGATCAATCCGGGGAACTCCGGCGGCCCCCTGCTCAATTCCAACGGTGAACTAATCGGCGTGAATAAGGCGATTATGACCCCCAACCGGGGCAATGTCGGCATTGGCTTTGCCACGAATATCGCCGCCGTTGAGGCGTTGATTAACCGCAGTAGGACTCAAATTGCCACCGCCGAGCAAGCCCGCAGTGACAACCCAGCCCCACCGCCGTCTCAAGCCTCCCGGCCATCGGGTAACGGCATTCGCCTCGGTGTATCGATGACCCCGGATTTGATGATTCGAGGCGTAGAGCGGGGTTCCTTGGCGGCGCGGATGGGGTTAAGACCAGGCGATCGCCTCGTCGCCATCAACCGCCAGCGGATTCGTTCCGTAGAAGATCTCCTGCTATTTCTCGATAGCAACCCCAATGCGGCCCTCTTCACCATTGCCCGCGGCCGCCAACTGGCTAACTTTCAAATCCGTTTTTGATGAAGCATCACCTTTTGATTGGGCCGCCGGGGAGCGGTAAAACCACGTTTGCTGAGGTGTTAGCTGCGGTTGTGCCTCAGCCTTGGATTGTTTCGAGTGATCGCATTCGCGCCCAACTCTATGGCGATGCTCAAATTCAGGGGGCTTGGCCGGAAATTGAAGCGGCCATGGGTGATGAAATTTACGGCGCTGTGGCCCAGGGGCAGACGGTGATCTACGATGCCACCAATGCCCGACAGGCCCACCGTTTGGCCTGGTTGGCTTTAATGGCCCCCCTCCAACAACAATGGATTGCCTGGCAGATGGATACATCTCTGGCGCTTTGTTTAGAACGAAATCAGGGGCGCGATCGCCTGGTTCCCCCGGCAGTCATCGAAGCCATGGCCAACGCCTTGATCAGCCATCCCCCCACCATTGCCGAGGGTTGGCACACCTTGATCCCCATTAAACCCA
>JAABSU010000120.1 GCA_011390265.1 Spirulina sp.
ACAGCGACTCAGACAAAATACGAAGCGGTGATCGGCCTAGAAACCCACTGCCAACTGAATACTAAAACCAAGATTTTCAGCCCGGTATCGACGGAATTTGGGGCGCTGCCCAACAGTAATATTTCCCCCATTTGCCTGGGCTATCCGGGGGTGTTGCCGGTACTCAATGAGAAGGTGTTGGAATATGCCGTCAAGGCGGGCCTGGCCCTCAACTGCCAAATTGCCCCCTATAGTAAATTTGATCGTAAACAATATTTTTATCCTGATCTGCCGAAAAATTATCAAATTTCTCAATACGACCTGCCTATTGCCGAGCATGGCTGGCTGGATATCGAAGTGATCGACCCCCAAACCAAGGAGATCAGCCACCGGAAAATCGGCATTACCCGCCTCCACATGGAGGAAGATGCGGGGAAATTAGTCCACGCGGGGAGCGATCGCCTTTCCGGTTCCACCCATTCCCTTGTGGATTTCAACCGGGCGGGGGTTCCCCTGTTGGAAATTGTTTCGGAGCCGGATATTCGCAACGGGGCTGAGGCCTCTGAATATGGCCAGGAATTGCGCCGCATTGTTCGCTATTTGGGGATCAGTGACGGCAATATGCAGGAGGGTTCCCTGCGTTGTGATGTGAATATCTCGATTCGCCCCGTGGGTCAAGAGGAATTTGGCACGAAGATCGAGATTAAAAACATGAACTCGTTTAGTGCGATCCATAAGGCGATCGACTACGAAATTGAGCGGCAAACCAAGGCCCTCGAAGCCGGTGAACCCCTTTATCAAGAAACGCGGTTGTGGGAAGAGGGCAGCCAACGGACGATCAGTATGCGGAAAAAAGAAGGCTCCAGCGATTATCGCTATTTCCCAGAGCCAGACTTGCCCCCCATTGAAGTTTCTACCGTGCAGTTGGAGCAGTGGCGCAGTGAGTTGCCGGAATTGCCCGCCCAAAAACGCCACCGCTATACGACAGAGTTGGGGCTTTCCCCCTACGATGTGCGGGTGATCACCGATGACCGGGCAATGACGGATTATTTCGAGGCGGCGATTGCTGCGCAACACTCCATGAACGCCACCGGCACAGATGTCAAACAAATCACCAACTGGCTGATGGGGGACATCACCGGCTACCTCAACAGCGAGAAAAAAACAATTACCGAAATTGCCCTCACCCCCACGGGTTTAGCGGAACTGGTGAACCTCATCGAAGCGGGCACGATCAGCGGCAAGATTGCTAAGGAAATTCTGCCGGAACTGTTAACGGCAACGGTGGCATCGGTGGCGGATTTTGTCGCCAGCAAGGGCATGACCCAAATTTCCGACACCGGGGAACTCGAAGCGATGATCGATGAGTTGATGGCGGCGAACCCCGATAAGGTGGAGCAATTCCGCGCTGGCAAAACGAAACTGCAAGGCTTCTTTATGGGGCAAATCATGCAAAAAACCAGCGGCCGCGCCGATCCCAAGCTCACCAACCAAATGCTGGCCAAGAAACTTAACGGTTAACCGGCTAACCCCTAATTTTTTCCATCCACGGCCCCCTAATTTAGGGGGCTAGTCTTTGGTTTGTGATTGTGCGCTCTTAAATTTTTCGTCAGCACAGAGAACGTTAATGTTGAGAGCGATCGCCCGCTTTATGTGAATTTTTGAATAAATTCGTTGGTTTTTGAAGCTTCATGATCAAAAGCCTTGTTATGCTGGAGAAAATCTAGGAATAAATACTTATTGCTAGGGACGATGCCAGTCTGCTGACACTCTTCTGCTTGAGCATGACCTTCACGATAACGCTCCCGTTCATCCATCCCCCCCCTCAGCATTCTTGCATCGGGTTAACACCTCACAACCTCAGGATGCTTCACCATGAATTCCCTCAAACCACTGCTTGCTTTAGTGAGTAGTGCCGCTGTCTTGTTCAGTGCTACGGCCGCCTCCGGTGCAACCCTCTACAGCGCCACTCGCCTCCCCGGTTATATTCCGAATATGGCTCATGTGGGAGCGAGTGGCTATCTGTACCTGCAAAGTGGGTTTACCCTCACTGACCAAAGCCAAGCTTTTTATGAGGTTTATACTCCCTCTACCAGTTCCGGTTTAGGGCGCTGGGCCTATGCTTGGGATGCAGATCAAGGTTCTAATGTACTTGATCCCACAAGAACCCCCCTTAACTTTGTTTTACCCGCTTTTTATTCTCAACCCCCAGCAACTCACCTCACATTTCCCAGTACCCGAATTATCGGTGTGCATCCCAATGGCTCGGTGTTATTCACTCAAAATAATAGTCGTGCCACGTTTTTATTTGATATCAATACCCAAGAGTATTGGGTGATGGAGCCATCGGGTCATGGCCAATTAGCCATGAATCTCCATGATGGCTCTACGGCAAGTTTCAATCTGGCTGAGTATCAGTCGCCGGGTGTTGATCCTCGATTATTCCCAATGTCTATGTATGATCAGTGGTCAACAAACACCCACTACTACGGATTAAATTCAACGCAAATGGTTGGGCGCATGGGTTGGACGGCAACATTATGGGAGGATGGCCAAGCCTATGACCTTAATACATTAGCTGGGTTTAGTGGAACGACTTTCCACCCCCTCTTTGGAACCACAGACTATCGCCTCCGGGCAGCAACAGCGATTAATGCCCACGGGCAAATTTTGGCGATCGCCTCCGGCGGCATGCACACCGGTACTCCTGGGGATATTTACCTCCTCACCCCCAAAGGCCCCGAACCCAAAATAGAGGAAATTGCCACCACAACCCCCATTCCGGATCACGGGATCAATCCCCTCTTTTGGCTCGTGGGAATTGTCGTCGGTTCTTGGCTAAAATGGCGGGGCAAACTATCAGTATCTGGGAAAATTTAGCCTAATTGGTGGGGCGGTATACACAACCGGAAGTGCAGGTTTCACGGATTTCCACCGCATCTAAACCTGGAAGCCCCAAACGGGCAAAATATCCATAAATCCACCGCGCCAAGGCCTCACTGGTGGGATTTTCCAGGCCCGTCGTCTTGTTCAGGTAATGGTGATCTAGATAATTCTCCAGGAGCGGTGTTAAATAAGCCTTTAAATCGTGAAAATCCATGACCATGCCTGACTTTGGGCCTGTGTCAATGAGGCGATCGCCCTTCACATAGACCCGGCCCACCCAGCTATGACCATGGAGCCGCCGACATTTGCCATCGTGGTGAGGCAAACGGTGAGCCGCTTCAAAGCGAAATTCTTTATAAATCGTCCAAGACTCAGCCACAATGCTCCCCAATTTTCAACGTACCCCTAACAGTTTGTGGGTTTGTAATCCCAAGCGCCAACGGGGATGATCCCGCACATAATCAACAATGAACCCTTGACTTTCAGGGCTGTGCCATTCCGGTTGGAGATAGGCGGGCATTGTGGGGGGAACGAGGGCGGCTTGCGCTTCAGCCCAAGTTAAATCCGTGGCATCCTGGACGACCACCTTTAATTCATCGGCTTGGCCATAAATTTCAGGATGGGGAGGCTTAAACCGTTTGGGGGAAAGGGTGATCCAATCAAAGGAACCACTCAAGGCATAGGCTCCGGAGGTTTCCAGGTGAACCCGGAGGTTTGCGCCTTGGAGGGCGGTGGTGAGGGGTTCGAGGTTGTGCAGGAGGGGTTCACCCCCGGTGATGACGACAAAGGCAGGCGCAGCGGCTTGGGCTTCGGTGAGGAGGGGGGCGATCGCCCTTGAACGGTGATGATTCAGGGGCCAAGATTCCTTGGTATCACACCAAGGGCAACCCACATCGCAGCCCCCCAAGCGGATAAAAAAGGCACTGGCCCCCGTCCAAGTCCCCTCGCCTTGGAGGGAATGGAAGGTTTCAACAATGGGATAACGGATTGGGGCCATAGTACAGAGCATCAGGGGAATTCACCAGGGTTTAAAATTGTGGCACAGTTTGCCCATGGGGGCGAATGTTAGCGCGAAAAACTTGTCGCCCCTCCGCCATCCTCATTTTTGATCATCACCCTCATCACCCTGCCCATGCCTACCACCCAATTCTATCCCTGGCAATCCTACCGTTGCGCCTACGATCGCCATCCCCCCACCGGAACCGCCAGCGGCCCCCCCATCGTCTTAATTCACCCCATTGGTGTGGGCCTCTCCCGCCAATTTTGGCAACGGTTTATCCGCCAATGGCACGAGCAGGAAAACCCTGGGGTGATTTATAACCCCGATCTCCTCGGTTGTGGAGAAAGCACGATGCCCAGAGCCGCCTACAAGCCCGATGATTGGGGCGCACAGTTAGAGCATTTTGTGAAAACCGTCGTGCAGGAGCCAGTGGTTTTGGTGATCCAAGGGGCCTTAGCTCCCGTCGCCCTCGCCTGCATTGCCCGCTTTCCCGAACTGATCCGGGGCATGGTCTGGTCAGGCCCCCCCGCTTGGCGGTTAATCACCACGCCCACAAAACCGAGTCAGCAAAAGCTGGCTTGGAACTTATTTGATACGCCAGCGGGGGCGGCCTTTTATCGCTACGCCCGGCGGGAAAAGTTTCTCCGCTCCTTTTCAGAACGGCAACTGTTTGGTAATCCGGCAGATGTGGATCAAGAATGGCTCGATGAACTCCATCGGGGTTCGCGGGATCTCAACAGCCGTCATGCCGTCTTTGCCTTCCTCGCCGGGTTTTGGCGACAGGACTATGGAGCGGCGATCGCCTCCATCCCCTGCCCCACCCTCGTCCTCTTTGGGAAAGGAGCCTCCAGCGTCACCCGTGGCTATCGGGAAGCGGCAGGCGATCGCCTCCAAGCCTACTTAGACCATTTACCCCACGGCGAAGGGGAAATCATCCCCGGCCGTAATGTTTTGCCCTACGAATCCACGACAATTTTTGTGGATCGGGTGGGGGAATTTATCAACAGAATTGACAACATCAGCCCCTAATTTCCCCAGGCTTGGCCCCCGTCCCCGGCAAACCAGCCTTGGCGAACTGTGGCGCAAGCCGCTCCCCTTGGAGATCAGAAATTAGTGCTATATTGGCCGGGGAAAATTTTCAGGTCTCCTGAGGAATTGCGGTTTTTATGGCCAAGCTTTCGGTGGAATTGAATCGGTATTTTTTTGAAGAAGATCGCGGCCCAACGGTCAGGCTGAATGATGTCTTACTGCTAGCTGGTGAACGGGGTTTTGGTTTTTTGTTTGTGATTCTTGCCTTGCCTTCGGCGCTGCCGATCCCGGCTCCGGGCTATTCTACCCCCTTTGGTTTAGTGATTTTTCTGCTCGCACTGCAATTCATCCGTGGCTCACAGCGGCCTTGGCTCCCCCAACGGGTGGCCAATTGGCAGATTAAAACAACCTTGGCACAGCGGTTTGTGAAGGCGGGGGTTCCCTGGTTGCGACGGCTGGAGGCGTTGAGTAAGCCGCGTTTTGTCTATATCTGTAAGGGATTGCCGGGACGGTTGTTTGTGGGGAGTGCGATCGCCCTCATGGCCATTTCGATGATGATCATTATTCCAGGAACCAATACACTCCCCGCCATGGGGATTTTTTTCACCGGGATTGGTTTGTTTGAAGATGATGGTCTGATCGCCGGTTTGGGGGGAACGGCTTGTATTTTAATTGCGATTGTAATGGTTTCGGTGATTTGGGTATTCTATCGTGGCGGTGCAAGTGTTTTTGATCTGATCAAGGGGTGGATCCAAGGGTTAAGAAACTAATCGGGAATCCGGTTGTAGATTTGATGGCTACGTTATCGCGGATAGAGGGAGGGGCGAAAAATTTTTCGCCCCTCCTTTTTGGCAATAAGCCATAAAGTTAGGGTGGACATTGCCCACCCTACTTCGTTACGCCATCTGAAATTAAGCGAATTTCAGCTTATTTTTCTTTCAACCAGCTAAACATCGCCCGCAGATCCTTACCCACCTCTTCAATGGTGTGCTCCGCTTCTTGGCGGCGCATGGCGGTGAAGCCGGGGCGACCGGCTTGGTTTTCCAGCACGAATTCCCGTGCAAATTGGCCGCTTTGGATTTCTTTGAGGATCTGACGCATTTCGGCGCGGGTTTCATCGGTGACGATGCGGGGGCCACGGGTGAGGTCGCCGTATTCAGCGGTGTTGGAAATGCTATCGCGCATTTTCGCTAAACCGCCTTCAACAATCAGATCGACGATTAATTTCACTTCATGGAGGCATTCAAAATAGGCCAGTTCCGGCTGATAGCCCGCTTCCACCAAGGTTTCAAACCCAGATTTAATCAAGGCACTCAAACCACCACAGAGCACGACTTGCTCCCCAAATAAATCGGTTTCCGTTTCTTCGCGGAATGTGGTTTCGAGGATGCCGGCCCGCGTGCCGCCGATGCCTTTGGCGTAGGCCATGGCGCGATCGCGCGCCTGCCCCGTGGCATCTTGATACACCGCAAACAAGGCGGGAACCCCTTCCCCTTGCTCATAGGTGCGCCGCACCAAATGCCCCGGCCCCTTGGGAGCCACCATCACCACATCCACATCACTGGGGGGGACAACTTGGCCGAAATGAATATTAAAGCCGTGGGCAAAAAGCAGCACTTTACCGGCGGTGAGATGGGGGGCAATTTCAGCGGTGTAGATCGCTTTTTGCACCTCATCGGGGAGCAAAATCATGATCAAGTCCGCAGCAGCGGCGGCATCGGCCACAGAATGGACGGTTAAACCGGCGGCTTGGGCTTTTTCCGTGGAGCGACTGCCTTCATAAAGGCCAACGATCACATTTACGCCGCTTTCTTTGAGGTTGAGGGCATGGGCATGACCCTGGGAGCCATAGCCGATGATCGCCACAGTTTTGCCCTGGAGCAGATCAAGGTTAGCATCTTCGTCATAGTACATCCGAGCCATAAAATCATTCTCCAGCCAATTTAAAATAGAGACAGACTCAACATTTTATCAGACCCTTGGCCCCCAAAGGATGGGCTTAGATTTAAAGGTTCTCTGACAGTGGGGGGCGATCGCATTGCACAATTTGTAAATTTTCGTTAAATTCAGTAACAGGTGGTTTACAAACACCACACCCTCCCAACTCAACCCACGAGGTAACACCATGGAAAACCAAGAACGCAGCACGTTTAAATTTGGCTTTAACGCGGGTGCAGAAAACTGGAATGGTCGCTTGGCGATGATTGGTTTCGTCACCGCTCTGGCGATCGAACTGGCGAGCGGCAAAGGCCTCCTCCATTTCTGGGGTTTAATGTAATCGCGCCTCTGCTCAATCGCGCTCAACATTAAAACAGAGTACTGAGATTGTGCGACCAACTCAGTACTCCGAATCCTAACCAGTCTATTGATCCCAGTCTCGATGAGATTGGGATTTTTTGCATTTTGGCCAGTTTTGCCCCCCCTGTCAAGATCCCCCCGGCTACGCCGACCCCCTTTATAAGGGGGTTAGACCCTAGAACCCCCCTTATAAAGGGGGGCAGGGGGGATCCCCGCAAGGGCTTAGGGGGGCAGGGAAAATTCTGCTGCGTTTTAATGCCCACGATCCCCCCGGCTGCGCCGACCCCCTTAAAAAGGGGGTTAAATTTCAGAACCCCCCTTTTTAAGGGGGGCAGGGGGGATCTCTTAACGGATATATTCCTTAAGGATGCTGTTGCGGTTGGGGTGGCGGAGTTTGCGGAGGGCTTTCGCTTCGATTTGGCGAATCCGCTCACGGGTGACATTGAAGATTTGGCCGATTTCTTCAAGGGTTTTCATCCGGCCATCATCGAGACCATAGCGTAGCCGCAACACATCACGCTCCCGGGGGCTAAGGGTGTCAAGGACGCTTTCGAGGTCTTCCCGAAGCAAGTTTTTCGACACCTGATCCTCTGGAGTTTCCCCATCCGCCTCAATGAAATCCCCTAGGCGAGAATCTTCTTCTTTGCCGATGGGAGTTTCCAGGGAGATAGGCAACTGGGCGGATTTGGCGATGAACCGCAGTTTTTCGATCGTCATCTCCATGCGGGTGGCGATTTCTTCCTCCGTGGGTTTGCGCCCCATTTCCTGGGAGAGGATTTTGGTGGTTTTTTTGATCCGGGAGATGGTTTCGTAAAGGTGGACGGGGAGACGGATCGTGCGGGATTGGTCGGCGATCGCCCGGGTAATTGCCTGCCGAATCCACCAAGTCGCATAGGTGGAGAACTTATAACCCTTGGCGTGGTCGAATTTTTCCGCCGCCCGAATTAACCCTAAAGATCCCTCTTGGATCAGGTCTTGGAAAGAAAGACCCCGATTCATATACTTCTTGGCGATGGACACCACCAGCCGCAGGTTAGACTGCACCATCTTGTCCTTGGCGCGACGGCCAATAAAGAGGCGACGGCGGAAATCCGCGTAGGTGAGTTCAACGGCAGCGGCCCATTCCTTGAGGGTGGGTTCCTTTTCCGTGTCCTCGATGATGCGATCGCGTACCCGCTCAAATTCCAGTAACTCAGCAATTTTTCGGGCCAACTCGATCTCTTCTTCAGCCCGTAGCAGGCGAATTCGACCAATTTCTTGGAGATAAATCCGAATGGAATCTTCCGTGTAGGGTTTTTTGCGGGCCTGTTCCAAACGGCGGGTAGTGGCACCTTTTTTCGGTTTTGCCCCCTCATCTTCGGTGACATCTACCTTGACCAGAGCATCGTCTCCGTCCTGATCAATGAGATACTCCAAATCGTTTTGGGGCTGTGTGATGGTTGCGAGATCGTAGTTCGCCTGAGTCATGCTGTTTTCCTCTTGCTCCTTCAGTTCAAGACCAGAACATCGTCATTAATAAAGTTCCGAATCTGGCTGTCCGGACTAAAACCGACCAAATTCAGAGAATCAGCCCACCACCTTAACATTGTCACCATCGATTTTGCAGAACCATGGTCAGCATCGGGTCACTCGTGTCGATGGCGTACAGGCCAGCAGCCACGATGACAAACACAAGCATCAGGGGAGAACATTAGCACGAACTTTCAACTTCAATGCAGACTGATGATATAAGCAAAGTTGAAAATTCTTGCGAACTGTAACGTTTTTGACCTTCTACTCAGAACTTGTCCTGCTTTAATGGTGAGTTGAGCGTTAATGTGATTTTCATTTTGGTTGGGCTGTCAGCCATTGTAGTGAATTCAGTTGAAAATGACAGCCTATGGGGGGAAGATTTTCCAAAAAGCAACAAATCCATGGGTCTTTAGCAATCATTACACCAGATTAAGCGGGATTCAGCATTCAGATGAGTTCTTTTGTATTGCTTGAAGTGCGTGTTTTGGTGTTGCTCACTTCCCCTGTTCTGTTTGCCCAATGCGTGTTTTGGCGTTGTTCACTCCCTGCTCTGTTTGCTCTGAGAGTATAGGATTCAGACCTTACCAAACCCCCTGGATCGACACCCGGAAGGAGAGCGATCGCCCCCTCATTGCCTCCTCATTGTCACCAACCAGCTAAAGAATCCTTACAATTTCCCCACAATTTCCCCAATTAGCCCTAGGGAACTCCTAGCCTAGAGCTATTGTTAATTTTTATCCCCCATGAGCCGCACCGTTGAAGTCTTGTCCGATAAAGCTGCCTTGGTGGCCCGTGCTGAAGCATTGATGGGCGATCGCATCACCCAAACCCTCAAGACACAGGATTATTGCACCATTGCCCTCGCGGGGGGCAGTACTCCCAAGCCCCTCTACGAGGCCCTAGCCCGCCGGGATCTGCCCTGGGGAAAAATCCACATCTTTTGGGGGGATGAACGCTATGTGCCCCCCACCCATCCCGACAGCAACGAAAACATGGCCCGCACCGCCTGGCTCAACCATGTCCCCATGCCCCCGGCCAATATCCACGCCATGCCCACCCAAGGCGGCGATCCTCAAGCCGATGCCGATCGCCACGATGCCCAACTGCGGGAATTTTTCCAAACTGCCCCCGGAACCATGCCCGCCTTTGACATCATCCTGTTGGGCATTGGGGATGATGGCCATACCGCCTCGTTATTTCCCCATACTGAGGCTTTGGGGGTGGGCGATCGCCTCATCACCGTCGGCAACAAAGACGGCCAGCCCCGCCTCACCTTCACCGTCCCCCTCCTCAACCGCGCTCGGCTGATCCTCTTCCTCGTTGCTGGCGCGAGCAAACAAACGGCCCTTAACGCCATCTTCGCCCCCGATGGCGATGCCCAGCAATACCCCTCGCGGCTGATTCAACCGGAGGGAGAAGCTCGATGGCTGCTGGATCAGGCCGCAGCGGCGGGGGTGGCGATCGCCTAGTGTTCCTTAAACTTTTTTTACGGGAAGAACCGGAAAGTCAAGGGATTTAAGGGCAACCTCTATCATGGGCAATAGAACTCAGACCTAAAATCGGTAATTTCGGTAATTGTGGTGCATTGCCGCCCCTGATTTCTTCCTGGGTTTGCCCATTCCTTAACCACATCACCATGATTGTTTGTCCTAACTGTAGCCACCAAAACCCTGAAGGGGCGACCCAATGCGAATCCTGCTATACGCCCTTACCCAGCACCACCCAATGCCCGAACTGTGGCGCATCGGTACAGTCCGATGCCAGTTTTTGCGGGCAATGCGGCAATAACCTCCAACCTTCGGAGCCTGTCATTATGAATGAATCACAAAACACCCCTCCCCCTTTACCCGATTTTCCAGAGCCGGACTTTCCGCCTCCCATTGACTTTGACGAAAGTGCTTTTGATCTCCCAGAATCCACTGCGGTTGCTCCCCCAGAAACCCCGCCCCCATTGCCCACCCCCGCCCCTAGTCCGGCGGCGACCCAATTACAAGTCCAAGTTGCAAGCCTGCTCCATATCCAAACCGATACAGAACTGAGCTTGCCCCAACATTTAGCGGTGATCCACATTGGCAAACCCGGCGGCCCGATTCCCCCGGATATTGATGTCTCTGGTTTCCCGGATTCGGCGGTGGTGTCACGGGTTCATGCGGATATTCGCATTGAAGGGGGGATCTACTACGTCGAGGATGTGGGCAGTTCTAACGGAACCTACGTTAACCACAATCCCCTCTTGCCGGGGAACCGCCATCGGTTGCGGGGGGGCGATCGCATCGCCCTTGGCAAGGAAGATAAAGTCACCTTTATCTTTCAAATGGCCTAGAGGATCGGAAGAAAATCGATCCCCCACTTATCCCCCCTGAAATCTTGGCATATACTGAACCATGAACCCAGGCACGCCTGCCTGTGGTGTGAACATTCCGAGGAGTAAATGGTAATGCGCTTACATTCTTTATTTTTGGGTACGATTGGCTTGGTTGGGGTAGCTGCCTTTGCCCCCAACGCCACGGCGCAAACGTTAAGCACCAATCCCGCCGATTATGATCCCGTTTCCGCTCTCAACCTGATCTACGACTTGGCCGAAGATGGCTTAAGCCGCAGCGGCTTCATCTGTGCCAACAACCCCAGCATGGACTGTGGCGGCGAAATGTACGAAGTGCCCGCAGATCATGTTATCCCCATGCCGGATTACATGATCGATGACCGGACAAGCTTCCAATGCATGAACAACGTCATTCCTGAATGTAGCAACCCCCGCCACTATGGCGTGTTCTACACCGATGCACCGGAAATCCTTCCCCCCCTTGAAGAGCGCACCGCTCTGCTCTGGGCCCAACTGGAAGAGTCCATGGCGGATCGGCCGGCCTCTACCTTTGATCCCCTGCCTCCGGCTACGGCTGCCCCTGCCCCCGCTCCTGCGCCCATCCGCGGCCTCTGGTAGGTTGATCCTCCCCTTAACCCACCTGTAGGTTTTCTGCGTGAATGGGGATTGATCCCCCCTGCCCCCCTTAAAAAGGGGGGTTTTTGTTTGGTTTTGGCTCTTTGATAAAAGGGGGGTTTTTGTTTGGTTCTGGCTCTATGGGAAAAAGGGGGTTTTTTGTTTGGTACAATGCTGCGGTATTTCTGTCGCGTTAATGACCTTGAAGATTTCCACCATTTCACCCCAAAGACTTCGGTTTTTTGCCCTCAGTGGTTTTGTGCTGTTGGGGTTATTGGGCATCCTCAACCATGCAATGTGGCGG